>NZ_CP084622.1:2358710-2664637 GCF_020422885.1 Mesobacillus sp. S13 | reverse complement strand
CGGATATATAGGAAGGTTGTTAAGAGAGAATTTTGGACGCGGCCCCGGTAACGTGTTTTGCACAATCTCGAGTCCTTTTGTATCAATTTATGTTACCAACTTTTTATCCCCGATGGAGAACACTCTCCTCTCTAACCAACAAAGCGTCTATGTCCAAAAAACAAGAGACTTGATGGTGGGAACGCTCGAAGAGGAAATCAAGTCCTATATTGAATCGAACACAAAAGATAAAATAAAGGAATTTTACTATGACTGGAACCTAGACGAAAAATCTGGAATGTTCTTATTCATCTTTGAACAAGACCAGCTTCTGAATTCCCAATCATACGTCAATAAACAGCTTATTGAGCAAAAAACAATTGAGCTAAGTAAGGAGATTCAAAAAACTCCTGAAAGCACTTATTCAAAGCTGCTTAACGAGCGGACACTGATTGTTGTCCGTCAAGGCATATTGATCAGCCTGGAAAAAGAATTCATTCATTTAGGTTTCTCAGAAACCTTGAAGATTGCTAAGAGGAAGCTTGAAAAGAAAGTAATAAATAAACATCTAAATTCCTATGAAACCTATTTAGACGCTAAGGTTATTGATTACTTTGTTGACTGGAACTTTGATGAGGATAAGAGCTTTACATTATTTATCTTGAAGCCATAAAGTGAAGTACCTCTTGAATAATCCATTTCAAGATGTTACTATACTAATAAGGGTAAAGGTTAAAACTCTTAACCTTGCTTAATTGAAAAATCTTTAACAATTAAATACATTAATTCTGATAGCAATGAATGGGCATAGAACCAAATCATAAGTCAGAAAAGGATGAAATGAATATATAATCCTTTTCTGACTTTTTTTATTGTCAAATATGGATTTTTTAACTGTAAAGGAATGATTATATACTATAATGAACATAAGCAGACAAGATTTAGTTTCATGCATTGATACTTTTGTATTGGAAAAACAACAGTCGATATCGGAATCTCCTAATACAATCAAGAAGAAGGAGCTTGAGACGTATCTAGAGGAATATGCATTGGAGCAAGGTATTTCTTATTTAAAACAGTCGAAACCAACAAAAACCATTTATATTTTCACTGTCGGGAGCCAAGAGGCTCAAGTGGAATTTTTCTATAGATATAGCCACTATTATACTAGACATTCTATAACTCTTAACTAAAAAGCTGTTCCTAAGGGAGCAGCTTTTTAGTTTTTTGCCGGTAAAGGTATTGAATTCATGCAGGTGTTATAGGATAATTTTGTCATTGTCTCTTAAAGTGAAGATTTAAAATTTACTAGTTATGGTACTAACATGTTCGTGAAGAAATCACAGAAAAAGATTCAGGAGGGATAAAAGGTGAATTTCGCTCTAAAAGCTTTGTTGATCATCATAGGGACACTTTCAATAGCCCTGGGAGTGATTGGGATTGTTGTTCCTCTCTTACCGACCACCCCGCTGATCCTGCTGGGTGCAGCCTGTTATGTGAAGGCTTCAGATGAATTGTACCAAAAATTAATCAAGAATAAATGGTTAGGCAGGTACATTAAGGACTTCCGTGAGAAAAACGGAATAACCCTTAAAAATAAGGTGCTTAGCCTGAGCTTAATGTGGATCTCAATCACGGGGACCATTTTGTTTTTTGACATTGAATTATGGCTTGCAGCCGCCCTCATCATTGTTGCTGTTACAGTCAGCGCCTATATACTATCCTTTGATACTATTTGAGATGGCAGCTACTGCTCCATTTTATCCTGTTTCATTCAACCAATTTGACTATTTCTATCTCCATTCAACAGGTACTTCCTTGACAGAAGGAACTATAATTTATACAATTATCTTGAATTCGAGATATATAACGATAAACCAGGGGTAAAGATATCTTTGAAAAGGAAGGAGACTTAAAATGAAACATATTTAAAAAAAAAGGAACAGATTCATCGAAACCAACATTATTGCTGCTGCATGGTACAGGGGGAAATGAAAACGATCTCCTTCCATTGGCGAATATGATTGACCAGGAAGCGACTGTATTGAGTGTGCGAGGGAACATCCTTGAAAATGGAATGCCTCGTTTTTTCAGGAGGCTTGCTGAGGGTGTCTTTGATGAAGAGGACTTGGTCTTCCGTACTCAAGAACTACATGAGTTCTTAGATGATGCCTCGGAAAAATATGAACTTGACCGTAGCAACATTGTTGCAGTTGGTTATTCGAATGGCGCCAATATCGCCGCTAGCTTACTTTTCCACTACAAGAATGCCCTCAAAGGAGCAATCCTCCACCATCCAATGGTTCCTAGAAGAGGGATTGACCTGCCGGAACTTTCCGGTACAGAAGTGTTCTTAGCTGCCGGGAAGAACGACCCGATTTGTCCTGCAGCCGAGTCAGAGGAATTGAAGTCACTATTGCTTAAAGCTAATGCTCATATAGAAATGCATTGGGAGAACAGCGGGCATCAATTGACCCTAAATGAGGTGGAAGCTGCACGCGAATGGTATGTACGCAGGTTTTAAGAGTTCATAAATAAAGAAGAGCAATGTGAAAACATTGCTCTTTGGCGTTATTTCACTAAGGCTTCTGCTGTTCTTTTAGGAGGTCACCTTTTTTGCTTTCATTGGTTCTTTCATCAATTCTACAAAGATGCTTGCAAACTCTGGATCCCATTGAGAACCCTTACCTTGTTCAATTATTGTTAGTGCTTTATCAAACAACATTCCATTCCGATAAGGTCTGTTGGAAGTCATGGCATCAAACGCATCTGCCACTGCAATGATTCTCCCAAATAGAGGTATGGCAGTTCCTGATATTCCCAATGGATACCCACGGCCGTCATAACGTTCGTGATGATACATTATGCCTTCAATAACTACGTCCATGTCTGTAACCCCTTGTACTTGCTGAACTATATTCGCACCAACTAAGGGATGTTTTTTAATCTCGGCAAATTCCTCATCTGTGAGTTTTCCGTCTTTTTGCAAGATTTTATCCGTGATGCCAATCTTGCCAATATCGTGCAAGATCGCTGATTTTTTTAACAATGAAAGTTCATGTACCGATAATCCATACTTTTCTCCGATTTGGAATGAATAAGCTGCTACTCTTCCGGAATGTCCCGCAGTATAAGGATCACGAGCATCTAATGCTGCCGACAAACTCTCGAGCAAACTCTCGAACATCATTTGGTTTTGTTGTTCCCGAATATTGATGGCATCAACCATGTGATTGAAGCCACTAACTAAGCCTGCGAATTCATCGGAGTATAATTCGTCGGTTTTTGCCGTTAGGTTCCCTTCCTGAACATTTTTCATGGAGTTTTGCAGTTGGACTATAGGTTGGTTTACATCCAAAAATAGTAATTTTGAACCATAATAAGCGAAAGCAAGACCTATAAGGATTATGAAGCCAGCCCAGCTCCAATAATTTTGAATCGATTCTCGCACTATATCGAGCTTTACTTGAGTCGCAAGACCGAATAATAAAATTGGAAAAACGGTTATATAAAGAAAACTTAATTGGAATTTTCGCTTAATCGAGATTATTCTTTTACCTTCCAGAGATAGAGACTCGCTGAAATGTTGATCTGCTATATTGGATAGCTCTTTGAGCAATGGCTGTATTGCCTTTATTGTTAGGAAAAATTCAATTATACCATGCATCCCGGCTACCAGGATTGCTCCAATCATTGCAAAAAGCACAAAAGAATAGGGAATACTCAACAATTCCAAATGGATAAAGTATGTTGCTAGAATCACTGCGGGAGCTGATAAGCCGATTAAATGCGGGCCCATTATCCTTTTAAAAGTCAGAGTGGGAAAACTGTGCAGCCTGGCAAAGGCATGATGCAAAGAGTTCAAATTTAAGCAACCTTCTTCATAAACTTTCAAGATGGGCTTAATATCCTTTGAAAAAGCAAAGTACTCAATAATGATCATGGAAAAGAAAGAAATTGTTAAAATAGCAGCCAGGACAAAAAATTCAAATGCAGAAAGAGATAGTGTGAAGAAAATAAAAATTCCTCCTACTCCTAAAACTGCTAAGCTTGAGCCAAAGATGTAATTATGTAAAAGTTGTTTCCTAAAATTCATAAATGATTCCAAACAATTTCTCCTTAATAAATGAAGTGTTTTGTTAATTATTAACTATTCCTATATGTCTGTAAAGAAAAAACCGCATTTTTGAAGGCTTATTCATTACGTTTATGGAACTTGTAGTAATATATAGTATGAAATCAAAGGAGAGATCATTATGAAGACGATTGGAATGATTGGTGGTATGAGCTGGGAGTCATCTGCTGAATATTACCGGATAGTCAATGAGGGAGTAAAACGGCAGCTTGGAGGATTGCATTCTGCAAAAATCATTTTATTTAGTGTTGATTTTAATGATATAGAAAGATGCCAATCAGAAGGCAGATGGCATGAAGCAGGGCAGATTTTAGGTGAAGCGGCTATTTCACTGGAAAAAGCAGGAGCTGATTTCATCGTGATTTGCACCAATACAATGCATAAGGTGATTGACCAAATTTGCCAGAAGACAAGCCTGCCAATTGTTCACATAGCAGATGAGACTGCAGCACAAATCAAAAAGATGGGAATTAAAAAAGTCGGTTTGCTTGGAACTAAGTATACGATGGAACAGGATTTCTTCAAATCAAGAATCCAAACAGAAAATATCGAGGTTATAATTCCAGACGAAAAAGATCGGAACTTAATCAATAAAACGATTTTCGATGAATTGTGCCTTGGATCTATCCAGCCCTCCTCAAGAGAAAACTTTAAAAGTATTATTGAAGGCCTTGCTGCTGAAGGGGCAGAAGGCATCATTCTGGGATGTACAGAAATCGGACTGTTGATTAAGCAAGAAGATGCAGTTATTCCTCTATTTGATACAACCGTAATACATGCTAATGGAGTAGTGGAAAAGGCACTCAATACCTAGGGAAAAATGGGCCAGAGGTTCTGGTCCATTTTTCATCTTGATACCAGATAACAGAAATGGGTACTAAACCTTTTCAGCAAGGGAATGTGGGAACTTAAAAGCTGACTATTTTTTATATATAGACAGCATCCGTGAAGTAAAGGAGTGCAGGGGCAGGGGACGCAAAAGAATATTTATAGACTGAGGCATAAGGTAGTCATTCTGGGCTTGCTTGAAACATTTATACATAGCTTTCCCGCCTACCGAGTTTGCAGAATGAATCGTGATTCGATTGGCATACAGCTGTTTCTCGACCATTATTTTTACAAGCATCAATCCATTTCTGGTATGGCTTGCAAGGTCATGATCTAAAGACAGGTGGTCGATTTCATAGTTTTTCAAGAGAATGAGACATTCATCTATTGTTTCTGCTAAAACATAGCCTTCGGGAGCCTTGCGGTAGTCATCTAGGAAAACACTGATTTCTTTCATTTCTCGATCTCCTTCCCATAAGGGGGTGACTAAGAAAAGTCGAATAGCCCTAGATATTTATCATTCCCTCAAGCCTAACACACTTTTTAACATAAAAATACCAATACTTATTGGGAAATCCTTCTAAAGATGGCAGTAGGCCACTTTATTGATGTCATTTTATTTAATCCAATACCCTTCACAGTGTTCATTGTTTAAAATGTGAAACAAGTACATGTTTGAAAAACGGAGTATTTAAAAAGGCATGCAAATTTTGAGTGATCTCAATAGTATCGACCCACTTATTTCAGAGAGAAGTGGGGGATCCCCGAATCTTACATTCGGGGGGCCATTATGTTAACTAAGAATTCTTAAATACTTTAGCAAGAATATCGGGTCTCGCAAGGTATATTGGATGCTTTTTTAGATGCAGAACCTGGATGAACTGAGTGTAAACATCCTCATTATGAGTGCTTGCCGCCACGACTTTCTTTACGAACCATTGTAACATCGAAAGACCTATTGGCTTTCTTCCTTTGGTCGTTCGGAACCGAAAGTCTTCTGTTAAGGCAATTAGCCAGGGGATTTGAAGGATATTTCCGACCTTTTTATGGTAGCTTTTTGTTAACTGTTTCTTGGTTGTCTCCTTCATTAATAGCTCCTTCAATGCCTTAGCTTCCATTGCAGCAAGGCTCATTCCCTGTGCGAAAACAGGATCGATCCGACAAATAGCATCACCCATCACGAGCAAGCCAGAAGGAAAATCTTTAAGTTTCTCTATATGGTAACGGCGAAGGGCAGGGAACCGATAGACCTCAACTTTCTGCGAGTATGGTAATTCATTTTTTATCACCTCATATAAATCAGGGTGTTCAAGTGTTTTTGCATATCGCATAAAACTGTCTGCATCATTAGGGACATCCTTGGTACCATAGCCAATCAGGGTTACCAACATACGATTCCCTTCAATAGGGGAAATCGTCCCGCCGCGATTAGTCTCTGGAGGATTAGGATAAGCGAGAAGACTGTGCCAATCCGTTGATCCAGAAGAGAATCCTTTATAGACCATACTGCCATAAAATAAATCCACCTTAACTTCTGTTTTGGAAGGAGTTTGGTATCCTGACTCCCTTAGCCATTGGTTATGGAGTGCCGCAGCCCCAGAAGCATCGATTATTAAATCTGCTGGGAGTTCGATTATTAATCCTTCTTCATCCTCGAATACCACTCTATCAATTTCATTCCTATTAATTAGTAGACTCTTAACTTTGCAGCCGAATCGAAAATGAATATTTGACATCTTTTCCAGCCTCATCAGAATTTGTCTTTCAAGTAATGGACGACTTTGCTGACTAATGAACACATTTGAAGCAAATCGAATCTTCTCACTTCCGTGGTGTGACCAAACGAGATCTCCAGCAAAATCAGATTTTTTCGCTCCTTTTTCGGACAATTCCTCAATGATTCCAGGGAAAAACTCCTCAAGGATCTCTTCACCACTTTTCAATAAGACATGGCCATGGACACTCTGCGGAACGCCTTTCCTGTTCATGCCCAGTTCAGCGCTTTTATCTTTTTCTATTACTAATACTTCATTGAAAAACTCAGACAGGACCCTTGCAGCAAGCATGCCTGCAATGCTGCCTCCTGCTACTACTGCTCTATTTCTTTTCATTTTTTCCGAGTTCATCTTTTGCGCCATTTCCCCTCATGTTGATATATTAAGTTAAAATGATAGTAAGAATGC
Source organism: Mesobacillus sp. S13 (assembly GCF_020422885.1). NCBI lineage: Bacteria > Bacillati > Bacillota > Bacilli > Caryophanales > Bacillaceae > Mesobacillus > Mesobacillus sp. S13. Next base: position 2,657,512 of record NZ_CP084622.1, on the reverse strand, counting down.
CATAACGACAACAGGATAATTTTACCGGAAGAGGTGTCGAATTGAAAGAGTTACAAGCATATACAAAGGAATATCAAAAAGAAATGGGCTGGGAAATCAATAAAGAAAACTATGCTAAAAGCAGAGAGTCATTATTGAATAACTATTTACTTCTGACTACTGAGGTAGCAGAAGTTGCGGAGGAGTTGAGGAATGCTTTTAATTTCACACAAATGAAGGTGAAGGAGGGAATGGGGGAAGAAGAGGCGTTCGTCGCTGCGAAAGAGAGCATCAAAAATGATATTGGTAAGGAGCTGGCTGATTGCCTCGCGTATCTATTGAAATTTTATAACTACTTTGATATAGATTTGGAAGACAGCTTTTATGAAAAAATGAAGGAAGTTAGAGAGCGGAAAAACAAAGATCTTTAATGAAAGCTATTTATGGCGGCAGGCTGTTTTAAAGAAAATGTGAGTATAACTTTTTCGCGGATGCTTTAAGAATGGAGCTCAAGCTTATGAATGAACATCAATGGGACAAATTGCTGAATGTAAAAACAACAGGTGACCAAAAAGGATTCATGACTTCATTGCATTACCATCGGTATGAACCCACACCATATAGTGCGTTAGAAAAATTTTTCAATGATTATAAACTTGCACATGATGATCATGTAGTCGACTTTGGGTGTGGGAAAGGACGTATGAACTTTTACCTGAATGATCTCTTCAATTGCCATGTTGCCGGAATTGAAATGAATAAAGCGTTCTATATGGAAGCCCTAGAAAACAAACAGAATTACTTAAAGAACCATCGTTACAGGGCGGATAAAATTCATTTTTATTGCGTTTTGGCGGAGGAATATGAAATTTCACCAGAAGAAAACAAGTTTTATTTCTTTAATCCTTTTACCGTTCAAATTTTGATGAAAGTGTTAAACAATATCCTAATCTCTTTTGAGGAAGATCAAAGGGATATCGATGTGATTCTATATTATCCATCAGAAGACTATATCTTTTATTTAGAGACGCAAACACCATTTGAATTGATCAATGAAGTGAAGTTACCTGAAAATAACCCGAATGAAAGATTCTTAGTCTATAGATTGAAATCGTATAAGTAGAGCTATTAATTCATCTGAATAAAGATGCCCCAGCAATATGCCGGGGCAAAATTCAATTATTTAACACTCTGAGGATGTTGATCATCAGCCAGCATTGCTGCTTTCGCATTGAGGTCCACCTGTTCTGGTGACTTGCAGCCTGGAATGACAGCAGTTACTGCAGGGTGTTTCAAGACCCAGGATAATGCCCACGTGGCCATAGGCACACCTTCAGGAACCTCGTTTTGTTGGATTTCTTCTACCTGCTTGAGCAGGATGGCTGTTTCTTCGCTGTCATGTTTTGAGCGGACATCATCAGCGTTGAAGGTCGCACCTGGTTTGTATTTTCCGCTTAAATATCCACTAGCCAGCGGAACCCTGGCAAGTACCCCAAGATTTTGATTTTGGCTAGAAGGGAAGATCTGTTCTTCCGGCTTCCTGTCAAGGCGGTTGTATACGACCTGGATGGCACCTGCGTGTACGTCAGAAGCGCGATCCGTTTGGTAGCTTTCTTCATTCGATCGAAGTGATATTCCGAGGCTGCGGATTTTTCCTTTCTCCAATTGTTTATCAAGCATTGTCCATAATTCGTCGTTGTTGAATTCTTCGTCTGTACATGAGTGAGCCTGATACAAATCTATGTAGTCTGTTTTTAGAGCTTTTAGCGAAGCATCAAGCTGTTTCAGTACTTCATTTGCACTCCAGTGTCGGGTCCTTTCAAAATTACCATGGAAATGATGACCGAATTTTGTTGCCACAATCCAGTTCTCCCGCTTTCCACGGCTCAGGTAATCTCCAATAAGACTTTCGGATAAGTGATCTCCATAGCATTCAGCTGTATCGAGGAAGTTGATCCCTTTCTCATTTGCTTTGTCCAGGATGGCATCAACTTCATATTGTCCAAAATCCTTTCCCCACTCACCGCCATACTGCCAAGTCCCAATTCCGACTACAGATATATCAAGGTTGGTTTTCCCTAAGCGTCTGTATTTCATTTCATCACTCCTAAAATAATTTACATCAATCTTATCATTTGGCTGTTTTGAAGAAAAATATGTTGCACATATACAATGATCATATACATCATCCAAGGAAAATGGCTGATTTTAGAGGAATTCAAGCTTGAATCAAGAAATTAATATAGATCAACCAATTGACAAGGGGGGAACCCGATGGAAGAAAAAGTATTGAAAGCCATCCAGGATGAATACCCAGAGGATTTTGCGTGGTGTTACGGATGCGGGAGGATGAATGAGCACGGACACCATTTCCGGACCGGTTGGGACGGGGTGAAAACCGTATCCATCTACAATCCTAAAAAAGAACATATGGCAATGCCAGGGTTTGTATATGGGGGAGTGATTGGCTCGTTTGTAGATTGCCATGGCACTGGGTCAGCAGCTTTATACCTTCATCGCAAAAATGGATTTGAACCTGGTGACGGGGCAGAACCACCTAGATTCGTAACAGCATCCTTGCATGTCGATTTCATGAAGCCGACACCTCAAGGAACTGCATTAAAGGCAATAGGAACCGTACATGAAATCCATCCAAAAAAATATCGAGTCGAAACAGAAGTGTATGCTGGGCAAACATTGTGCGCTAAAGGAGAAGTCATCGCAGTTGTGATGCCAGATACTTTTACATCTAAATAGGACAAAAAAAGAGGCTTACTCAAAAAGTCAAATATATATTCGGCTTTTTGAGTAGCCTTTTTATTATGGATAATCATGTCAACCACAAAATGGATGCTGCATTTTATTGTTCCAGCGCTTTTTTGTGACTCCATATGGCCGATGGATACCGCATTTTTCAGCTCACGCGCGAAAATGTGTCTCCATAAGGTCAATGGCTGTGTATTTTCTATTGAATAGGTTCAAGCATAGTTGTCGGGAGATATCCTTCCTGTCCGGAATCTTTCATTTTCACTTTTGTTCGTCTAATTTCTCTTTCCAGGATTTCTACTTCACTGCCTTGTTTGACCTCCTCCACTTTATGATCCTGGACGATCGTGTCTACTCCGTCTACATCATTTATCTCAATTAATTGATAGAGCTCGTCGTATGCTTCCGGTGTTAGTGCGAGGTAGGCATCTTTTTGTACAATTGCCATATCTCCGGCTTGAAGAGTATTGTCTTTAACTTCTTCTTCGCTTTCTTTATACGTATCTTTCATGTTCTGGATGATTCCCGGAGCCTCTTCCTTCACTTTATCGACTACTTCTTTTGATTTCTCTTCTGTCGCCTCAGCGGCATTCTTTGTTTCTTCTTCTATTTCTTTCACTCCCTGTTCTGCTTCATTGCTGTTGCAGCCAGAGATGAGCATGATTGCCAAACTGGCAGGGATAATTAATTTATTCAATGGTAGCGACATAAGTATATCCTCCTGGAACCGTATTTTTTATATTTTAGGATACCACTTTGGCTTTCATATAAAACATTCGTAATTTTGTCGACAATTCATGTGGTTTAGTCAATAATGACTTTATGTATAGGAAACGAGGGATTGCCTATGAACAAGAAAACTAGATTTTCCCCCTTTGTAACAGCGGAAATGTTCGTTAAAGAACGTTTTCCTGACTGTGACGCTGCGTTGTTAGCGGGAAGTGTAACAAGGGGAGAAGACACTGTTACCTCTGATTTGGATATCGTGATATTCGATCAGAAGGTCCCATCAGCATACAGAGAGTCATTAATTGCCTATGGCTGGCCAATCGAGGTGTTTGTCCATAGTTTAAACTCCTACAAGCTTTTCTTTGAGAGTGATATTAAAAGGGCGAGACCAAGCTTACCGAGAATGGTTGCTGAAGGAATGGTTATTAGGGAAAGTGATTTTCTGCCACGGATCATCGAAGAAGCAAAGAGGATCATTGAAATAGGACCGGAGGAGTGGACCGACAAAGAGATTGAGTTTAAAAGATATTTCATAACTGATACGCTTGATGATTTCATTGGATCTGATAACAGGGCAGAGGCAATCTTCATTGCAGGTACTCTCGCTGAACAGCTTCATGAATTTGTGTTAAGGACTAACAAGCGATGGGTCGGCAAATCAAAATGGGTGGTGAGGGAATTAAATCGTTATGACCCTGTATTCACTGAACAATTTGTAGAAGCTTTTTCCAATTATTACGGTACTGGTAATAAAAATAAGGTCACAGAATTGGCCGAACTGATTTTAGAACCCTTCGGGGGAAGGCTATTTGACGGCTTTTCTATAAAGTAAAGTAAGTAAAAGCAGCCTGTATATTCTAGGCTGCTTTATCTGTTCCTGCCGAATTTCACTTTTTTGTGTGCCATCTAAGTTTATTAAATGGTAACAGTTATACTTACTTAAACCTCATTCATGCCTTGAATGAAAATAAAAGCAATAAAGCTGCTATTCCCTGTATACAGAGGCTGAAAAGGATAAAGAAGATGAACATTTCCTGCTCGGAAGCAATATTCTCAGGTAGACCGCAAATGGCCGGCTTTTTCATTACCGCGCCAAGCATGGTTCCCATGATTGCACTTGTGCCGCCGTTATATATTCCTGCAATCAAGGATTGTTCATTTAACAATGAGCCAAATAAATAACCTATCGTGATACCAAGCAATATGTTAAGCACTCCGACAATTTCAAATTGCGCTGGAAAAAGTAATGTGAGGTTCAGCGAAGCCACTAGTCCCACTATGCTGCTAGTAAAATAGGAGGCTGTATATCCGAACCTGTCACTAAAAAGCAGTCTCGACTTTCGAAGCCTTAAATATAGCCATGCTCCTGCGAAGAAATTAATGAATGTAACGGATATCAAGAATATGTTCATACGATAAACGCACCCCAATTTTACTAACTTAAGTTTTGTAAGCTGAGGAGGCTGCTAAGCAAAAACAGCTGATGATGAAAACCTCAATCATGATTAAAAACATAACTCCTTCTAACGCCGCAGCTCCTACCATAGGAGCCATGATCCCCATCATCAAGCCAGTGATAAATCCAGTCAATAAGGTTTGATAGTCAAAGAGATTCCCAAATAAAATCCCAGAAAGACAACCGATTATCACTGAAAATAACGTCGCTTCCAAAAAGTAAAAAGGATATAGATTAATAAAAACAATCCCGGTCCCAAGAGCCAAACCGCCACTGGTGACCATGGTTATGTTCATTCCTAAATGATAGCCAATTCGCTTTCTTCGATTGTAAAGAAATATATATAGTACATATGCGGACAAGAAATTAATTGGGTAAAAAATCACAATCCATTCTGGCATGACACATCACCTCTACTGTTCAATGTATTCATAATGAAAGATGAGGTGTTTGAATATTTAACCAATTATAAAGACATTTATGATATTTGCCTAGATGCCCTGTTAGGGAACTTGACCATATAAACAATCTTATATTATGGTGTATGTATATTTACTTTGGCTATTTCCAGGTTTGGAATGAATCAAAGGCTGGATGGGATGGTTGTCATGGATGAATTATTGAAGAAATTGCGATACAAACAGGGTCCTGCCATTTTACTGAATGCTCCGGAAGGATATCAGTCATTAATTGAAGAGGCAGACAATGAGAACGACAAAATGGAATTTCTGCTCATGTTCGCTAACAACAGTGAGGAAGTAAAGACTTGGTTTCCAACAGCACTTTCGGTTCTGAAGGAAGATGGTATCTTCTGGATCGCCTTTCCGAAGAAGAGCTCAAAAGTGAAAACGGATATTAATCGCGATACATTATTCAAGCTTGTCCAAGAACTTTCAGACTATAGAGCAGTTAGCAATGTATCCTTGGATGAAAAGTGGTCAGCACTCCGCTTCAGGCATCAGGACCTTGTCAAATCGAAAAAGTAATGGAATAAAAATATCTTTTAATCTATAAAATGTATGGTAAAATGAAAAAGTCAAAATTACATATTCCGTTCTTGCGGAAGAGGTTCTAGCTACCCTCTCAAAAAAACTAAGGGAAAACAGTACTGCTGTCTTAGTGGTACTGTTTTTTCTGTTGTAAAGGAGTATTTTTAATGAAGAATGAAAAAGCTGTTGTCGTTTTCAGCGGCGGACAGGACAGTACAACCTGCTTGTTTTGGGCCATGAAGGAATTCGGTGAAGTAGAGGCAGTCACTTTCGATTACAATCAGAGGCATAGGACAGAAATTCAATGTGCAAAAGAAATCGCAAGGGAGCTAGGAATCAAGCATCATGTTCTGGATATGAGTTTGCTTAACCAGCTTGCGCCCAACGCACTTACCCGGAAGGATATCGAAGTGAAGGATGGGGAAGATGGGAATCTGCCTTCAACCTTTGTGCCAGGAAGGAATTTATTATTTTTATCATTTGCAGGCGTGCTAGCCAGTCAAGTGAACGCTAAGCACATCGTAACAGGTGTGTGCGAAACCGACTTCAGCGGCTATCCTGATTGCAGGGATCAATTCATTAAATCGATGAATGTGACTCTTAATCTATCAATGGACCAGAACTTTGTCATTCATACACCGTTGATGTGGCTGAACAAAGCTCAAACCTGGAAATTGGCTGATGACCTTGACGCTTTTGAATATATCCGGACAAGAACATTGACTTGCTATAACGGAATCATTGCAGATGGCTGCGGGATTTGTCCTGCCTGTCAATTACGAAAAAAAGGGCTGGATGAGTTCCTGGAAGGAGTTGTTTCTTGATGTATGATTTCAGGATCGTCGACCAGCTGCAGAAAATAGATAAAGATATTAAGAGAGAGCAACTAAAATATCATTCCAAGCGTGTTCTCGTCAGTAAGGAATTCACCTTTGACGCTGCGCATCACCTTCACGAATATGATGGGAAATGCAAAAACCTCCACGGTCATACATATAAAGTCATTTTCGGCCTGAGTGGTTTTATCGATGCCCGGGGATTAATGATTGATTTTGGAGACATAAAGGATATTTGGAAATCAGATATAGAAATATATCTTGATCACAGATACTTGAATGAAACATTGCCGCCGATGAATACAACTGCTGAAAACATGGTTGCCTGGATTTATGAAAAAATGGCTGAAGCACTGGCAATTAGACAGCATTTATACGACGGTGCAAGGGTTGAGTTTGTGAAACTCTACGAAACTCCTACAAGCTATGCTGAAGCAAGACGGGAGTGGATGGAGATTGAGTAAGATTCCCGTTATGGAAATTTTCGGACCGACGATTCAGGGAGAGGGAATGGTCATCGGACAAAAGACAATGTTTGTACGAACGGCAGGCTGTGACTATTCCTGTGCCTGGTGTGATTCAACCTTTACATGGGATGGTTCTGGAAAAGACTTGGTACGGCAAATGGATGCTGCTGAAATCTGGAGTGAAATGAGAGCTTTGGGTGGAGATGGCTTTTCATATGTCACCATCTCAGGTGGAAATCCTGCTCTCCTAAAAAATCTATCTGGACTAGTTGAGTTACTAAAGGAAAACGAGATCAGCGTATGCCTGGAGACACAAGGGAGCAAATGGCAGGACTGGTTCTTGGAAATTGATGCACTGACGCTGTCTCCAAAACCGCCTAGTTCTGGAATGAAAACAGATTTTGAAGTTTTGGACCAAATCGTAGATGGACTGAAAGAGAAGGGGTCTTTAAGTAACGCCAGCCTTAAAATAGTCGTTTTTGATGACGTTGACTATGAATATGCCAAATCAGTTCATCAGAGCTATCCCGAATTACCGTTCTTTTTACAGGTAGGAAATGACGACATTGAAACAGAAGACCAGATGAACCTCATGTCATCGTTGGTAGATAAATATGAATGGCTGATTAATAAGGTTATGTGTGACGTGGAAATGAACAATGTTAGAGTCCTTCCGCAGCTTCATGTCTATGTTTGGGGAAATAAAAGAGGGGTTTAGACTAACAGGAGGTTAGATGATGAGAATCTTTTTATACTTAATTTCAATTGTTACTGCCAATGTGATTACAGCTGCTCTTGCGCCACTTCATTTTGGAATGTTCATTGTACCGATGGGGACATTGCTGATCGGGGCCACATTCATTTTCCGTGACCTTGTGCAGAATAAGTACGGCCGTGCGAAAACTTATATGTTCATCGGTTTGGCGCTCGTTCTTTCAGCTATTGTTTCGTATATACTTGGAGATACACTTACGATCGTCTTTGCCTCTGCATTGAGCTTTGCTGTTGCTGAGACAACTGATACGGAGATTTACACAAGGCTTAAGCTTCCAATGAGCTGGAGAGTATTCTACAGCGGATTGGTCGGCGGACTGCTGGATTCAGTAATATTTGTCGTAATCGGATTAAGTCCGCTTGGAGCAAACTTCCTTCCATGGGAAGCTGTTCCCGCAGCAATATTAGGCCAGGTTATCGTTAAAACCATCATTCAGGGGATTGGTGCTATGCTGCTTAACCCTATAAATAATATATTCAATCATAAAGCAATGTCGAATTAGGATAAAAAGGTGCTCGATCTATTGATCGAGCGCCTTTTGTTTGATTGGGATGAATTTGGCTGGTGTAATATTACCCGCGTCTCCTTCGAGAGCCCGCTGTTTTATTTTAGGAACAGATATGCTGAATTGTGATGTTTGGCTTTCCATATTATTGATTATTTCATTTTTAATCACAATAACAAGGATGAAAATAATCAGCAGCAAGCCCAGGGAACTGAATGCTACCCATGGAGCTGTCTTCAGTGTCCAGAAATTTTGTCCTGTAAGGCCCGCAAGTTCATTGGTTATGCTTTTGGGGTAAAATGTATTATATATCTTTTCCTCATGACGTCCACCGAGAAAGAGCTGGAATAGAGCTAATCCCATCAAAATCTGCAATGTCTGCAAAACCTGTTGGACAAACAATAAGACCAAATGTGGTTTCAAATGAGGCAGAATTTGTACCTTTAAAATATGAAGTTTACTTGCACCTAACAATGCTGAACTTGTCACATAAGATTTCGTGCTGATTTCCTTAACTAAATCTGATGTGAAGAAAAATACCGCCGGAAAACCGAGAAGGAATAATACAATCAACTGGTATTCAATTTTGACGATAACTGGTATTTCGTTAAAAGTAAATATGACAGCATCCATCAACATCACAGCGAGCAGCAGTAATGGAATATATTGAAACGGCAGGAAAAATGCCTTAATAAAAGGTTTACTGGCAGGTGCCCATGTTTCGGTCATTATTCCCATTGCTGCACCAACGGCAACCCTTGCAATAGAAACAATGAATACGGCCGCGATGGTATATTTTAACCCATCCAGAATCAGCAGCAAATTATCCCGCCCATCACGGTCAGTACCAAGGAGATATTCTTTACTAGGAGGATAAGGCGGATTTTCCAGGACGTTTCCGTTTTTATCATAAAGTTGGTCAAGCATCGAACGATAATCATCCGGACCGATATAATCATACAAAATACTTGCGATCAATAAGACCAGCAAGATCCCAAGGCTGATCTTCGTTCTTCGATATGTTGGCAATTTCATAGCTGGAATTCTCCTCTTCTCCTGGTCACAGTCTCTCTGACTACTAGTTTTATTAGAACCTCGAACATGATTATTGGAAGAATCAAAATGCCAATTCCATAGATTAGCGGCAATACATGTTCACCCCTGAAAACCTGGAATAGAATCTGGTTTGTAAGAGTTGTTTCGTAGTGGTACATATGCTCAACCAAAATCAGGTTGGAGAGCAGCATATAGAGAATGACCTGGAATTTGAGAGATAAAATAGGCAGGATATTCCGCAGGATGTAAACAAAATATAAATAAACCCTTGATAAGCCTTTGGAATATCCTAAATGAACGTAATGGGCCTGTTCTTCCTCTTCCATACATTTGATTAGATATAAGGCATAAAGAACTGCAGGCAAGAAAGATGTAACGATGACAGGAAATGCTAAGGGCTGTGAAGATCCAAAGCCGTACATAGGAAAAATTTTAAAGTTAAATTCCTTCAACAGATAGATATTCAGCATATTTATGATGAAAATAAACAGAAGATCCGGAAGCCCTTCAAAATAATCCAAAAATTGATGTAATCTTTTCCTTAACTTGATAGGCGATAAAATCACCAGGAACCCGATCAGGCTCCCCAGTAAGATGATAGTAGCCAGTGATATGCCAAGAACCTGATAAGAATTCAGAAATCCATCAATCGAGATTGCTAAATGTTCACCATTCTTTAAGTTGAATAATGCTGTAAAAGAAAGTAGAGACACAATACCAAGCAAGGAAGTTATTATTAATGCTAAACTATAAAGTACTTTAATGAGGGCTTTCATTAAAATCCTAAATCCATTTTTCATAGTTATTCTCCTTTCAGACTTATTTAATTTCTCTTCTGTGGTAAAAAAATCCTTTTTTTGCAAGAGAACAATTTGAGCAAATCTCCTATATAACACCAGATTGAGAGTGCTGGCAAATTTAGCACAGTATTATGAGAGTAATTTCTCTAATGTACAGTTGCTGTTTAAATTCTGTTAACAAACTTCTTTAAGTTTCGTTATAATGAGCATTCATAAACGGAGAATTTACGTTTATAGTTTGCTGAAAATACTTATGAAGCAGAAATAATCAGAGATATTTCGGTTAACAACTATAAAAAAATCAAAATCCAATGATTTGGATGGAATAAACGGAAAAACGACCCTTATTTGTAAGAAAATAAGAGTCGTTTATAATTTGATCTGAATTTTTTCGTTTATTTTTCACATTATAACTTCAATTTTTTCAAAAGGATTCTTTCGAGTGTTTTCCAAGGTAGGAAATTCTTTAACTGGATCATGTTCTTGACACCTTTTCCTAAAGGGTATCTTAGGGTTGGTGTACTTTCGGCTGAAGCAATCCTCGCTGCAAGTTTGGCTACATCGTGAGGATTTCCATAAGAATCTTGGCCTGCAGTTAGTATTTCCAGTATTGAGTCCTTCATTAAATCATATGGTGACTCATGGGACAATGATATACTTTCGATACTTTGCCATATATTTGTTTTGTATGAACCAGGTTCGATAAGGACTACATCAATTCCAAAGGGTTTTAGCTCAAGTCTTATGCTTTCACTATATCCTTCAAGGGCATGTTTCGATGCCACGTATGCTGACAATCCAGGAAATCCCAATCTTCCGCTGATGCTGCTCATATTTATGATTTTACCTGATCTTTGATTCCGCATAGCAGGGAGGACGGCCTGTGTGACGGCAATAACACCAAAGAAGTTCGTTTCTAATTGTTTTCGATATTCATCCACTGTAAGTTCCTCGGAAAATCCACCTTGAGCATATCCCGCATTATTAACAAGCAAATCTACAGAACCGAGTGATAGCACGTACTCTTTGAATTTCTCGATCGATAGTTGCGTTGTTACATCCAATTGAAAAACGGTAATTTTATCTGTCACATTTTCAGATGCTGCCAGTTTCAGCAAGTGCCCTTTTTTATTCAGGTTACGCATTGTTGCAATCACCTGAAAACCTGATTTAGCCAGTTCGATGGAAATCAATTCACCAAAGCCGCTAGAAGACCCTGTCACAATTGCTGTTTTCACGATTCTTCACCTTCTTATGTCACTTTTTAGTCAATATTACAGGTAAAAGGTCAATTTGAACATGATTGAATGTATCTTTCCAGGAATCATGGAAAAAATCTAATATTGTGGATTTTCCTAAAAAGGAGCTAGGCAAATGACAAAGTTAGACGCATTTAAGCTTTTGAATCTTATTGAAAGAGTATATCCGCTTGTCATAATAAAGGGTGATACGGTACAGAGATGGATGGCCAGTTGTGAAATGATGGATTATGGCTTGGTGTTGAAGAAACTGGTTCTGCATATGAGGGAGAAGCCTTATCCACCTACTTTTGATGAGATCCTCATTAACTCAAGTGGTAATGGCAGCTATTTTGTATGGATAGATGAATATTCAATTAGGGACTAGAAAACCCCGTCAAAGACGGAACACCTGATTGGAGGGTGAAATAGTTCTAAAAACATGCAAATTAAGTGTTTAATATTGTATTTCAAGTGGTACTTTTTTCGGTGAAAGTGATTTTTAGAAAAAAAAGGGGGGCTCTATTTTAAAAAAGACACTTCCTACATATTTCTTTACTAACGAGAAAATGGCTAAAATAAAAAAATACCAACAAATATTATTACCTGGTCACAAAAGATAAACGTTGTTAAATCAAGGATTTAAAGAAGAAAAATATCGAAACATGACATTTGTCATGTGTCATATATGACACCTGCTACTGCACAGAATGCTTTCCCTTATTTATAATTTGGTTAACTAACAAATCCGAAAGGGGAATTTATCTCAAGATGGCAACTCACAATGCAAAAGAACTTAGAAAACAGGTCGCCCCTTATGAAAGTTCAAATACTAAAGATAGTATCATTCAAATTTTCAATACGGTCATTCCGTTTTTGGTATTATGGTTTCTTGCCTATCAAAGCCTTGCGATTTCATATTTATTAACACTAGGCATCGCTGTGCTCGCCGCTGGCTTCATGATCAGGATCTTCATTATCTTCCATGATTGTACTCACCACTCTTTCTTTAAAAACCGTAAAGCGAACAAAGTGATTGGTACGCTTACAGGAGTATTAACATTGTTCCCATATAGCCAGTGGGGACATGAACATTCTGTTCACCACGCAACAAGCAGCAACTTGGACAAGCGGGGGACAGGGGACATCTGGGTCCTGACTGTTGACGAATACATGGCTGCCCCGATGTGGATGAAACTCGCGTACAGACTGTACCGTAACCCGTTTGTGATGTTTGTGCTCGGGCCGATTTATATCGTTTTGATCACTAATCGTTTCAACCGTAAAGGTGCGAGGATGAAGGAGCGCCTAAACACTTATTTAACAAATGTCTTGATTTTCGGGATTGCTGCTCTTCTAATTTGGGGTATTGGCTGGAAGGCTTTCATCATGGTAGAAGGTCCAATCTTCTTCATCGCTGGAATGTTCGGCATCTGGCTATTCTATGTACAGCATACATTTGAGGATTCATATTTCGAAGCCGATAAGGATTGGGAATATGTGCGCGCTGCTGTGGAAGGAAGCTCATATTACCAGCTGCCTAAAGTGCTCCAGTGGATTACTGGTAACATAGGCTACCACCATGTGCACCATTTAAGCCCTAGAGTTCCAAACTATAAGCTTGAAGAGGTCCATAAGAATACTAAGCCTTTGCAAAATGTGCCGACAATCACACTTTCTACAAGCTTGACTTCTTTGAAATTCCGTTTATGGGATGAAAAGAATAAGCAGTTTATCAGCTTTAAGGAAATGAAAGCCTATAAGCACAACAGCAAATTAACCGCACAGACTAAGCCTGAACTATAATAAACACTCCCCTTAATCCGAGTATGATTGATACTGGAATAAGGGGAGTCATTTTTTTAAGCTGGCAGATTTTACATATGTTAAAATAAGAACAGATACAGATAAACAGGCTATTTTTCATTCATTACTGCTTGGATATATTCTCGACTCACCGTGAAGAAGAGGGCCATCCTCTTTTCAAGGGGTAGTGGAAGCAACAGAATTTACGGAAAGAGCCATAATAAAAGAGGGTTGATATGATTAAAAAGTTTTTTAACTCGCTTAGAATTACCGGGATTTCTCCATACATATGGACGATTCTGGGGATATTGCCTTTTTACTTCCTTTGGCAGCTGCCAACGACAGTAGGGAAAGTTGTCGGAATCATTCTGACTCTTTTGTTCTTTCTCGTATACTGGCTAGCCTTTGTTTCTAAGGGCTGGACGGTTTATCTATGGACTTGTATTTTAATTGGTATTTCAATAGCGTCTACGAGTTTGTTCAGTTACATATATTTCGCTTTTTTTATCGCTTATTTCATTGGGAACATTAAGGACCGGATTCCTTTCCTGGTTCTGTATTTCATCCATCTAGTAGGGACTTCGATTGTGATCAATTTCGAGATTGTCTTGCAAGAGGACTTTTTCATCAGACAGCTTCCGATCATCGTGATTGTATGGATTGGTGTCATCCTTCTGCCGTTCAGTATCCATAACAAAAATGAAAGAGGAGAGCTTGAGGAGAAGCTTGAGGATGCCAACAAACGGATCTCGGAGTTGGTTAAACTGGAAGAGCGTCAAAGGATAGCCCGTGATTTGCACGATACACTAGGCCAAAAGCTGTCTTTGATCGGACTGAAGAGTGACTTAGCCAGGAAGCTGATCAATAAAGATCCTGAACTGGCAAAAGAAGAATTGAAAGATGTCCAGCAGACTGCCAGGACGGCTTTGAATGAAGTAAGGAAAATGGTTGCTGAAATGAGAGGAATCCGTGTTCGCGATGAACTGGTTCATGTAAGACAGATGCTAAAAGCAGCTGAAATCGAGTTTATCGGCAATGAAGAAGAATTCAATCTCAATAATGTTTCTTTGCTGTCTGAAAACATCCTGAGTATGTGTTTAAAAGAGGCCGTGACGAATATAGTTAAGCATAGTAAGGCATCAACGTGCAGCATATCAATCATGCAAAGTGAACAGGAATTGTTTGCTCAAGTAAGCGACAATGGCGTGGGTAATATTGCCGACGAAGACTTATATAAAGGGAGCGGTCTTCAGGGAATGCGCGAGAGACTGGAATTCGTGAATGGCACACTCGAAATTATATCTGAAAATGGAACCACTCTATTAATTAAGATTCCAAAAGTATTGAAACAAACGGGCAGGGAGGACCTGATATGATAAAAATTGTCATTGCGGAAGACCAGCGCATGCTTCTGGGGGCATTAGGCTCCCTGTTGAGTCTTGAGGATGATATGGAAGTTGTGGGGAAGGCGAGCAACGGAGAGGAAGCTGTTGCTCTTGCAAAAGAGCTTAAACCGGATATTTGTGTCATGGATATTGAAATGCCTGGGAAAACAGGTCTGGAAGCAGCGGAAGAATTGAAAGGCTTGGGATGCAAGGTGATCATTTTGACGACTTTTGCGCGTTCTGGTTATTTTCAGCGAGCATTGAAAGCTGGTGTGAGCGGGTATTTATTAAAGGATAGTCCATCTGAAGAGCTTGCAAGTTCGATTCGCAGCGTGATGGGGGGAAGACGCATTTATGCACCTGAGCTAATGGACGATGTATATAGCGAAGAAAATCCGCTGACTGATAGGGAAATGGAAGTGCTTGGGCTCGTTGCCGATGGTAAGAATACGAAAGAAATCGCAGGAGAATTAAGTATCACGACAGGTACAGTCCGAAATTATATTTCGACAATCCTAGATAAGCTCCAAGTGACCAACAGGATTGAAGCAATCACTCAATCCAAGGAAAAAGGATGGTTTAAATAATAAGAAGAGCCTGATATCAGGCTCTTCTTATTTGTAGAATACCTTATCAATATTATACTTGGCCTTAAGTACATTAATGGCATAGGTTTCATAAATTTCTCTGTCTATCGGATCGACCACTGTAATGACAGCAATCTTGTTCACTTCATGACGATGGTTTTTGATAGGAGACACATTATCCTCAAAATGTTTTTTTACGCGTGGTCTAAGCTTCCGGGCTTTCCCAACGAACATCAATTCGTCGTCGGCGTTGAAAAACAAGATGATTCCGCCTTTATCCCTAGGAATACGATGGTAATCTGTAAAACCATATTCGCTGCTAATGACCGCTTCTACCTTTTCTCCTAATTGCTTGCTTCGTGTAATGACTACATCTGGTGCTGGCAATTCAATTTTAATCATTTTTAATCACTTCCTATTCTTCAATTAGTAAATCGTACCACAGGCAAATATGAAAATCCACATAATAATATTATTTTACCCAATCAGAAAGAGACTGACGCATAATGTGCTGGCCGTACGGTCGGACGATAGACTTATAAAGAGGAATCAGTCCACATAAGGGTAAGATACTGTTCGAACGGTAGCCTTATGAAGAAGAATCAGGCCGTATAAGGGTAAGATACTGTTCGAACGGTAGCCTTATGAAGAAGAATCAGCCGGCATAAGGATACGATACCGTTCGAACCGTAGCCTTATGAAGAAGAATCAGAGTCAAGTCCTGGTTATTGTGTAAAATTAACGGCAAGTAATCTCAACCAAACCCTTTCATTTTTTTGCGAAACTTCCATGGTTTCTTTTCTTCATCTTCGGGAAGGGATGTCAAATGGTTTTCAATTTGATATCCCTTCCCGGAGATGTAATCATCCATGATGGAAGTGGAGCTGAAAATGCGGCTAATATACCCGACCCTTTAAAGATTTCCTCTTTGAGTAGTCTGACACATGGTAATGCATCAGAACAGCGCCAACCAAACGATACGCAGATTGGGAATTAGGGAAAATACGAATCACTCTTTCTCTTCTACGAACCTCCTGGTTCAGCCGTTCCAATGAGTTGGTGCTTCGGATATGGATCCTGATAGCTTCTGGGAAATTCATATATTGTATGGTATCTTCGAAACCTTCATCTAATATAGCAAGCGCTTTTCCAAACCTTGACTCATTACTAAAACGGTTCATCAATTCATCCTTGAACCGGCGTACATCTTCAATCGTAACTGCTTCAAATACTCGCTTAATCATCATGCGGATTTCGGCTGAATCCTTTTTAGGCAATTTATCAATAATATTCCGTTTGAAATGGACATTGCATCTTTGCCAAGCAGTGCCAATAAATTCACGTTGGATGGCTTTCTGTAGTCCTTGGTGGGCATCTGAAATTATAAGTTTTGGTGATTGGAGTCCGCGTGATTTAAGCTGTTGAAAAAAACGGCTCCAGCTTTCAAAACTTTCCGTATGGTCAACACTAAGGCCAAGGATTTCACGTGTATGATTCTCTGTAATGGCTGTTGCAATATAAACAGCCTTAGATACGACACGATGGTGCTCTCGCACCTTTATATACATGGCATCTGCAAAAACGTAAGGGTAGTAGGTAGTATTCAAAGGTCGCCCAGCCCATTCATTTACAATGGGATCAAGCTTCTGTGTAAGGGATGAAACAAAGGACTTGGAAACATTCTTTCCACAAAGCTGTTCCACGATGTTGGTCACTTTCCGGGTCGAAACACCATTGACAACCATCTCCAACATGGAGAGGACCATAGCTTGATCACACCGGGCATACTTTTCGAAAACGGTGGTTGAAAATTCTCCATTACGCGTCCGTGGAACCTTTAGGGCTATATTTCCAATACTCATCAACAGCTCACGTTCATAGTAACCGTTCCGGTAGTCACGACGTTCGACAGCACGTTCATAAGGTGCAGCCTTTAAATAGTCGTCTCTTTCCTTTTCCATAAACTCATTTAATACCAACACAACGGCAGATTTAATCACCATATCAAGATTGGAATTTACAATAGCTTCTTTTAAAACATCAACATTCAGGTTAAACTGTACTTGAGTCATTTATATTCCTCTTTTCACTTGTTTATCGTGGTTGAAAACAGTGTTGCCAAGAGTGAATAAAATGACTCTTTATTTTTACACAATTATACGGACTTAATCAGAATCAGCCGGCATAAGGGTAAGATACGGTTGGAACTATAGCCTTATGAAGAAGAATCAGGCCGTATAAGGGTAAGATACGGTTGGAACGATAGCCTTATGAAGAAGAATCAGGCCGTATAAGGGTAAGATACCGTTCGAATCGTAGCCTTATGATGAAGCATCAGCCGGCATAAGGGTACGATACTGGAATTCTACGAATGTTGAAGAGACTTCTTTAGGTATATGAATCAATCCACACTTGATATTTTCCTTCACTAAAAGCAATAATGATAAGGATGGCCGGTATAATTCGGCCTTTTAAAGAAAGCAGGGATTAAATTTGAATCAATTTAGATCACTTGGCATATCTGGACGACTTGCAGAAACACTTAACCAGCAGGGAATTTCCAACCCTACACCCATCCAGGAAAAAGCAATACCATTGTTGCTAGATAGCAAGGATGTTATTGCACAATCCCAGACAGGTACTGGAAAAACCTTTGCTTTTGTACTGCCTATTCTGGAGAAAATCGATATTAACAAACCAAATATACAGGCGCTGATTGTAACTCCTACTAGAGAGCTTGCATTGCAGATCACACATGAGATTAAAAAACTGATCGAGGGATTAGATGGTATAAATGTTCTTGCTGTATATGGAGGACAGGATGTTGAATCACAGCTTAAAAAGCTTAAGAAGAACATTCATATTGTCATCGGTACTCCCGGCAGATTGCTTGACCATATTCGCAGGGAAACGGTTGATTTTTCAAAAGCAGGTTTCCTTGTCTTGGATGAGGCTGACCAAATGCTTCACATTGGTTTCCTGAATGAGGTCGAAGAAATCATCAAGCAGACACCAAAAACGAGACAAACCCTACTTTTTTCAGCAACAATGCCGGATGAAATCAAAAAGTTAGCAAAACAACATATGTACAAACCAGAATATATCCAGGTTGAGAAAAATCAGGCCCCTCTGGAAAACATCAAACAAATTGCCATTAGTACAACTGACAGGGGAAAACAGAATGACCTAATCGAATCACTCAGATTATATCAGCCTTTTTTGGGGGTCATTTTTTGCAGAACGAAAAGAAGGGTTAGCAAGTTGAATGACGCTCTGAAAGCGAACCATTTTAATTGTGACGAGCTGCATGGTGACCTTTCACAGGCAAAAAGAGAACAGGTTATGAAAAAGTTCCGTGAAGCTAAGATTCAGTATCTGATCGCAACAGATGTTGCGGCAAGGGGACTTGATGTTGAAGGTGTAACGCATGTATTTAATTATGACATCCCTCTGGATACTGAGAGCTATATCCACCGAATCGGGCGAACTGGGAGGGCAGGAAGTGAAGGACTCGCTTTAACATTTTATTCGCCAAAAGATAGGCCCTTGTTGGACCAAATTGAAACAGAGCTCAACATAGGAATTGAAAAGAAAAACATGGGGAACGCCAAGAGAAGTGATTCCCAAGCCGATGAAGTTAGTGCCGGGAAAAAAAGTAAACAGAGATCGGGTGATTATAAGGGAAAGAATACTCGATCAAGAAGACGGGATGATAATAAACCTGAAAGAGATCATCGGGGTGAAAAAATTAGTAAAGATCAAGGTTCGAGAAGAAGGGCAGAAGATCGGCGCGAAGCACGATACGATGGACTAAGTCGAAGAGAGAGGGAGCAATCCTCACCAAATCGTGAACGAAGAAACCATCCTGAAGGACAGCAATCCAGCCCTTCTCGTCCAGGTGGAAGAAGAATGAGTGATGATAAAGCAAGGAGAAGTACTGTTGAAAGACCTACCCGGGATAGACAGGGCAGAGAGCGCCAGAACTCCAGCTCTCCAGGAGGCCGAACAGCCAGAAGAGGCGGTTCAAGCAGCCGCAGAAGCAGATAGCACATATAAAAACAGACCGCAGCTTATTTTATCTGCGGTCTGTTTTTATGCAGTTTTCTTATCGAGTTTAGAACTTTTCTGTTTAATGTTGCTTATTTGGAAGCTTGTCACTAGGGTTTTCTTTACCCTGACGTTTTCTATTCTGTTCGTCTTTCCTTTGTTTATCATGAAGTTTCTGCACAAATTCGTTGGTATTCTCCATCCGTATACCTCCTATTATAAATGATTCGTCGTTACTTTTTCCATTATTGAATCAAATCATTCATGTAAATAGACACCGATAGGGTAAAATAGGAGTTATAAATTCCCATGTAAGGAGAGACAGGTGTGGAAATAAACGATGTTTTCGGAAATTTGCCGGTGCTTGAAACGGAGCGTCTGGTCTTAAGGAAAATAAGATATGAGGATATTGATGATATACATACATATGCCTCCAACCCTGAAGTATCGAAATATGTATTCTGGGGAGCACATGAAACAAGAGAGGCGACGGAAGACTATGTAAAGATGATTTTAACTCTTTATGCAGAGGGAAAAATTGCTCCATGGGGCATTCACTATAAAGAGGATAACAAGCTGATTGGTACAGTAGACTTTGTTTCCTGGCAGACTCAGCATAAGACTGCGGAACTTGGTTATGCTCTGTCCAAGGATTATTGGGGAAGAGGGATTGCTACTGAGGCAGCTAAAGAACTGATCAGGTTTGGAATGGAAGAAATGGGTCTTGTCAGGATCCAGGCAAAAAGCCTTGTAGCCAATGTAGGTTCTGAGCGTGTAATGGAAAAGGCTGGAATGACTTTTGAAGGTATCTTAAGGAAGTTCATTTATGTTAAAGGCGCCCATTATGACGTGAAAATGTACGCAATCATAAAAGAAGACGTTTAAAAATGAGCGCCGTTTAGTTAACTGGTGTGATCTTGCTTGTTAAAGATATACACTCTTGCGTTTTCGGCTCTATTAAATTTAGGGCCTGAAAACCCTCTCTTTAATAACTCCTTCCTCATGAACATCATGATTCCTCCGTGCCCAACAATCAGAATGTCTTCACCGTGAGCCAATGCTTGATCCAGAACCCTGTTGATTCTCGTGATAACTTCCTGTTTACTTTCCTTTTGTGATTTATGTCCCAGTAACCAAGCAATCCGAATGAGTGTGACATGAAGCCAGAGGGGCAGACGAAATTCAGTATGAATGACAGGATAAAGTGTCATCTCCCGCAAGTCCTCCAAAAAAATGATCTCTCCTTCAAACGCTTTGAATGCTGTTAACTTAGCTCTTTCCAAATCACTTGAGTAACATTTAACCCACTTTTCATCCTGATGATGTATTTCAACTTCCTCGACTTGGGATTGATTATATTCTTTTTGCCAATTTAGAAGCTCCTGTGAAGTGACAAGCTTATTGGGATAGCCTAAGGTCACTTTAAAATGCCGTAATAATCCAACTTTCATATTCATCATCCTAACCAATGGAGTATCCTACTTTAATTCACCAAATAGCTATAAAATACCTTCAAGAAAATATTTGTGAACTTTAAAAGCAGGAGGTGTCTACACATTGCCAAGAGGAAAAGAACTTGAACAGCTGCCCATGGCGAACACTTTGCCAGGAATGGGGGAAGACCCCAGCAATTTTGACCGTGAAATACTAACAGGAATCACAAACGATATACGTCCAATGCCTGCAAAAATAAAGGAAGATCATCAAGGTAATAAATAACGTGAACTTGAAGGTTTTTTGCCTTCAAGTTTTTTTCGTTTTTACAGAAACCGGGTTGATAATAAATTAAAAGCATACTATTATTGAGTGTGAAACGTAAACGTTTACGTAAAGGGTTTGATTGGAAATGAATTATACAATTAAAGATGTAGCAAAACATGCAAATGTCTCGATTGCTACCGTATCAAGGGTCCTGAATGGACAGAGCGGCTATTCAAAAGCAACTGAAGAAAAAGTCCTTCATGCGATCAAAGAGCTTGAGTATCAGCCAAATGCAATCGCCCGCGGATTAATCAGTAAAAAATCCAACACTGTTGGGATTTTATTTCCCGAAGTGTCGAGTCAATTTTCTTCAAAGATCTTGCGGGGCGTGGAAGAAGCAGCCCACCGTCTAGGTTCGAGCGTAATTGTCTGCAATACGGCATCACATGGACAGAGAACCATGAAGTATTTACAGCTTTTGTCCGAAAAAAGGGTAGACGGGATCCTGTTTGTCAGTGAAAGGATCACGGAAGAGTATTACAAAACTCTTGACTCGATGAAAATACCAGTTGTCCTTATCTCGACTGAATCCTATCAATATCCCTTGCCTTTCGTGAAGGTCGATGACAAGCACGCAGCTTTCACCGCTACTGATTATTTAGTGAAAATGGGGCATAGTAAAATCGGGATGTTGAGCGGAAACAAAGACGATCTCATAGCCGGACAACCGAGAATAGATGGCTTTAAGCAAGCGTTGGCACAAAGTGGACTTCCGATAAACGAGAAAAGGATTATTCATTCACAAGGTTTTTCGTTTAAGGATGGTTTTACAGGTCTGCCAAAACTCCTTGAGCAGTCCCCCGATTTGACTGCGATTTTCGCTGCCAGCGATGCCTTGGCCCTGGGTGCGATATCTGCTGCATATAAACTTGGTGTAAAAATACCGGATCAACTTTCTATTATAGGCTATGATAATCTGCCCATCGCCGAAATGGCGATACCGCCCCTTACTACCGTAGCACAACCTCTGGAAGAAATGGGTATGGTTGCCGCAGAGATGCTTTTTTCGATGATGGATCAGGGTGGAAAAAGGGTTGAAAGCCGTATCATGTCTCACTCTGTGATTGAGCGGGAAAGCGTAACTAAAATAAAACCTATGTGATACGTAAACGTTTACTGTGCTGAAATCGCGTATGGATTGTTGCTTTATGAAGTCATCCATCTAATAAGAGTGTCACTAATTTGGAATGAAATTCTGACTGCGATAATTTTACAGAGATAGCCTTTATAAAACAAACTATTTGGGAGTGGTTTTGATGAAAAAGCATTGGTGGAAGGAATCAGTCATTTATCAGATTTACCCTAGAAGCTTTATGGATTCCAATGGAGACGGTATAGGAGATATCCCTGGCATTATATCGAAACTTGACTATCTAAAAGAATTGGGAGTAGATGTTATCTGGCTTTCACCAGTATATCAATCTCCTAATGATGATAATGGATATGATATCAGTGACTATCGAGAAATCATGGATGATTTCGGAACGATGGCAGACTGGGAGCTTCTATTAAAAGAGATGCATGACAGAGGATTGAAGCTGATCATGGACCTGGTTGTAAACCATAGCTCGGATGAACACCAATGGTTTGTAGAGTCCAGAAAGTCTAAAGATAATCCATATCGGGACTATTATATTTGGAGACCTGGGAAAGATGGAAAGGAACCAAATAACTGGCAATCTACATTTAGTGGATCTGCCTGGCAGTACGATGAAAATACAGATGAGTATTTCTTGCATATCTTTAGTAAAAAACAACCTGATTTGAACTGGGAAAACCCAAAACTTCGTCATGAAGTTTACGATATGATGAAATTCTGGCTGGACAAAGGCATTGATGGATTCAGGATGGATGTCATCAATTTCATTTCAAAAGTAGAGGGCCTTCCTGATGCGCCAAATCCTGATGGGAAAAACTACGTTTCTGGCAGCAAATACTTTATGAATGGACCGAAAATACATGACTTCCTTCAGGAAATGCATAGAGAAGCTCTTGCTGATTATAACGTGATGACTGTAGGTGAAATGCCAGGAGTGAATGTTGAGCAGGCAAAGCTGTACACTGATGATTCCAGGAATGAAGTGAATATGGTTTTCCAATTCGAGCATGTTGACCTGGATTCTGGCCCAGGGGGAAAATGGGACCTGAAGCCGCTGAAGCTAACGGATCTAAAGAATAATTTTACAAAATGGCAAACCGGTCTTGAGGATATAGGTTGGAACAGCCTTTATCTGAATAATCACGATCAGCCCCGTATGGTTTCGAGATTCGGGAATGATCAGCAGTACCGGGTAGAGTCAGCCAAAATGCTGGCCACATTCCTCCATATGTTAAAAGGTACACCATATATTTATCAGGGGGAAGAAATCGGGATGACAAATGTCCGTTTTGATTCTATTGATGAATATAAGGATATTGAGACACTGAATATGTATGACGAAAAAGTGAAACAAAATGGGGAAGATCCTGAAAAGGTAATGGAGTCCATCTATGTAAAAGGACGGGACAATGCCCGTACACCTTTCCAATGGGATGAAAGCGAGCACGGAGGATTTACGACGGGCACCCCATGGATCCAGGTAAATCCAAACTATAAAGAAATCAATGCGAATCAGGCAGTCGCTGATGAAAAGTCCATCTACCACTATTATCGGAAGCTAATCCAGCTTAGAAAAGAGCAACCGGTAATTGTCCATGGCAGATATGACATCCTGGTTCCTGATGATGAGAAAATTTATGTGTATACAAGAACGTTCGAGTCTCAAAAGCTACTAGTTCTTTTGAATTTCAGTGATCAAGAGCAGTCCTTCGGAGTTCCTTTAGAATTGCAAGGAAAGAAAAGTGAAATTCTGATTTCGAATTACGAAGCAAGCGAAGGATACGGTGCTGAAGTATCATTGAGGCCGTACGAAGCAATTGTATACCTTATTGAGGATTAAATAACGAAAAAAAGGCTGCGAATGCAGCCTTTTTTATATAAATTTCATTTAATTCTTATTTTTTTACTTCCCATTTCTTTACTAAAGCAAGGAAGTTTAGACGGTATTTTCTCATGATGGTATAAATGAGATAGTAAACGAACATACCGAAAAGTATGATATTGATGACCATACCCATGAAAAAGACAGCCCCTAAATGGATTCCGGCGTCTAACCCATGAGACGGCATACCAGCTGCAGAAGGGAAGATCCCATAAGGAAACAGGGTTTCACCAACAACTACATTCAAATAAAATAAGAATGGGAAAAGCCAGATGAGTGCGACACCACTAATGAAACCAGCTACCGGATTTCCTTTGAAGAGCTTTGCACTTACAGTAGAAAGTACTGGCCCCATGCCGAAGGATGGGATAAAGTGGACTAAAAATCCAAGAGTAAATCCTAAAGACACATTATGTGCATTCTCTTTGATTCTCAATAATTTTATAAGAAGGAATTTTAACCTGCGCAAATTTTTATTGATCATAATTCACCAACCCCAAATTAGTATACAATTTGATGAATCATTTGAATAGCTTTTTTGACATATTTATTCCAAAGTGATGGATTCTACGATTTTGGTTAGGAATTTTTTACTTACCTCTATTCAGAAGAAGAAAAAATGATATAGTTAAACTATATTTTCGGCTATTCTTTAATAAAATAAACATGATTATGTGGTAGCTGGGGTAAAAATAGGCATAGGCAAAATAAGAAAAAGTTTCGGAGAGTGATGACAACTGATGCGGTTTACAAAAATGATTCCCAATATGTTTACACTTGGGAATCTGTATTGTGGTTTTCTATCAATCGGATTTGCGGCAAATGGCCAATTTAATAATGCAGCTATATTAATTTTGATCGGTATGATGCTGGACAGCATGGACGGAAGACTGGCGAGGATGTTGAAAGCAGACAGCCAGCTTGGGAAGGAGCTCGATTCCCTTGCGGATATTGTTACCTTCGGGGTAGCACCTTCTTTTCTCGTTTATTATACATACTTTTATCAATTTGGATTGTGGGGCTTGATGGTAGCGGGGCTTTTCCCGTTATTCGGAGCTTATCGCCTGGCAAGGTTCAATATCAGTACAGATAAATCATCGCTTAATTACTTTATTGGCGTACCTATAACAGCAGCGGGCGGAATCATGGCCATCCTCACATTATTTGGAGACTTGATTCCCAACATCGTCACCACGGTTGTCTTTACGGCGCTAAGCTTCCTAATGGTTAGCAGGATCAGGATTCCAAGCTTTAAAGAAGTGCCGCTTCCGAAGTATGGAACAATCGTGACAATATTTCTTGGTTCATTGCTGTTTGTGATCTGGAAAGGAACATACAGCCAGTTCCCTTACTTGATTTATATTGCCACACCGTTGTATGTAGCGTATTTGGCTTATCGCTTTGTGAAGGGAAAAAATAAAAATAATATTGATTAGCATATAAAAAAGCCTTTGCTGTCATAGCAAAGGCTTTTTACATAAGGAGTTATTAATCTCTGGAAGAGTCGTTAAATGAACGAGATACATCTTCTTTCACATCTCCGGCTGTTTCTTTCAGTTTTCCTTTACCTTTATCAAGGCGGCCTTCAGCTTCCATTGATTCATTGTCGGTAAGCTTCCCGAATTGCTTTTTAGCTTCACCTTTAACCTGGTCAAATGCGCCTTTTGTTTGTTTGTCATTCATGATTTATGGCCTCCTTTAATTAATTATATTTTTATATACCCTGAATCAATCAACACAAACTCTGAAGGTATAGGATTTAATATGACTGTCATCAATTAAAAGATGGTCAAAACAAGTAGGAAGATATTTTTTAAAAAAATATTACTTTAAGAGGTAATTTAAGTTGCTTTTTAAAGTAATATAAATTACTATTCAAAGTAAGGAGGTGGAAAGAAGTGGATAATATTAGACTGAATGTTGCGTTACTTAGAAAAAAAGTCCCAAATCTAACCTCAGCAGCTAAGTCTGTTGGACTGAGACCGGCTACTGTTTCAAATTTATCTACAGGTAAAATACCGGTCGGCAGGGCAGAAGTGCGCACAATTGTCGCTCTCGCAGAACTTGCTGGTTGCAGTTTGGATGAGTTGATTTTAAGAGGGGAGAGTGTGGAAATGATTCAAACAGGCATTAAAACCTTGGACTTGTTTGCGCCAATTTCTAAAGGAGGAACTGTTGGGCTCGTGGCCCGTCCTGGAATGGGGCAATTAGTGGTACTGGCCGAAATGTTACATCGGTTGAAAAGAGAAGGATTTGTGACTGTTCTAATTAAACCGAAAGGGGATTATCCAGAACTTGATGATGTTCTCCAAGACGTCGATTTTGTCACAAAAAATATCGAAGAGACAGAGAAAATCATGCAAAGAGAAGGTGTAGATAAAGATTATGCCCTTACAGCCGATCGTTCGTATGTCCTTTCAGGGGAGATGTTCTCTTTGCAGGAATCCTTCGATAACAACGGAGTCAGCAGTGTAACGACTTTCTTGATAGACTTAAAGGGTGAGGCTGTCGATGAAGACCTCCCTTATGGCCCGCTAGATACTTTGTGGCAATTTGATGCTGATCTTGCCGCGCGCCATAAATACCCAGCTATCAATCCAATCTACTCCACATCCTCCATCTTAGAGGGGTCCTATTTAGATCCTGTTCACCATAGTATTCAACAAAGAGCGCAAAAGCTTTTACGCAGGTATAGAGAGTTGCGTGCAATCGTCAATGTCCATGGACTCGAACGGCTTCCAGCCTCCGAGTCGCAAGTCTATCAACAGGGGGAAAAGTTGGAAGCCTATCTGACTCAGCCTTTCTATGTAGCTGAAGCATTCACTGGGAAGAAGGGTGAGGATGTGAAGCTCCAGGACACATTATCGGATGTTAAAAAAATTCTTGATAATCCTTCAAGTATAGCGAGTGCAGAGGAACTTGATTTTATAGGAAATATAAAGTAACACATTGGGCCAGCCGTCGATGAGGCACTTTGTTCTATTTTTTGTCGTTAAAAACCCCAAAAAGTCAGGTACAACTAAACCTGACTTTTTGGGGTGAAGGGATATTTCATAATTAGTAACGACCCACCTGGAGCTGTTTGTAAACTTCTTCGCGCACTTCCTGCAGGGTGTCGCGTTGGAGCAGCTTAGTTGTACTTATTCGTAAATAGGTTTGTTCATCAATTGTGCCTTCTTGCTGCAACTTATCAAGATGGGGCAAACGGAAATTGCCAATAGGCAGGTAGGCAAGGAACAATTTCTCGTTTTTTTGTTTTAATGAGATTTTAATCCCTTTCAGAAGAGGGAAGAAATAAGATGAATAATCTTGTTCAATAATCAAGTCTTCCTTCAATGCATCCCTGATATAAGGTAAAGTAGTGGGCAGGGAAATAAAGTAGACCATTTGATCATAGGAATAATGAAGGTCTGAAACCCTGAACCCATAATGTTTGGTTACGCGTTTGGAATAAAACTTCTGCGAAAGGATATACATTGGCCTGCTAGTCAAAGCGGAAGCCAGGAAAAAGAAAAGGGCAGCGAGAATCAATGCCAGTTCAATCAATGCTAACGAACTCCTTAAAAGAAATTACAGTATTTTTGCCTGCGTTTTTAGCTTTGTAAAGGGCCTGGTCGGCAGCTTCTATTAGCTCATTTTTACTGTTTATGTTCATATGATCTGTACAAGCTGTTCCGACACTTACAGTTAAAGTGCCATTTGGCTGTGTTTTTTCACCGGGGAAGCTTGTCTTTTCAACATTTAACCGAATTGTTTCGGCTACTATTTCAGCTTGTTCCAGATCGGTACCAGGCAAAAGAACCACAAACTCTTCTCCGCCAAAACGGAAGGAATAATCTCCTGGTCTTAAAGACTCCACAATGACTCTCGCCAACTTCATTAAAACTTCATTTCCAAGCAGATGGCCGTTTTTATCATTGAACACCTTAAAGAAGTCAATATCAAATATGATAAGCGAAAGGGGAGCAGCTCTGCTTCCTTCAAAAGGAAAGTGTTCATTAAGAATGTTCTGGAATGCCCGTTGGTTTAGAAGGCCTGTCAAACCATCCCGTAAAGCCATTTCCTCAATTTGCTCATAGAGATTGGCGTGATCAAGTGCAATCGCCGCCTGGTTAGCCAAAGGCAGGATATTCTCTGTATCCATCAATGTAATGTTTTTTTTATTTACAATATTATCAATGAGCAGGATTCCAATATTCTTTCCCTGGTTAATTAGCGGAATAATCGCAAACTCCTCTGTTTGGAACAACTCAAAAATTAAGACTTGTGAAGGATCATCTTTCTCGATGCCTTTGACAATGACTGGTTTTTGGCTTGATAATGCTAATCCAAAGACATTATGTTCATCAATCGGGATTTCCAATGAACGCAAAAGAGCATTCAATTCCGGATCGGTGAAATTGCTGTCAAAATTATGTTCGATTAATTCGCTGAGTTTAAGCCTGTCTTCAGAGATTTTTTCCCAAACTTCATAACCTCTCTTCACATCCATTGGGCCTACGCCCACTATACCTTTTAGCGACTTTGACTCATTTGAAGCAAGGAAAATCATTGCTCTGTTAAAACCTAGCCCATGACCAGCGGTAACTGATGTCAAGATTACCTTCAAAAGCAAATCCTGCTGCAGAGTGCGCTGCATTGTTGTACTTACTTCACGAAAGACTTGTAGATGTTTTGATTGTTCCATAAGCATGTTCAGCCAGCGGTGGTGATTTTTTTTCTTATTCAGTAAATATTGTGATAAATAGCCTGCACAAGATCCAATCAGCAGGTATACCGGCAGAAGTGCCAAAATGGTCCCTTCTGTCTGTAAATAAACAAGAATAAGGCTGAAGATGGCGGCAACAATACCACCAATTAATTTAAAGGAATACCCAGCTGTAATGATAAACAACAGAATACTCCAATGTAAATGATTGCTTCCATAGAAATACATAGAAAGCTCAACAAGGATCAATGATGCAACAGAGAAGATCAATTGATTCAGAAAAGCGCTTACATGAAATCTGATTAAATTTGCTGTCAGTGATAACCCAACAGCAGCAATGATTAATAAAATGATAGCCTCCAGCTTGCTCACTCCTAATTTAAATCCTACATCTATTTTACTATTTTTTTCAAAAATTGATAGGTTGTTTTATTAGTATTGAGACTAAATAGTGTTGCTTTTGATAACCAAAAAGGAAAATTAAAAACGCCCCTAAATAAAATCGGGCAGGTTATGGGAAGATAATGATATCATCAGGAAACTGAGGTGTGTAGATGGAGGACAAGACTAAAATAGGCCTTACTTCGGCAGAAATGTCCAGTATGTGGACGCAGTATATTAATGATTCAATTTCAATCTGTGTATTAAGTTATTTTAGGAACAACATAGACGACAATAAGATAAAAGAAATTGTTGAGTATGCGAATGAATCTTCACAGAAAAACATTTTCATCTTAAAGGAGATCTTCAATCGTGAAGATTTTCCCTGTCCCGTTGGTTTCACAAAGAAAGATGTGAATATCCACGCACCC
The DNA here is from genome assembly GCF_020422885.1 of Mesobacillus sp. S13. Classification (NCBI taxonomy): domain Bacteria; kingdom Bacillati; phylum Bacillota; class Bacilli; order Caryophanales; family Bacillaceae; genus Mesobacillus; species Mesobacillus sp. S13. The sequence goes on along the minus strand of NZ_CP084622.1, from coordinate 2,627,829 downwards.
CGGTTATTTTCTGATACATTTGTCATGATGTATCTAAGGCATATGTCGATTCTTGGGATGGCAGCAAATAGTGCAGCAATTGGCCTGGGAACTCGCCCTGATGTGATCGCATTTCATAAAAGTGTTTTGAAATCAGCAGTCGGACTGCAGGATTTGACGAGGGAGTTAATGCTGGAGCAAGGGACTTATATTCGGCCTCCTTTTATATCAGTGCCTGATAAAGTTGGCTTTGTTGAGAAACAAAAATTTCTGTCAGGCATCAAAAGCAGGAGACGTGCACTCACTTCAGTTGAAATCACTCATTTATTTATGAATATACAAACAAACCAAATCGGGAAAGCGCTAATCATGGGATTTATACAGGTGGCACAGGACAAAGAAGTCAAGGAGTATTTGCAGAGAGGGAAGAAAATTGCTCAAAAACATGTCGACTTATTCAGTGATATCCTGAAGAATAATGATATCCCAGCTCCAATGTTTTGGGATGGTGCAGTAACAGACAGTACCACGCAGGTTTTTTCGGACAAGCTGATCTTATTCCATATTACGGCGATGATTGCCGCAGGGATTGGTAACTACGGAGCTGCCATGGCCGCAAGTCCGCGTAAGGATATAGGGTTGAAATATGCTTCCCTCATTCCCGAAATAGCTTTGTATGCGGAGGACGGTGCTAATATCATGATAAAAAATTCCTGGCTTGAGGAGCCTCCAATGGCTGATGATCGGGACCAGCTGTCCGGGTTGAAATAAATTGAAGAAGGGTGTCCCGTGTTTTGAATACACATGGTTCACCCTTAATTTATGGTTATGTAATCATTCATTGTTGATTTGCATAAAGGTATGAAAATTCCTAAGCGAAGAATTTCCGTCTATTGTATATAGTTGTAGCTTTTGAAGCGGAAATAAAGGGAGTTATTCCGGTTAACCGTCAAAAATAATACAAAATCCAACGATTTAGATTAAATGAGCGGAAAAATGCCCCTTATTTTAATGAAAATAAGGGGCGGTTCCAATTTAAGCGGAATTATTCCGCTTATTTTTTCGCCACTGTTAAATCTTTTGCCAGCAGAAATAGTCAGAAACAAGTGGCAATACTTTCTATTTGGCATTTTGTAAATCAGGGAATTTTACCGGGGTATTTACCGATAATTGATCCCGATAAGAACGGTACGCTATGACTGAATGATTATGAGAATGGACGTCGAGCTGCAAAATTTTTCCGTTGTTTGTCTCTAAATAGTATCTTATCTCATCCTTACTTAGTTCATAAAATGAAATGGTAACACCCAGGTATTGTTTAGTTGTGATTCTTGTATCAGGATGATTCCTGACATAGTCGGCTATTTGCTGGACAGTTGCAGAGGATGCACTTGTGATGGAATAAAGAGTTTCTTTGGCGTGGCCAAATGCCTGATTCAAACCTATCTTTGCTTTATTGAGCAAATTATTAAAAGATATGTTCAATTTCATTCCTCCAACTAAGCATTTTCCTTTATGTTAGTAATATACCCGGGAAGATTATAGAGAATCCATTTTATTGTTTATTTTACTTTCGAAATACCATCTTAAAATCGGGGGGACTGCAAAGTAGATAAAGAATAACCTAAACAGCTGGAAACCTGATACTATGGATAAATCCGCATTGACTTCATGTGCAATGATGCCCATCTGATCCATTCCGCCTGGCGCCAGGCTGAGAAAGCTTGTAACTATATTGAGGCTCAAAACGTCTGATAAGAAGAAACTTAATAAAAGTGATTCCATCACTAGCAAGAAACCACTCAACAATGCGAGTGTGATTGTTAATGATTTTCTCTCTAATTTCTGAGGTTTTAAAAGCATGCCTATATAGCCGCCAATCATCAGCTGTGAAGCATCCATTACCGATGACGGCAGGGATGGGCCAGTAAATTCAGCATAAGACAAAATGGCTGTTCCTAATATTGGCCCGAGTAAAAATGGAGTAGGCAGCCGCAGCTTTTTAGCGATTATCACTCCAAGGATACATACTAAAATAAATGAGAAAAAATTAATTGGTTCCGAAACAAACTGGCTTGAGCCTTCCAATCCATTATTCGCCGAATGGCTGATGTTAAGTACAGGGCCGAATATGATAAAAGGGACGACAAAAACAATCATTAATAATCTGGAGACCTGAAGGAAGGTAACCGTTGTAATATCAATGCCCTTCATTTCTTCTGCAAATATGATCATTTGTGACAGCCCGCCTGGGATACTGCCGGTCAAAACAGTAGGATAATCAACTTTAGTCAACTTTGATATCACTTTAGAAATCAAAGCAGCAGAACTTACCAGAATCACCGTCATCATCAACATGGTTGGAAGGTTTACTATGATATTCTCTACTGATGAACGTGTAAAGGAAAGACCGATTGAATATCCAATCAAGACCAATGCTGAATCCCTAAAAGCTCTTGGCCAGTACAGGGTTAATCCTTTAAAACGATCAGCAATCAAAATTGCCGACATTGGCCCAAGGAGCCAGGAAACAGGGATGGACAGGGATGAAAATATCAGGCCGCCAGCTAAAGCAATCAAGAAAGAAGATATAAATGATTTTGCGCGTAAGTTATTTTTCAAATCTGCACCTTCTTGTGATTTTGTCACTCCACCAAATTGTGGTAAGACAATCCTAGCATAATGTATCTATTTGTTAAAAATAACATAGGTTAAGTTTCATTATTGTAGAGATTATAAATTGCTCGGGGAGATGGTTTAATGGGTCACGATATCAATAGCTTTGAAGAATTGAGAACTTTATTTGGTGAGCCAAGTGAGTTGGCAAAACGCAAGGTAATTTCCTTGGTGGATGAACATTGCTCCAATTACATCTCTCACTCCCCATTTTTAGTCTTATCCACCTCAGACGAAAATGGGTACACAGATTCCTCTCCAAGGGGTGATGCTGCTGGATTTGTCCTTGTTCTCGACCATAACCGGATAGTGATTCCGGAGAGGCCAGGGAATAAGAGAATGGATTCTCTGAAAAATATCTTATCAAACGGCAGAGTAGGGCTGTTGTTTCTAATCCCTGGGATGCTGGAGACATTGAGAGTCAACGGAAAGGCCAGATTGACACGTGACCCAGAACTGCTAAGCAGGATGAAAGCCGGTGGGAAGGAGCCGCTGCTTGGCATCGTAGTGGAAGTAGAGGAATGCTATATACAATGCGGAAAAGCATTGAAACGGTCAGGTTTATGGAATCCTGAAACCTGGGGAGACTCATCAACATTACCAAAAGGTGCAGAGATACTGGCAGCACACTCGAAAATGCCTAAAGGGTCCGAAGATGAGATTCGGAAAAGATTGGAAGATGGATATAAAAATAGACTTTATTGATGGCGTGTTTTTCCCTAATTAAAAAGCTGCCAATTGGCAGCTTTTAATCATTCATGCACACATTTACGAGTGCTCAAGTGATTCCTCTTGGATTACTTCGTCCAGTCGGTCGGGGTAATTAGTGAACATACCCGTAACCCCCCATTCCAGAAGCATTTTCATATCATCCTTTTCATTGACCGTATAAGGGAAAATCATCAGATCAGAACTAGTTACTTTTTGGATGTAGCCTGGGCTGACGGCTGTGTAATGTAATCCGACGCCAATTGCGTATTCCTTGATTTTGCTTACTTCCTGATCAGTAATGACCGCTGGAGCATAGTAAGACAACAGCTGGACCAATGGAATCGATTCATCCATTTGATGTATTTTTCTTAAGCTTTCAGCACTGAAAGATTGAACAATAACATTTCCGAATGGCTGGGCACCGGTAAGATTGTACTCATTCAGAATATCGAGTAGCTTTTCTTCCATTCCAGGATAGACTTCAGGTGATTTGGTTTCAATGAAAAACTTTGAGTTAGAACCGAATTTAGTAAGCACCTCACGGAGGGTAGGGACTTGAAGCCCCCTATACCCGGCATTCTTTTTTTCAGGGAATGCTTCGTTAAACCATGAGCCCGCATCCAGTTTCTTTATTTCCTTAAGCGTAAGATTTTTGACTAGTCCTTTTTTATCTGTGGTCCGGTCTATGCTTTCGTCATGCAGCGCAATCAGTTCTCCATCCTTTGTCATTTGAAGATCGATTTCAATGTAATCGCCATTCATGCTATTCCCCAGTTCATAAGCTAGAAATGTATGTTCAGGAACATATCCTGAAGCACCACGGTGAGAAATGTTGAATGCCTTGACTTGCCCGTTATCCGAGGAGATTTCCGCTAAAACAAGATTTGATGTGGCCCCTGATAGGTAAATGATCATAGCTGCGATTGCCATCCAGCGAAAATATCCAACCATCTCCAATGTTCCCTCCTAAGAGTATTGATCCATTGCATTATGGAGATTTTTACAGCGGTTACTTAAGTGAGAATATTATTTACATCTTTGCAAGTTATAAGTCAGAAACATGAAAACTACTTCCAAACCTTCCACCAATTGCGTTTAGATTGTTTAGAAGCTGCTGTTTCCCTGAAGCTATCAACCATATTTTTGAACATCTCATCTCGCGTCCTGATTTCACGGCGGAATTCCTCTCTTTCAGACTGAAGAGTGTGTACTAGATAATCTCGTTCCTGATTGATGACCTGATTTAAATTGGAGAGCTCCTGATTTGTTGTCTCACGGCTATTGGAAACATAATCAGCAAGTATTTTAAACTCCTCGGAAACCGTCTCAGTGGTCTCGTTCAAGCGTTTTGCCAAAAGGGACAATTCCTGATTTGTTCCTGAGGATAGCTTATCCACCGAATTTTCAAGCTTGATGATTTTTTCATTTGTCCCTTTTGATGTTTTAGTCAAACTTGAGGTTAAAGATGCAAGCCGTTCGGAAGTACCTTTCGAAACGTTCGAAATGCTTCCGGATAGGGCGTTTATTTTTTCGGAAGTTCCTTTTGAAACCTTCGCAACACTTTCAGTCAGCTTGGTGATTTTATCAGTTGTCCCCTTTGAGCTCATCTGGATATTTTCCGATAACTGGGCTATTTTTTCCGTCGTGCCCTGCGAAGCCTTCGTAACCCGATCAGAAAGCTTGCTGAACATTTCTGTTGTGCCTTTTGATGCCTTCAAAAGATTCGTGCTGATTTCGGAAGTCCCTTTCGAAACATTCGTAAGCTCTGTTGAGATGGTTCCGAGACGTTCGGAACTTTCCTGTGAGCTTTTGGCTACTGTTTGAGAGAGGTCGATAATATGTTCATTGGTCTTTTCGCCTGTTTTATAAATTGAATCAGAAAGGGTTTTTACTGTTGTTAAAGTCCCTTTTGAAATTTCTTTTTTTACTTCCTCCAGAACTTCTTTTCGAATGCCATTTCTGATCTCTGCCTTGACCTCTTCAAGCAGTGATTCCTTATATTGTTCCATTGCCATCATAAAAGCGGCATATTCATTCGTACTGTCTGGCTGGGATGCGGAGGGCATATTCGTCTTTACAGCAAGGTTGTTTCCATTTGGAGTTTGTTCTGACACGACATCAGTACCCATATGTCTCTGCAAGAGCTCCCGAATCATTTCTTTGCTAAGATTCTTATCGCGCATTTGTTTTATTTTCACCAATTGGTCTATTTCAATATCCGTATAAAATCTTGCACCTTGTTTCGTTCTTGGGATAACCAGCAAACCGGCAAGATCCTTTTCCCATTGTCTAATGGTGCCAGATGGAACATTTATTTTCTTGGACACCTCTTTGATTGTGTATGCCTTCATGAATTGAGTGTCAAACATCATGTACATTCCTTTCTGTTTTGGTTTATGAAAATATCGATGTCCTATTACAATTCAGCAAGACCATTCCTGTTTTCCTGCATGATGACAAAACCTCTCAAAAGTAGTGCTGTTTCAGCATAACTATCTGAAATCATACAGTGTTTGCAAACATTCTTTCATGAAGTTATCATTTGTGGTGATGATTTTCTCATTTTGATTTACAATAGTCATGTAGGCTGATATTCAGGCCGAGGGGGATTTAAGAGGAACAAAAAGATTGTCGGAAAATGAAGGCCCTCAATACATAATTAACAATCATTGTGAATATTTCATGCTTTTTGGAGGGGTAAAGAAATGTCTGAGGTAAAAGTCCGAATTGAAAAGGATTTTTTGGGAACGAAGGAAGTATTAGCGGATGCTTATTATGGAATTCAAACTTTAAGGGCGGTTGAAAACTTCCCGATTACTGGTTACAGAATCCATAGTGAGTTGATCAAGGCAATGGCCATGGTGAAAAAGGCAGCAGCACTTGCCAATATGGAAACAGGAAGACTATACGGAGGCCTGGGGGAGGTCATCGTAAAAGCAGCTGAAGAAATTATCCAGGGACAATGGCATGACCAGTTCATTGTTGACCCTATTCAAGGTGGAGCAGGTACATCCATCAACATGAATACGAACGAAGTGATAGCCAACCGTGCTTTGGAATTGCTAGGTGAGAAGAAAGGGGATTATTTTACCTTAAGTCCTAATTCCCATGTAAACATGGCGCAATCGACAAACGATGCATTTCCAACAGCGATGCATCTGTCCGTGCTGGCGCTTCTCGACAAGCTCCTCGATACCATGGAAATCATGCGAGATGTCTTTTCCCAAAAAGCAAGGGAATTCGATGCTGTCATCAAAATGGGCAGGACACACTTGCAGGATGCTGTTCCAATCCGGCTCGGTCAGGAATTCGAAGCATATACGCGGGTGATCGAAAGGGATATTGAAAGAATCAAGCATACCCGGGGCCACTTATTTGAAGTGAATATGGGAGCAACTGCCGTTGGGACCGGGCTTAATGCCAATCCGAAGTACATCAAAAATGTTGTACGACACCTTTCTGAAATCAGTGGTTATCCATTAAAAAATGCGGACCATTTAGTTGATGCCACTCAAAATACCGATGCTTATACGACAGTTTCGGCTGCTTTGAAGGTTTGCATGATGAATATGTCAAAAATAGCCAATGATTTACGCCTGATGGCTTCCGGTCCTCGGGTAGGCTTTAACGAGATTTTCCTTCCATCTAGACAACCGGGCTCTTCCATAATGCCTGGCAAGGTGAATCCGGTCATGCCTGAGGTCATTAACCAAGTTGCCTTTCAGGTAATCGGGAACGATCATACGATTTGCCTTGCTTCCGAAGCAGGTCAGCTGGAGCTGAATGTAATGGAACCAGTTCTTATTTTTAACCTGATTCAATCGATCAGCATCATGAACAATGGTTTTAAAGTTTTCACAGATCATTGTCTCGTCGGAATTGAAGCAAATAAAGAAAAGACCGAAAAGGATGTGGAGCGGAGCGTTGGCATCATCACTGCTGTCAATCCGCACTTAGGTTATGAAGCAGTGTCGAGGATCGCAAGAGAAGCAATCCTGACAGGAAAGTCAGTAAGGGAACTATGCCTTGCATACGACGTCCTGACAGAAGAAGAGCTTGATTTGATCCTGAATCCATACGAAATGACAAACCCAGGCATTGCAGGGGAAGAGTTATTGAATAAAGATTGATTATAAAAAGGGTGGCCTAAAAAGTACAAGCTTTTGGGCCCCCTTTTGTTATTTTCCAAGTTTCAAAATGGCCATTGAAATCTTGTTATCTGACAGCTCTAGGCTTCAAGGCTTTTTACTTTTTCGTTTTTTCTTAAATGGAAAGCTAAAGCAATTGTCCCGAGAAAAAAGGTGGCAATGCCTGCACCTATCAGCACGCCTGAAACACCGATTGATTTTGCCAGCAGTGCACCCGCAGCAGGGGCGACCAGCATCGAGAATGTCTGCAGGGAGGCAGCTGTTGATGATACCCTGCCCATTATGTTCTTGGGTGTTTCTGATTGCAGGACATAACCATATGGAACACCTTCTGCAGAAGCGAGTAGTCCAAGAAGGAAAGCGCCAGCCATCCACATAATCTTAGGGAGTTCAAATATCCCCAATACGCCGATTCCAATAGTAAGAATCAAGCTGCCACTCAGTACAGAAGCTGAAGCTATTAACTGAATCGGCATATTTTTCCAGCCGGTAAATCGGCCGAGGAAAAGTGCGCCAATCACGCTGCCAAATCCAACAGAACTGACAAGCAGGCCGAATTCTTCACCGCTAAATCCCAGATTCTGCGCAACAAAGATAAACAAACCATCATACAAAAAGATGATGAAAAAGGCAATGGAGGAAAGAATGATTGCAGCTTTTAGAATCCTTGCTGAGAAAATATGCTGAATTCCTTCTTTAAGATCTTCTAAATATGAGGTTTTATTTTGCATCCCCGCAGGTGCTTCTGTTTCTATTTTCGGCAGTGTGAACAATATCGCAATCGCAATCAAAAAGCCTGTTGCCTCAAAAATAAATGGGCTCTTTACTCCGTAAAGGGCGATGATACCGCCACCTAAGGCGGGCCCTATGATTTTCATTGTATTGACTGATAATTGACTCAAAGTTACAGCCTCAGGAAGTTCCTCATCTGCAACTGTATGTCTGATCGCACTCTGTCTTGCTGGATCATACAATGCAGCTACAGTCGCCTTAAGGAAAACAAAAAGGAGCATAACATAAAGGTTTGGCGCAAAAAATAAACCGGCAACAAAGAAAATCCTTAACCAGAGGCATGATATCATCAGCATCTTTTGTGGAAGTCTGTCTACATACACACTGGCAAGCGGCCCGATGATTACCCACGGTATTCCCATGACGATTATGACGGAAGCAATTGCCCCTTCGCCAAGATCCCAATGGTACGCAACTATAACCTGTATGGCAATAAAGTCGAGCCAGTTTCCCAAATCGGAAAATACTTGTGCACCAAAAAGCGAACGAAAAGCCTTGTTTTTCAGCGGTTTAAAAATACCAGTATTCATACTAAGCCCTCCTATTGATCTGCTTTAAGTGCTTCCTTTCTTCGTTCCACTTGTTTCTGTCCAAGTTTCTTCGGATCCTGACCCTCAGGAAGTCTATCATTCTGCAGGGAGTCAAGCGATTCTTTTATCCATTGAAGCTCAGCCTCGAGTTTTAACTCCGCGTATCTCATTGCCAGCATTCCGACACTGTTTATATAAGATGTATTATTCTGTTTCCATTCCTTGATGAAGCTTAATATTTCCTCTGACTCTTGGGCTCTATTTTTTAAATGGCCGGCCAGAAGCCCTAAATCCATCTCATTGTGCCAGGCAGCCATTTTAATGAATAACTCATCCTTAATGTTAGGAGGTTCTGGTTTTCTGGCAAGCCAGCTTTCCAATTCTGTCCAGCCTTTGCCGGTCAGCTCATAAAGTTTTTTCTTGCGGCCTTCTGCTTCTGACTCAATGGTAATGATATACCCATGTTCTTCAAGCTTCTTAAGCTTTGGGTATAGGCTGCCATAACTCATACCCCAAAATAGGCCTGCCGCTTTATGCTCGAATTCAGCTTTAATGTCATACCCAGTGCTTGGTCGGAAACTAATAACTGCAAGGATTGAATGTTCAATTGACATGTGCATTTCTCCCTTAGTTTTTATTAATATATATATATCGTTTTGATATATCAATATGATATGTCTAATACAAAAAAATGTCAAAAAAATAAAAAACTGTTTTTTTGTTTGACAAAGGGGAATTAAGCCATTAAAGAAATCTTCAATGACCAAATTAAAAATTGCATCTTAAGAACAGGAGGAATTTGAATTGGCATTTCGTAAACCTCAGGAAATTGCTCAAGTGACTATAGATTCTGGCACATACAAGGCAGCTATGCCTGTAAAGAACATGCTGGCACTGGGATTCCTGGGCGGGGCTTTTATTGCTATAGGGTATCTTTTGGACATCAGGGTAATCGCGAACCTGCCGCATGAGTGGGGAACTTTTGGAACATTCCTTGGTGCATCGGTATTTCCTCTTGGCCTGATTTTAATCCTTCTTGCCGGGGGAGAACTGTTGACAGGTAATATGACTGCCATTTCAATGGCCAGTCTTGCGAAGAAGGTAACAGTAAAGATGCTATTGAAAAATTGGTTCTGGATTACTCTGAGCAATTTTGTTGGCGCTCTTTTTGTAGCCTATTTTTTTGGCCATATTGTTGGCTTGACCGAAACGGGACCTTATCTTGAAAAAACAGTCGCGGTAGCAGGTGCAAAGCTGGATGCTGGTTTTTGGGCGGCTTTTTTCTCAGGGATAGGTTGTAACTGGCTTGTTGGTTTAGCGGTGTGGCTCTCATATGGGGCATCCGACATGACGGGGAAGGTGTTGGCCATCTGGTTCCCGATCATGGGGTTTGTGGCAATCGGATTCCAGCACGTAGTCGCAAACATGTTCGTCATCCCTGCTGCAATTTTTGCAGGCCACTATAGCTGGGGGGAGTACTTCACTAATTTTGTTCCCGTTTACTTAGGCAATGCAGTTGGAGGTGGAGTCTTCGTAGCTTTGATCTATTGGATGAGCTATAAAGACAACATTAAAAAGTCTGCTGTACAGCCTGAGGATCAATTTTCAAAGGCAAGCGCAAAAAAACGGGCAGCAAGCAAATAAAAAATGGAACCTCTGAGGCAGGGGCTCCATTTTTTATGTCACAGGCTTATTTCATAATAATCCAAGAGATTTTAAACCATTGTAAATCCCCGAGTTTGTAACAGCAGTTGTCTTATGTTTTGCATATTGAAACAGGTCAGGATGCGCATTGCCCATCGCGAATCCTTCACCAGCACTTGCCAGCATTTCCTTGTCATTCATTCCGTCTCCAAAGGCAATTGAGGCTTCACGGTTAATCCCCAGTTTTTTTAGAAGGAATTCGACGCCAATCCCTTTATTTACATGATCACGAATTACATCATAGCAATGCTTCATACCCTCGACATTCACCTGGGACAAATGGATTCCATTCTTGAATCTGTAAAGCGACTCACCATTTTTTCCAGCAGTGATGATCGTCATGCCAAGAATTTTTTCGATCGCATTTTCAGTGAAAACTGCATTTTGGCGTAAATGGAATTGCTTGAGAAAGGCTTGTACCGATTCTGATTCCAGATTGGTCAAGTAATTTTTTTCATGCGTATAACAAACAACTTCATGGTCATTTGCAGCTGCAACATCCAAAATGTATTTTACATCATCAGGGTGCATTGGTTCGGCAAAAATCGTTTCGCCTTCATAAATTCCCAGTGCGCCATTATATCCGATAAATGAAGTAATCTGAAGTTCCTCTGCAAGCTCCGATATCTCATGGAGCGGACGTCCTGTAGCTAAAACCACCTCAATGTTTTGCCATTTCATATTATTAATAGCTGTCTTCGTAGAGTCTTCAATCGTATCATCAGGTTTTAAAATCGTTCCGTCTATATCCAAAAATAAAATCTTAAAATGTCCCATGGCAAATACTCCTGACTTAAAAGGATAGTTTAAGTGTTACACAATGACCCTGAAGTTATCAAATAATGAGGTATGACGGATCTTGTTTAATAGAATTTACAAAAGGGTAAACTTTAACCAAGAAAACAATAAGGAAAGGAGATGTTTCTAATGTTATGGACAATAGCAGGAATATTGCTGGTACTTTGGCTTCTAGGTCTGATTTTTGAAATCGCCGGCGGAATCATTCATATCCTCCTGGTCATCGGGATTATCTTGATTGCATATAAGGCGATCAAAGGACGGGCTTCTGGTTGATAGGAGTTTTAGGGCAGCGGCAAATAGTCGCTGCCTTTTAAATTGGTATTTGCTACAGTTGGATTGTTTTTTTAATGAACAGGGCATATTGGTGACCTATTTTCGAAATTTTAGGGATTTCAGGTAACCAACCGATGTTGTTGTTGGCCAATTTTCGAAATATTAGGGATTTTAGGTAACCAATCGGGCTTGCAGGCGCTCTGTTTTTCTCATATCAGGAAGTTTACTTCACCAATCGCGCTCTTATAGCAATGTTGTTTGAAACCAGGGGCTCATTACATAAAACGAGTGTGGCATGCGCTGTTCATTCAATTTGCCCGAATTTAAACCTTGGAATAATAAAAGCCATTTCCTTTATTTTCTATGCTTTTTCATAATACAATGACAATACATACTTTATGGCGAGAGTGGAGGTCCAATAATGAACATTAATCAGATTACAAAAACTTTATTGGGGCGTACACCTGCAATTTTGGGCAATGAACAATTCATCAAGTTCGCAGTATTGCTACCATTAGTGGAAGTCAATAACGAGATCCATATTTTATTTGAGGTGCGATCCCTTACAATGAGAAGGCAGCCTGGAGAGGTATGCTTTCCGGGCGGCAGGATAGAGATAGGAGAAGAACCTCAAAAAGCAGCGGTCAGGGAAACCTCGGAAGAGCTTGGCATAAATGAAAGTGAAATCGTCGATGTGTTTCCTCTGGATTATATGGTATCGGCATTTGGTACAATCATTTATCCTTTTGCCGGTAGAATCAGTGATCCAAGTAAAATCATTCCGAATGAAGCAGAAGTGGGTGAGGTATTCACAGTACCTTTGTCATTTTTTAAAAAGAACCAGCCTGACAGTTATAAAATCAATTTCCAGGTGGAGCCAGAAGATGGTTTTCCTTTCGATTTGATTATTGGAGGCGAGAATTACAATTGGCAAACAAGGAAAATGGATGAATATTTCTATCGAGCTAACGAAAAGGTGATATGGGGTCTTACAGCCAGAGTGCTGACCCATTTTATTGAACTGATGGAGAACCATCATTCTAAAGAGTAGGAGCATATACTGCTCCTTTTTTTCGTGGAAACCATTATCTTGATAAAACTGTTTCAAAAACTCCTGCGGGTATAGAAAAGAGAATTTGGAAATTCATTTCCTACATCTTTCTCTAAAAAATACGCAAAAATATTATTCTCTCAATAACGATTTTGCAACATTTAAATCAGTGACAAATCTACTATTTCCTTGTAAGAGCTGAATTTAATAGCAAAAAAGGTTGCGATTGGTAGATTTATTATTTATAATTTTAAGATAATTATTCATAGAAAGTTGGGCAAATTATGAAATTATACATATCTGTGGACATGGAAGGAATCACTGGTCTGGTCGACCATACCCATGTGGATTCTTCTAAGCATAATTACGAACGTGGTCGAAAAATCATGACCCAGGAAGCAAACTATGTCATTGCAAAAGCATTTGAAACTGGCTGCCGTGAAGTCATCGTCAATGATAGCCACTCTAAGATGAACAATCTCTTAATAGAGGACCTTCATCCAGATACCCAGTTGATTACTGGCGATGTGAAGCCTTTCTCAATGGTCCAAGGGCTTGATGATAGCTTTGAAGGTGCCGTTTTTGTTGGCTACCATGCAAGAGCTTCTATGAGCGGTGTAATGTCTCATTCGATGATCTTCGGTGTCCGCCATATGTGGATCAATGATGTTCAAATAGGAGAGCTCGGATTCAATGCCTATGTGGCTGGTTATTTTGGAGTACCTGTCATCATGATCGCAGGGGACGATGGTGCTGCACGCGAAGCTGAGGCGTTGATCCCTGGCATTACAACAGCTGTAGTCAAGCAGTCTATTTCCCGGTCTGCTGCAAAGTCTCTGACTCCGGTCAAAGCTGGTGAACTGCTTTCTGAAAAGACAGAGGCGGCTATCAAGAATCTGGAAAAAGTGAAACCGCTTACTCCACCTGAGAATCCTGTATTACGAATTGAATTTGCTAACTATGGGCAGGCAGAGTGGGCAAATTTGATGCCTGGTACAGAAATCGAAGAGGGAACGACTATTGTAAAGTTCCAGGCCAAGGACATACTAGAAGCCTATCAAGCTATGCTTGTGATGACAGAGCTGGCCATGAGGACGACATTTTCATAGAATGTGCTCAACCACCTCAAGAACTGACACTAAGACATGATAAGGATGTGAGTCAATGCTCCGTTATTTACTCAAACGACTCGGTTCGATGGCGGTCACGCTGTTGGTCATCATTACGCTGACCTTCTTCTTGATGCACTCTATTCCCGGTTCTCCTTTTAATGAAGAGCGGGCAACGAGTGAAGCGGTCCAAAAGAACCTTGAAAGTTTCTATCATTTGGATGAGCCTTTATACATCCAGTACTTTATTTATTTAAAGTCGGTCGCGACATTTGATTTCGGTCCTTCTATTAAAAAGTCCTCTCAGACTGTAAACGAGATGCTTGGAAGAGGATTCCCTGTCTCATTCGAGCTTGGAATGATCACTTTGATTGTCGCGATATTTTCCGGCATCCTTCTAGGGATCATAGCGGCTCTCCGCCATAATGGCTTGATCGATTATCTTGCGATGACAGTAGCGGTTGTCGGTATTTCTGTACCAAACTTTGTAATGGCGACACTATTAATCCAGCAGTTGGCTGTAACCTGGGAAATCCTTCCGGTTGCCACCTGGACAAGCCCTAAGCACATGATTCTGCCGACTCTGGCACTCGCTACAGGACCTATGGCCATCATTGCCCGATTGACGAGATCAAGCATGCTTGAGGTCTTGACGCAAGACTACATACGGACAGCAAAGGCAAAAGGGCTGTCACCAGTTAAAATCGTCTTTAAACACGCATTGAAAAATGCATTGCTGCCGGTTGTCACCATTCTTGGGTCATTAGCAGCCAGCATACTTACAGGAACTTTCGTCATCGAAAAGATTTTTGCCATTCCTGGCATGGGTAAGTATTTTGTCGAGAGCATTAACCAACGTGATTATCCAGTCATAATGGGAACAACGATTTTTTACAGTACGGTATTGATCGTCATGCTTTTCCTTGTAGATCTCGCCTACGGAATACTTGACCCAAGGATCAAGCTTCATAAAAAGGAGGGGAAATGATGGCTCTGCGTAAACATCAGGAACCACAAGCAGCCTCGTCCGTTCCAGACGATTGGTTTGTTCCAATAGAAAAAAATGACTCAGAAGCAGAAGCTGTTGTCAGGCCAAGTCTATCGTACTGGCAGGATGCCTGGAGACGTCTCCTTAAGAATAAGCTGGCAATGCTTGGGTTGTTTTTCTTATCTGTATTGACATTCATGGCTGTATTCGGTCCGATCATCTCGCCTCACACAGTGGACCATCAGGATTTGGTCAATCAGAATCTGCCGCCATCAAGTGAACATTGGTTCGGAACTGATGAACTCGGTCGTGATGTATTCACACGTACGTGGTATGGTGCCCGTATTTCTTTATTCGTCGGCATTGCTGCAGCTTTGATTGATTTTCTAATTGGAGTGATTTATGGAGGGATTGCAGGCTATAAGGGTGGAAGAACAGATCATTTTATGATGAGAATCATCGAAGTTCTTTACGGCCTTCCATATTTGCTTGTCGTCATTTTAATTAGTGTAGTAATGGGGCCAAGCCTTGCTACGATTATATTCGCACTGACCATTACTGGATGGATTGGTATGGCACGGATTGTGCGCGGCCAGGTACTCCAGATCAAAAACTACGAATACGTTTTAGCGTCGAAAACTTTTGGAACGAAAACAGCACGGATCATCCGTAAAAATCTGCTTCCAAATACGATGGGGCCAATAATTGTGCAGATTACACTATCCGTTCCATCAGCAATCTTTGCCGAAGCATTCCTTAGCTTCCTTGGTTTGGGCATCCAGGCACCGCTAGCGAGCTGGGGATCGATGGCTAGTGATGCTTTGCCGGTTATCCTGTCAGGTGACTGGTGGAGATTGTTTTTCCCGGCATTCTTCATTTCATTGACGATGTTCTCGTTTAACGTTTTAGGTGACGGGCTTCAGGACGCACTTGACCCGAAGCTAAGGAGGTAAGCAACATGGAAAAAGTACTGGAAGTAAAAGACCTTCATGTTTCATTTAAGACATACGGCGGAGAGGTAAAAGCTGTCCGCGGAGTCACTTTTGATTTACATAAAGGCGAAACATTAGCAATTGTTGGAGAGTCTGGCTGCGGGAAAAGCGTGACTTCCCAAAGTATCATGAGATTGATTCCGGAACCCCCTGGCAAGTTTGACGGCGGATCCATCCTTTTTAAAGGAAAAGACTTGACGAAACTGAAGGACTCAGAAATGCGGAAAATTCGCGGATCAGATATATCAATGATCTTTCAGGATCCGATGACTGCACTGAATCCGACTTTGACAATTGGTGATCAGCTGACAGAAGGAATTCTGCAGCATATGAAGCTATCAAAGGAGCAGGCAAAGAAGGTTGCAGTACAAATGCTTGACCTAGTGGGAATTCCAAGTCCGCAGGCTCGGCTGAAACAATATCCGCATCAATTCAGCGGCGGGATGAGGCAGAGGATCGTCATTGCCATGGCGCTGGTCTGCCAGCCGGAAGTGTTGATTGCCGATGAGCCGACAACAGCACTGGATGTGACAATCCAAGCCCAGATTTTAGAGTTGTTCCGTGATATCCAGAAAAAAACTGGCGTCTCCATCATCCTGATCACCCATGATCTTGGTGTTGTAGCACAAGTCGCAGATCGGATCGCGGTCATGTATGCAGGCAAGATTGTTGAAACAGGAACAAGGAGAGAGATTTTTTACAATCCTCAGCATCCGTATACGAAAGGGTTATTGAACTCAGTTCCGCGTTTGGATGTTGACGGGGCGGAGTTGGTCCCAATCGGCGGGACACCGCCTGATTTGTTCTCACCGCCAGTGGGTTGTCCTTTTACAGCCCGCTGCCCATATGCAATGCAAGTTTGTGACAAAGTCTATCCAGCAGAAACAAAGCTTTCCAACAGCCACGGGGTGGACTGCTGGTTGCAGGATGAGCGTGCAAAAAAATTAATTGCGAGTAACTAGCGTTCAATCAGGCTTTTGCCTTTTTGA
Source organism: Mesobacillus sp. S13 (assembly GCF_020422885.1). Lineage (NCBI taxonomy): Bacteria > Bacillati > Bacillota > Bacilli > Caryophanales > Bacillaceae > Mesobacillus > Mesobacillus sp. S13. The sequence continues at coordinate 2,611,086 of NZ_CP084622.1, read as the reverse complement.
TATATATATTTGGATCAACATAAGGGGGAAACAGAGTGAAGAAGTTATTAACCATACTCATGGCGGCACTGCTCGTATTCACAATGGCAGCATGTACCGCGAACGACAATGCAGGAAAAGAAAAAGAAGGGAAAGACAGTGGTGATGGAGGAGAGGAAAAGGTTCTTTACCTGAACAACGGCCAGGAACCAACATCTTTTGACCCGCCAATCGGTTTTGATTCAGCTTCTTGGAACGCATTGAACAATTTGATGGAAGGTCTGACACGTCTTGGTAAAGATCATCAGCCAGAAGAAGCTACTGCAGAAAAATGGGATGTATCTGAAGATGGAAAGACATACACATTCCACATTCGTGAAGATGCAAAATGGTCCAATGGAGACCCTGTAACAGCAAATGATTTCGAGTTCGCTTGGAAGCGCCTCCTTGATCCAGCAACAGGTTCTGCTGCGGCATTCCTTGGATACTTCATTGAAGGTGGAGAGGAATTCAACAGCGGAGAAGGTTCTGCTGACAATGTAAAAGTAAAAGCGGTGGATGATAAGACATTTGAAGTTACATTAACAAGTCCACAGGCCTATTTCTTAAGTGTCATTGCCAATCCGGCTTTCTTCCCGATCAATGAAAAGGTTGCCAAGGAAAACCCTGAATGGTTTTCTGAAGCAGACTCTTTCGTTGGCAATGGACCATTTAACCTTGCTAGCTGGGAGCATGACACAAAATTCGTCATGGCAAAGAATGACCAGTACTGGGATGCAGAAAACGTAAAACTTGATCGTGTTGAATGGGCAATCGTAGACGACACAAACACTGAGTATCAAATGTATGAGGCTGGGGATTTGGATGTTTCCGACGTTCCTGCTGAATTAAGTGAAAAGTTGTTCGACGAAGGAAAGGTAAATGTAGACGATCAAGCTGGCGACTATTTCTACCGTTTCAATGTCACGAAGGAACCATTCCAGAACGTGAACATCCGTAAAGCATTTGCTCTAGCGGTTGACCAGCAGAAGATCGTTGACTATGTCACGAAGAACAAAGAAAAAGCTGCTTATGGCTTTGTATCTCCTGGATTCCAGGATCCATCAGGTAAGGATTTCCGTGAAGTGAATGGAGATTTCAATAAGACTGATGTAGAAGAAGCGAAAGCATTACTTGAAAAAGGAATGGAAGAAGAGGGTTACACCGAGCTTCCTGAAGTGACCCTGACATACAGCACAAGCGATGTGCACAAAAAGATCGCAGAAGCTTTACAGCAAATGTTCAAAGAAAACTTAGGTGTTGAAGTCAAGCTTGCCAACATGGAATGGAACGTCTTCGCAGAAGAACAGAAAGCATTGAAGCACCAGCTTTCCCGAAGCTCATTCCTTGCTGACTATGCTGATCCAATCAATTTCCTGGAAAACTTCCAGACAGGTCACTCCATGAACCGTACTGGCTGGGGCAATCCGAAATATGATGAGCTGATTCAGCAAGCAAAGAATGAATCTGACGAAGCAAAGCGTTTTGACTTGATGTATCAGGCAGAAAAAATCCTGTTTGAAGAAGCACCAATCTTCACGGTCCACTTCTATAACCAGGTATATCTGCAAAATGAAGCAGTATCCGATGTTGTCCGCCATCCGGTTGGATACCTTGAATTAAAGTGGGCAGATAAGAAGTAATTTTTTCTAAGAAAGAGGTGTTCATCTTGGAACACCTCTTTTTTACTAGTACATACTCTTTAATAATATCTTATAACATATCTAATTTTATTTTACTCCGCAAAGCAGAGCCGTTGCATTTACCGAAAAGAGTCGGAGCACAGATTTTGGGTAAAAGCAGAGCCGTTGAATTTACCGAAAAGAGTCGGAGCGCAGATTATGGGTAAAAGCAGAGCCGTTGAATTTACCAAAAGGGACCAGAGAACAGATTTTGGGTAAAAGCAGGATATTTTTTATCCTGATAATTAAGGTTAATAATTCAATTTTTTAAAAAAATAAAAATTTCACTAAGGGAGTTGATTGACATGTCAATTAAGCCCACACGCTTGAAAAAAGGTGATACGGTGGCTGTTATTGCGCCAGCGAGTCCGCCTAACAAGGAAAACCTGAAGCGCGGCTTAAAATTCGTCGAGGATTTAGGGCTCAATTATAAATTAGGAAAATCCTTGTATTCAGAATATGGTTATCTTGCCGGAAATGATGAAGCGAGATTGGCCGACTTAAATGAAATGTTCCTTGATGATGAAATCAAAGCGATCATCTGTGCTGGAGGAGGATATGGGACAGCCAGGATTGCCTCCGCATTAGACTATGATGCTATTAAAAATAACCCGAAAATTTTCTGGGGCTACAGCGATATTACATTCTTGCATACTGCCATCAGGCAGCAGACAGGGCTGATTACTTTCCACGGTCCGATGCTTGCTTCGGATATTGGAAAAGAAGAGGCTAATCAAATATCCAAGGATACTTTCAAGCAATTGTTTGCACCAGCTGAGCTGAATTATGATTCTACTATTTCCCAAATTGAAGAATTGGTTCCAGGATCCGCTGAAGGTCCTCTGGTTGGAGGAAATCTCTCACTTCTATCAAGTTCGATGGGCACTCCTTTTGAAATTAATACAGAAGGAAAGATCCTGCTTATAGAAGATATAAATGAAGAACCGAGGGCAGTTGATCGCATGTTGAACCAGCTTTATATGGCTGGTAAACTTCAGGAATCAGCCGGGATCATAATTGGTGACTTTAATAACTGCGTACCTGAAAGAGAGCTTTCTTTATCTCTTGAAGAAGTTATTGACCATTACATTCAACTTGCGGGCAGGCCGGCACTACAAGGCTTCAAAATGGGGCATTGTTCCCCGCATATTGGAGTTCCGCTCGGTGCGCATGCTTCCATGGATACGAAAGAAAAAAGGCTTTTTATAGAGAGTGGAATCAACTAGAACTAAAAGGGAGTTAGAGTTATGATTATTGAAAAAGTCGAAACTATGCGCATTGCTGTCCCTTTGATCAAGCCATTTAAAACCGCACTCCGTACAGTTACGGTCGCTGAAGCGATTTTCGTTAAAATTTCCTGTGATAACGGAATCACTGGCTGGGGAGAAGCACCGCCAACTTTGGTCATAACAGGGGACAGTCTCGCAAGTATTGAGGCAGCAATAAATGACGTTATCAAGCCATTTTTGTTAAAAAAGAACCTTATTAACTATGAAGCTATCTTTCAGGGGTTAAAAACCGCCCTTGTAAATAATTCAAGTGCAAAGGCAGCCATTGATATGGCGCTTTATGACTGTATCTCGCAAAATTGCAGTCTTCCGTTATATCAATTCCTTGGCGGATACAGAAACGAGATAGAAACTGATTTTACCGTCAGCGTCAACAGCCCTGATGAAATGGGTGAAGATGCCGTTCATTATGTTAATAATGGATTCAATGTGCTAAAGGTAAAGGTAGGGATAGGTGAAATCTCGACCGACATTGCCAGGATCCATGAAATCCGCAAAAGGATAGGCAATGACATTAAGATTCGTCTTGATGCGAACCAGGGGTGGAAACCAAAGGATGCAGTCAGGGCCATCCGAAAAATGGAGGATCTTGGCCTTGATATCGAGCTAGTTGAACAGCCGGTTAAAGCAGATGACCTGGAAGGTTTAAAGCAGGTTACTGATTCAGTCGATACTTTAATAATGGCTGACGAAAGTGTTTTTTCACCTAAACAGGCATTTGAAGTCATCAAGAGGAGAAGCGCTGACTTGATTAACATTAAGTTAATGAAGTCAGGAGGAATTTATCAGGCTCAAATGATTAACCAAATGGCTGAAACCGCCGGGATTGAATGTATGGTTGGCAGTATGATTGAAACCAGGCTGGGGATAACAGCTGCTGCCCATTTCGCGGCAAGCAAGAAAAACATCACCCGTTTTGATTTTGATGCGCCATTAATGCTGGCGAATGACGTAATTTCAGGCGGAATAATGTATAATGGCAGAAATATCACCCTTCCGGACCAACCTGGTCTCGGTATAAAAGAAATCCTTTTAGAAGGAGGAAATTCCAATGGAAAGCAATAATATCTGGCTCGTCAATGTACCCGTAGCGACATTGTGGACTTCCCATGATTCAGCAAGGGAAATTGATAAGGATGCAACTTCCGGAAACTTGAATATAGAAAAATGGCTTGAAAAGCTTACATATGAGCCACGATTACAATTATGCGATGACAACCTTGTTCAATCACAGGTTTTATTTGGCCAGGAAGTCATGATCATAGGAGAAACGAATGAATGGGCAAATGTTGTTGTTCCAGACCAGCCGTCAGGAAAAGATAGACGGGGTTATCCGGGGTGGATGCCGAAAAATCAGCTTATCCAGCAATCAGACTGGTATATCAAAAAAGGGTCAGTAGCTGTCATTACCGCTAAGAAAGCCTTGCTATATTCCGAAAAGAACGAAAAGTTAATGGAATTAAGCTATCAGACCAGGTTGCCTGTAGTGGAGGATATAGTCGATCGAATTCGCGTTAAAACACCAACTGGTATCGGCATTTTAAGAGCTGAGGATGTATCGGTTTTTCCAACAGAGGAGGAAAATCCTAATGGGAATGGTGCAGCGGTCGTGGCTGCCGGCGAGCAGTTCCTAGGTCTGCCATATCTTTGGGGAGGAATGAGCAGTTATGGCTATGACTGTTCTGGTTTCAGTTACAATATGTGCCTGGCGAACGGCTATATTATTCCGAGGGACGCCCATGAACAAGCGGCAGCTGGTGAACAAGTTCCGCTATCAAACATCATGCCAGGGGATTTACTTTTCTTCGCATATGAGGAGGGAAAAGGAAGCATCCATCATGTTGGTATCTATTATGGAGATGGCAAGCTCCTTCATTCACCGAATACAGGAAAGAATATTGAAATCATTTCCTTGGAAGGAACGATCTACGAGAGAGAACTCTGTGCAGCAAGACGCTACTGGATTGATACGGAGGAATAATGATGGAAAATGAAGTTTTATTAAGTGTAAAAGATCTTAAGAAGCATTTCACTATGGGTAAAAATGAAATCTTAAAAGCAGTGGATGGCATCTCCTTTGATATATATAAAGGAGAAACATTTGGCCTTGTTGGTGAATCAGGCTGCGGTAAATCCACAGCCGGAAGAACCATGATTGGACTCTATGACCGGACAGGTGGAGAAGTTGTTTTCAATGGCAAAGACGTGCATTCACTTTCAGAGAAAGAAAAATTCCAGTTCCATAAGCAGATGCAGATGATCTTCCAGGATCCGTATGCTTCACTGAATCCTCGTTCTACAGTAAAAGAAATTATCTCAGAACCGATGGAAGTCCATGGAATGTTCCCGAACAAAAAAGAACGCCTTGAAAGAATCTATCAGCTGCTTGAGGATGTTGGTTTAAATCGCGACCATGCCAACCGTTATCCTCATGAATTCAGCGGCGGTCAGCGGCAAAGGATTGGCATTGCCAGGGCACTTGCGCTGGATCCGGATTTTATCATAGCAGATGAACCAATTTCAGCCCTTGATGTATCCGTTCAGGCCCAGGTGGTAAACCTGCTGAAGCGACTGCAAGAAGAAAAGGGTTTGACTTATCTATTCATTGCTCACGATCTTTCAATGGTGAAGCAAATCAGCAACCGGATCGGAGTTATGTACCTCGGCCATATCGTCGAGCTTACTGCTAGTAACCAGTTATACAATAAACCGCTCCATCCGTACACTCAAGCGTTACTGTCAGCCATACCGATACCCGATCCTGATGTGGAGGATCAGCGCGAACGAATCATCCTGCAAGGAGAACTCCCAAGTCCGATGGATCCGCCTAGCGGCTGTGTTTTCAGGACAAGATGCCAGCATGCCATGGATATTTGTGCTCAAAAGAAACCTGTGTGGCAGGAAATCGACAAGAATCACTATGTCGCCTGCCATCTATATGATGAACATTTAGACGAAAAAAATAAAAAAGAAATGCTTGTCAATATCAGGTAAGGAATAAAAACTATGACATTAGAAGAATTAAGAACAATACTGTTGCAAGAACTCGCTGGGTGTAATGGCCGGGCGAGTTTGTTTTTGGAGATTGAAGGAGAAATGATTGAATTTAACAGTAATGAGGTTTACCAGTCTGCCAGCTTGATAAAATTGCCGATTTTATTCGAAGCTTTGAGGCAAATGGAGGCAGGCCAGCTGCAAAAAGAAAGTCAATTGCCTATTGAAGAAGGAGACAAAATTGGTGACACCGGTGTTCTTCAGGCTATGAAGGTCAAACAACTGCCGGTTGTGGATTTAATGTCCCTTATGATCATCGTGTCAGATAACTCGGCAACCAACCTGATGATTGATTTGCTTGGCAAAGACTCTATTAATGCCACTATTTCCAGGCTAGGAATGAGCCATTCTATATTGCAGCGTAAAATGCTGGATTTCTCAGCTATTCAATCCGGTCTCGATAATTATACATCTGCTGCAGATATCGGACTATGCTTGAAAGAAGGAGTTAAAGGAGATCTACTCAACCAAGACTCAAAATCTATATTCCATGCGTTTTTACTTCAACAGCAATTCAAAGAAAAGCTGCCATTTTATATGGATGATACATTACTTGAAATCGGAAATAAGACGGGAGAACTTCCCGGAGTCGAACATGATTGCGGTATAATTGCCTATGGAGAGAATGAAGCAATTATTGTTGTACTCATTGATGAACTATCAAATCCACAATCCGGAAAATCGACAATTCAGCAGATTGGGAAGCATATAAACAGCTTTATAACAGGGCTTTCGACTCCAATCGACCATAAGTGATAGTTTCTGATAACAGATAGATATCAGCTGCTAGCAATTTAATATCTGGTATTTTTGTATTCTAACAGATAATGCTTCCATTCTATTGTTGATTAAAAAAATCAACACAATTAAAATAATTGTGATATCCATTTTGATTTTGCAAGGAGAAGTTAAATGAAGGTAAAGGAAAGCACGACAGGGTCTAATATCGCAGATGCAGTAGCTGTCAATAATCAATCACCCTATTTTGTGTGTATACATAAAAACTCCGTGATTCTTTCCATAGATGAAGGCGGCACCCAGTTGCTCGGATACAAGTCTCCAGGTGAATTAATAGGTAAATCGATATTTTCCTTTTTAGCTGATACTAGGCAAGGAACAATCACTGCCAGAATCGCAGCAATAGAAGAAGGAACAATTCTGGATGGTATAATAATGAGTTTCTTAATAAACGGAATTCCAATGGACCTCCAGGTCGATTCTGAATGTGTGATGTTTAATGGGGAACCAGCTATTAGATCCTATCTTCGCTTTATAACACCCAGTTCCATTGATCAAGATTACTCGGAAGAGGCAGGTTCACTTATACTAAGTGCAAACAAAGGCATTGTCATCACCACACCAGAAGGCAAGATACGGGCTGTCAGTGAATCATTCACTCGATTGACAGGCTATCTTAAGGAAAGTGTGATTGGTAAAAACCCGAGGTTATGGAAGTCGCACAGCTATACACCGATTTTTTATAAGAGAATGTGGGACTCTATTTTGACAAGAGGATGTTGGGAAGGAGAGTTATGGAATAAACGAAAAGATGGCAGCCATTATTTAATGAAGGTGAACATCTTCTCAATCTTGAATGAAGAACGAGAACTGGTAAATTACCTCGCTGTCTATACTGACCTTTCCGAAGTGGAAAAGCTTTCCCAGCAGCTCAAAGAACGCGAGGAACAATACAGGACACTTGTAGAACTTTCGCCTAATGCGATTATTCTGACTCAATATGATCAAATAGTTTACGCTAACCCGCACACTGAAGCCTTATTTGGGTCCAACTTGAAAGAGTTAATCGGCAAACCTGTTCGGTCTATTTTCATCAACCATCCGAATCTGGTTTCCAGACTGGATTTTAATGATAAGACAGTGATCAGTTTTGAGGATCGGTTTAAAAAGGAAGACTCATATATTGATATTGAAGTATCATCTTCCATAATTACCTACCAGGGAGAAAAAGCTGTATTGACTGTTATAAAGGAAATCACTAAGCGTAAAAGTATGGAAAGAGCTCTTCGGGAAAGTGAAGAACAGTATCGCTTCATTGCTGAAAATTCATCTGATATGATCGGAAGGCTTTCACGTGAAGGAAAGATCATTTATATATCTCCCTCAAGCAAGAGGATTCTGGGCTATAAAAACGATGAATTGATTGGAACAAATCTTTACGGGAAAATCCATCCAGAAGATGGTCAGCAACTGCTTGAGCAATACGGAAACCCTAATGAATTAAGTGGCATCGTAACATCCAGTTACAGGATGCTTCATAAAAATGGCAGTTATATATGGGTTGAGACTACTGCAAGACCGGTAAAGGACAAGTCAGGCAAGTCTTCAGGCATGATGTTCGCCACAAGAGACGTGACAGCAAGGAGGACTATTGAAAATCAATTAAGAGAAAGCAATTCTCTCCTGAAGAAGCTATCGTCTCTTGATGGATTGACTGAAATATATAACCGCCGCGCCTTTGACGAATTCCTTATTACTGAATGGTCTTTTGCTTGCAAGCAGAAAACCGCATTATCCCTGCTTCTTTTAGATATTGATTATTTTAAAAATTACAATGATACGTATGGGCATATCCAAGGCGATAACTGCTTGAAATCGTTTGCCCGTGAGCTCGAACGATTTTTCCATGAAAAAGGGTATTTTGCTGCGAGATATGGGGGTGAAGAATTTGCGGTAGTTCTTCCGAATACGGAGGCACCAAAAGCATCTCAACTAGCAGACGAATTCCGTTCAATCATCCAGAAGATGAACATTGAACACCTAAACTCCAAAGTCAGCAGTAGTGTTACAATCAGTGTCGGGATTGCGTGCGTCACTCCTATACATCAGAATGACCCTAAGCAGATTCTTGAATTCGCCGACCGGGCGCTCTACAAAGCTAAGCAAAACGGCCGGAATCGTATTGAAGTATGTGAAAGTGCGAATAATAATTAGATCTAAGCTAATTTTGGGGCTCCATCGACTGTAGATCGATGGAGCTTTTTGTTCTTCACATTGCTTTTTCCATTAATTTTACTTTCTCCTGGTCAACACTATATTTTATAGACCATATTAAGAATAAGATCCCGAAAGCAATATACATGATTCCGCCGAACATACCCACCAATCTTGGACTGAACCATTCCAGCGCTAAGCCTGTAAAGAACATGGAGAACCCGATGAAAGTATTGGACAGCATACTGGTGATACCGAAGTACATTCCGTGCCATTTTGAAGGAACAGTATCCATTGCCACCGTGTCGAGAAGTGTGTTGCCGACTCCGCTGAAAACTGCGGTCAAGCCAAACAATGCAGCTGCCAGCCAAAAAGACTTTGTCTGGCTTATCGTCGTCAAGATCAATCCTTCGCCAATGATACATACAAAAGAAAATAATAGAAACCTATTTTGGATCATCCTTGTTAATAAAGGGCTGATAATCAATCCCACGCCTAGTACACTGTAAAAGATCCCCACTCCCAGATCAGCTTTTTCAAACGTCTCGACGGCATACACGCTTATTAACACATTCTCAATCCCATTAATCAGCGGGATGATAAGCTCGAACATCATTAACAATAACAGGAACGATGAAGCCGCAATAACGGGCAGCAGCTCACTATACTTTTCATGATTTGGTTTAAGGATCAAGTCATTTTCTTTCTTTGGCTCAAGAGAAGGCAGTGTCGATAAAATCCAGCCGGCGGCAAGGAAGGATACAATATTAAGCATAAATGCTGTTTTCGCTCCCAGGAAATAGGAAACAACCCCTCCGCTAAATGCTCCAATTACTAATACAAATCCTATTAATACTTGTTCCCAGCCATTTATATCTTTTAGTGATTTCGACGAAACCATGGCAGGAATGCTTGATTTTCTGATCGGTGCGTAGATGGCTTCTCCAGACGCCAGCAGGAAGGAGGCAGCATAGACAATCCACATATCATCAGGATGATCGACCGCTAGAAAAGACAATGCTATAACCGCTCTGGCTAAGTCGGTAATGATCATGACTGTTTTTCTTCCGAATTTCATTCCGAGGCTGCTGCTCAAAGGGCTAAAGAATAAAAAGGGGATCATCCTGAGAGCCATTGTGATTCCGACAGAGAGTCCAGAACCAGTCATTTGCAGGATGAGTGCCAGCAGCGCCACCTGGCTGAACCGATCCCCAATTCCATTAATGATGCCAGCGAAGAATAGCTTCCGGTAGGATTTCTCCAGTTTAAATGTTTTGAACATAGTGTCCTCCAACAGTCTAATTATATATTAATCTAATTAGATTATAATCTAATCTAATTGTAAAAGGAACTATTTTTTTCGCTGGCTGGGAAAGGGTTCAAACGGATGATGAATTTCTTGCCTATTTTTATGGAAAAATGTATTCATAAAAAGTAAAATGCTATATAATGATTTTCGTATTTCTGAAATTTTGAAGTCGAAATGTTATTTTTATAGATACAGGGGGAATGATTGATGAAAATGAGAGTTTCCGCAGTCCAGTACCATCTTCACACGATCAGGTCGTTCGAAGAGTTTGCTCAGCAGTGTGAGCATTATGTAAAAACAGCACAGGAGTATGGTTCAGAATTCGTTTTATTTCCTGAGTTCTTTACTACTCAATTATTATCAATCGGAAGTGACCAGGGTACGAGGCTTACCATCAATGAACTCCCCGGTTTTACTGAACAATATTTAAACCTGTTCCAGGGTTTCGCATTGGAAACAGGCATGCACATCATTGGCGGTACTCATGTCATCGCTCGAGAAGGAAAGCTCTATAATGTGGCGCACATGTTTTACCCGGATGGCAGAATCGTTGAGCAGGCGAAGCTTCATATCACGCCAACCGAGGTTAATGAGTGGAATATGAGTGCGGGTGAGGATTTCAGGGTATTTGATACAGACAAGGGTCGCATCGCGCTGCTAACTTGCTATGACATTGAGTTTCCTGAAATCGTAAGAATGGCTAAAGCTAAAGGTGCAGATGTCATTTTCGTACCTTCCTGTACAGATGACCGCCATGGTTTCCATCGCGTCCGCTATACAAGCCATGCTCGAGCTATTGAAAACCAGGTCTACGTTGTTTTGACAGGAACGGTTGGCGCATTGCCAACTGTAGACTTTATGCGCGCCAATTTTGGCCAGGCGGCAGTGATTACGCCTAATGATATTCCGTTCCCGCCAAAAGGCCTCCAGGTTGAAGGAGAACTTAATGATGACATGATCGTTACTGCTGACCTTGACTTAGAACTACTATACGAGGTGCGCGAGCGAGGTTCTGTCACTACTTGGCGTGACCGCCGCACGGACCTTTATCCGGACTGGGAACAAACAGAAAAAATCTAATCTGATAAGGAGCATGGTTCATGGAATATATTCGTGTTAACAGTATTGAAGATCCGCATTTTGCAAAGCTCCATAATTTAATGAAAGAAGTCTTTCCGCCTGAAGAGGTACTTGAGTTTGATTTATGGAAAGAACCTCTCGAGGATCCGGGCATCAGAGTATTCGTTGCTGTACATGAGGGAGAGGTTGTAGGAGTTACCGAATATCGATACTATCCAGACTGGAATATAGCCATGACGGATTTCACGATTGTTGGGAAACCGGGACTCAGTCTTGGAAGATTCCTTGCAAATAAAAGGATGGAAGACTTGCAAAACCTCGCTGGTGAAAAAGGTGTGGAGCTGTTCGGTATGTTTGCAGAGATTTATGACCCATACCGAAAGGCAGACCATGATTTTGGCGGCGTAAAAACGATGGATCCGTTTGTGAGACGTGAAGTCTTATCCCATCTCGGCTATAAGCGACTTGATATGGAGTATGTGCACCCATCATGGGAGAATGACGGAGAAGCTGTAGAGGGACTTGATCTATGCTTCATGCCGACAGATGAGATTACTCATGAACTGCCGGCAGCGTTAATCTCAGATTTTCTCACTACTTATTATTCCGTTCTCGCTAAGAAACCTGAGCAGTGGAGTAATATGATTGATCAGCTAAAAAATAGAGAAACCGTGACTTTATTGCCTTTATAACCTGAGCACAAACGTCAATTCAGCAAAAGTGACGGTCGCGTTCTTGTTACAAATGTAGAACCTAAACAGGTTTTATCTCGGTTTCATTAGGTTCTGTAAAAAAAATAGACGGAAAAATTCCGATTAAATTGGAAAAGACCCTTATTTTCGTAAAAATAAGGGTCTTTTTTCCGTTTAAATGAATCGAATCGTGGGATATTGTTTTATTTATTTCAGTTAACCGGAATAGCTCCGTTTATTCCTGCGTGTAAAATGAGATCCTTATACAATAGCCGGAAATCATCCGCTTATATGTCATCATACAAAGGCGAAGTCAGCAAGGAATGCAGACAGCTTTTTATTGCAAAGATAATACTGTCTTTCTGGTAAAGACAATCAAATCCGGTGATAGTACCAGGTACTAATTCGGCAGGGAGAAAACTGAAAAACCGCCCTTATAAACATGTTTTTCGTACGATATTATATTAAAAAATAACATCATTATCGTAATATAGTTCATCTTGGGTAACAAAAAAACGGCCTAAGCCGTTTAAAATGCATAATGAAAAATTCCATAGTAAAGGGGAACAACAAAGATCAATCCACTTAGCCTAGCTGCAAGGGGCATCGGTTCTTCTTCTTCATCTTCATCGAATCCAAAATCGGCTGCAAAACGGTCCGCAAAGAATACGGTAAAAATGACATCCCAAAGAAGACCAAATACAAAAACGATTTTCCAGACTAGAGGGATCAGCATTGGTGTCTCCGTTACATAACCAAATAATCCAAACCATGTGATGATTGAAATGACAAAATCTGTCCTGGTGATCTTGTTTTTATATTTTCCCTTCAATAAAAACCAAATAGCTGTCGTGCCTAAAAACCCCAAATATATAATCCATAAAAAATCAGCCATCTTATTTACCTCTTAATCTCTATTATTTGCATACTCCAATGTTTTTACCTGTAATTGATAAGGCGATATGGGTCCTTGAAATACAGTTTGAGAGCGCACTTTACCTATTATAAATGTGTATAGGCAATGTTGGAATAGAATATTGTCGAAAAAACACTTTTGTTTTTTTACAAATGAATGTTGAATTTTTTAATTAAAGGTGTAAAATTACACTAAACGAACCATTTTGGATTAAAGAGGGATTGGGGGATAAAAATGGAACATACTCCTAAAGAAGAAAGGCGCAGGATTTTTCGTAATGAGCTCTATCATTTAAAAGAACTAGGTTATGTTACTGGAGAGGAATACAAAAATGTATCAGAAGCACATAATGAATACTTTTTGGATTTGATGGCAAAGGAACGGCAGGAGAAAGAGTTGGCAGCAAGAACGAAGAAGAATGATTCTGTTGCCTCTGATGACCAGCCTGCAGCCAGCATACCAATGAAGGTGAATCGAAAAAATCAGCCTATTGTCAGGCCAAAGAAATCAGCAGAAGAGATCCGTGAACGAAACATTTCCTGGTCGCTGAGTCTTGGAGTCATCATGCTTTTGATTGGCGGGTTGTTTGTTGCGACAAGCAACTGGGAAACGATGACTCCTTTCATGAAAGCTGGGTCCATCGCGCTTGTTTCGGGTTTATTTTACGGAATTGCCTATATGAGTTACAAGGTTCTAAAAATTGATAAGACAGCCTTTGCATTTGTGATCCTTGGCAGCTTATTCCTTCCGATCTTCACCTTATCGCTTGGGTGGTTTGAATTGCTGGGTTCTTACTTATCGTTTTATGGAGAAGGCCGATTCATATTAGGGGCAATAAGCAGTTCTGTTTTGATCCCTATATATGGTTTTCTCGCTAATAAGCTGTCTTCAAGGGTGTTCGTATGGTTTTCGTTCATTACTGTATCAATTACAGCAGCCTATCTGTTGAAAGCGATTGGCTTGCAAACAGATGGTTTTTACCTTGGACTGGTTGTGTTTAACACTCTTTTGCTTGCAGCTTATCATCAGCTGAAAAAGAAAGATGTTTTGTCTCTCTTCACGGCCGAACTTGCGCTATACGCTCAGGCCAACCTGGTCCTGTCCACATTATTGATGCTTTTCTTTTATGAGAATGATGTATTCAATGGCTTCAACTTGATTTTGACTGCCATCCTATATCTATCGATGATCTTCGTTAATGGCCATAAAGAGTATCATTTTGTTTTCAGTGCCATGTTTGTTTATGGTGCTTATCAAATTCTTGAAACCTGGGAATTTGCTGAGGGAAGCCTCATTGGTTATGCACTCCTTGGGTTTGTGTTCCTGTTCATTCCCAGGTTCATCGAAGATAAATATGCTTTGAAAAGAGCGTTCCAGATTACTAGTGCAGTCGTATCGGGTCTTGCTTTTCTATTCATCACAGCAGAAGCGATGATGATTCATTCAGAAAATCCATCCTATATTCTGGTGGCTGCTTACCTGATAATTTCGGCTAACTTCATTTATCTTGCGAATGCCAATGAAAATATGATTTTCAACTATTTAAGTCCGATATTTATTGCGGCAGCTATGTTTGAAGCGGTTTTGCAGACGTGGAAATGGATTAGCATCGAACATCTTTCATTGCCAATTTATTTCATTGGTTTTGCCTTATTCATGCTTTTAGGCTGGCCGCTCAAGCTGAGATCTCTTCATGTAATCAATACTAGCTCACGTGACGTCGGGATCGTCATCATGCTTTCAATGATTCTTATTGCTTTTTTTCAGTCACTTTGGTGGGAGCTGGGAATGATGTATTTTCTGACTAGCTTTGCTTTTTATGTCATGAAAAACATCGACACCCGGGCAATTTTGCCGTTGATGGCTCAATGGGCAGCGCCAATTTCACTCGGTTTATCTGCAACTGCAATCGGGGAAGAAATAAGGTTGAATTCCAGCTTCTATCACGATGCTATAGGATTGCCGGGGAATTTTGCGCTTGCGGGTGTCCTTTTGTTGGCTGTCAGTTTCGGTCTTGGTAGAATCCAGGAAGCCAAATTGTCAAAAAATGCCTTTTTCTGTGGGCATGGTTTTTATGCAGTAAGCTTGTTCTACACCTTCACGTTTCCTATTTCGAATCTTTACGGAGAATCTGTTATTTGGTTTGGCGGAATCCTGATGTCTCTTCTGCTTTATAAAGTGACAAAAGAAACCGTGGTGGCATTTCTCTCGGCATTGGTCAGCCTCGCATGGTACTTGATCACTTTCAATTCTATTGATGAGATGTTGTACGACTTCAGCACATTTTCCGAGGCACTGATCATTCCTGGTGGGGGCTGGTTATTGTTGGGAGCGGCGGCTTTGCTTTTTCAAAAAAGAAAAGAGCTTGCAGTTGCGCATTCATGGATTGCACATGTCTATCTCGCTCCTATTATGGCAGTCGCCTTTATCATTTACGGTGAAGAAGCAATTATAAGCTATTTGATATCAGCAGGGATTTATGCAGCGAGTATTCCTTTTGTAAAAAAGGAATGGAAGGTGAAAGCATTCCTGTACGCAGCGTTCACCTCATTGTTTTTAGCGATTCATACTGGTGTCGGTTATTTTTCAAAAACTGAATCAGGTCACTATGGATTTTTGCTGACAAGCACCCTGCTGACTGTATTTTGGAAACTGTCCTCTGCTGACTACAAACAGAGAACACTGTACTATCTTGTGCCGATTTCACTGTTAGGGGTAGCAAGCTTCCTCGCAGCATATCCATACAGTTGGCTGCTGTATGGAATAACGATTGGCTACGCAGCGGCAATATTGGTTTTGCTTCATAAAGTGAAATGGGAATTAGTTGCGATCGCTCCTTTGATGATGGTTTATTACGGTACGGTCCAGATGATCTTCCAAGCCCGTCAAGAAGTATTTTGGGATATAGCGATTCTTGCTGGATTCGGTATATTGCTTATTCTTTCAGGAAGAAAAATGTTTCAGAACCTTTGGGAAAAAGGTGTCCCTATTGGACTGAAAAGCCTGGATGCTTATTCAATAGTGGGTTTCCTGTTCATTGTTTCGGTCGCTTTTTTGAATAGCGAAACCTTCTGGGCTCTCATTATCCACGGCCTTCTTTTATCTGCAGGATTATGGCTGCAGAGGAACAGGGTTCATGGTATAGGAGTCAGGGTAATTCAATTTACAGCGGGTGCATACCTTTTGGTTCCTTATTACACAGCTCTAGAGCAATTTGAAATACCAGCCATTCTGGAACGGGAAATCTATGTTCTTCCGTTTGTTGCTTTAAGCATCTTTGCACGCCTTATTTTTAAAGGGGAAAATAAACAAATCACTAGCTATATCCAATGGGCAGTACTGGTAATCGTCTCGCTTTTGTTGATCCAGGACGGCCTCGAGAGCAATACCGTTTATGATGCCTTGATTCTTGGAACGCTGTCACTGATTTCAATGCTGGCCGGAATGTGGCTAAGGATAAAATCGTATTTCTTTGTTGGTTCGGGAGTATTGCTTCTGAACGTTATCCTGCAAACACGACCGTTCTGGGGAAACTTACCTTGGTGGGGATACCTGTTAATCACTGGTTCCGTACTGATCACTATTGCTAGCTTCAACGAATGGCATAAACAAAAAGGAGCCAAGGGAGAGAAGACCTATCTCGTAAAATTAAAAGAGCGTCTGCTCGTGAAATTAAAAAGCTGGAACTGAATGAAGCTGGCAAAGGGAGAGTTGAGTATCCTTTGCCAGCTTTATTTTTTTAGAGATCTAAAATGTGCATTTTTTATATATTTCTGTTAACATTCTAAAAAATAAAGGTGTCTCATCAGCTAAGGAGGTTGTGAAATGAGGGATGTAACTCTTTTAGACATATTCGAACACCATATTGCCCAGAAATACTTGAAGCGATCCGGCATGGCCCATGCTATAGCTGTCGCTTATCACGCCTTCCATCTTGCCAGAGAGCATAATGTAGACGTTGATATTGCAGCGAAAGCCGGTTTCCTGCATGATATCGGCCATTTCACATGGTACAGGAATGGAAAATGGGATTACGAGCTATATCGGAAGAATGATATCCACCCGATCAAAGGAGCAGAAAGGGCGCATAAACTCCTGATCCGTTTGGGTGAAAACCCCGTACAGGCGAAAGCCACTTCACTTGCAATCCTTTTCCATACAGACTCCTTTTTACCGACAAATGACATTGTACGTACTCCGCTTCAGCAGGTAGTGAAATGGGCAGATGAAAAAGATGAAGAAGAAGGAGGTAACCATCATTACAGAAAAATAGAGCATGAGCGTGCAAAGCAAAGCTTGATAAGGTTAGATCGAATGATTGATGAAGTGCTAATCAACGGTGAGAGCGGGGGAGATACGCAATTACCATCGTAAAAAAACAATAAAGGGCATCCATTCGATGCCCTTTGTTTGTTATATTAATGATTTTCCGGAAAAACTCTTTTTATCGTAGAATTGAATTCTTCAGTAAGCCCCACGATTGGCCTTCTGCTCAAAAGCTGATCCCTATAGTCTGTCATGCTGACAAAAAAGTCCGCATTGGAGGAGACATACACGTCAGCAATAGACTCATCGTTCGCTTTAATTTGTTGAGATATTTTGTTCTGCAATTCACCTGGAACTCCATCTGTGTTGCCGTTTTCAAGAACTACAGCCACATATGCTTTTCGCTGGACTGTTATGACCGTAGCGTTTTGGACTTCTTTAAGCATTTCCACTTGTTCCTCAGCATTTTGATCCACATGCATTCTGTATGTTTGGTTATATGAAGTAGAGTTGTACTCCTGATTGATATTCTGGATTTGTGCTTGGTTGTTATTTATCCGGTAAGTTTCTGTGCCCTCATCCGTATATGTATTGCACCCAGTGAACAATAGGATGGTCATTATCAGAATGAGCAGCTGTATGCTGATTCGTTTCATTGGCAAATCCTCCTATTTTTAAAATCTGGAATATATTGCCCAATCTAACGAATTTTTATTCAATTTATATAAAATAGACAAATAAAAGGCCAGCTTTGAGGCTGGCCTTTTGTGATGATCTTAAGTATATGGACTAACAGAATCCCTTTTTTCTCTTAATTTATAAAACTTCCACACATCCTTAATGATAATTTTCACCACAGAATAAAGTGGAATGGCAATGAGGATTCCCACGAATCCATATAAGGAGCCAGCTGCAATTAAAAGTAAGATGACAGTTATAGGGTGGATACTGAGTTTCTTTCCCATCACTTGAGGGGTGACAAGGTTCCCTTCAAGCTGCTGTACAACCAAAAGGACAACGAGTACTTTTAACATCATCAAGGGACTGTTTGTAAGGGCAACGAATAATGCGGGTATCACGCCTATAATTGGACCCAGAAATGGAACTACTGTAAAAAACATTGTAAATATCCCCAAGATCAACGCATATTCAAGCCCAATGATTTTATAACCAATATACATAAGCGTTCCATCAACCACCGCAATGATGAACTGGCCCGTTACATAGGTGAATAGTGTCTTATCTATATCTTTTAAGATTTTGTTACCTTCCTGCACATGCTCTGAAGGAATTAGTTTCATCATATAAGGTCTTAATTTTTCATCGTCTTTTAAAAAGAAAAATGCAAGAAAGGGAACTACAACCAAAACAGTGGCGATACTTGTTATGACCGAAAATACGGTCATAATATTTTCACCTAAGTTTTGTGAAAGCTTGCTTAGATAGTTTAAAGCCCTTTGCTTAATTTCATCAGCATTTATAATTCCAAGCTGATTATCATTGATGACATCTTTCGATTCTTCGGTAATTTTATCTACTTTTTGAGGGAAATTTTCCGTTAAATCACTGATTTGCCCTCCTAATAGGGAACCGGCAAAATAAATGAATCCTGTGAATAATCCAGCTACTAAGGTAAATACAATCAAAATACTTGCAAGTTTAGGCATGAATTTACTTAACCATTGAACGGGCTTTCGTAATATATAATAGATAAGACCTGAAATCAGGACAGGAAAGAAAATGGCGATGATAAAATTTTGCAGCGGCCAAAGGAAGTAATCTATCTTACCAAAGAGGAAGATGATAAGAAGCAAAAGGATGGTTCCTGTTGCATATTTAAAAAAAGGTCGTTGAATCCACATGTCTTTACCCCCTGAAAATTTTGTCTCTTTCTGATTATTTACCTTAAAGGGCAGGCCATTAAACAAATGGTTGTCATATAGTGGACAGTGATCTCATAACATGTAGTAATTGATAGTTTTAATTATTTTTTAACGGGTAAATATTCTGGTCAACAGAAATAGAATCGAAGCATAAGCCACTGGTCATCTTCTGTGTAAAGGGGTCTCTGTATGGTTGCAGTCGAAGAACATCTATTATTTATCAAAGAACTTGGCCGTTTATTCGATGAGTACGCACAATGCGAGGATAAGGAACTGAAGAATGAGATTTATAAAGATATTCAACTATTAGGTGAGGCAATCAATATTAGCAACTAAGTCTAGATAGATTCCGGCAAGCCCTATATCAGTGGCTTGCCGTTTTTATTCAATTGGATGGATTTCTTTTAGTTAAGATGAAAAAACCCTGGATAACAAATTCAGCAATCTCTAGGAAAGACAGGCATCTTTCCTTCATATATATAAACAAGCAAATGAAAAGGAGGGTTATAAATGAGAATTGACCTTTCAAAGGAACAGTATTTGACTCTTGTGAAATTAATGCAGCTTGGAAATTGGCCGCTTGGACTGACCGAAGCAAATCAGGAGCTGGTGAGTAAAGCAGAAGATCTTGAACAATATATTTTTTCGCTTGCGAGGGATTTTGAAGCGGATGACGGGGTTTACTACGACAAGGAGGAAGAGTATTATTATCTCTCTGAAGATCTTAAAGACACAGTTGAAGCCATCATCGATGAATACGAGGAAGATGTCTTTTGGGATCAGCTTACCCATAAGCTCGCCACAATTGATTTGAAGCGCGAGATAGACATCAATGCTACGATAGAGCAGAAAATCAATCGACTTTTCCAGCTGAAAGCACGTTACGAAAAATACTTCCTGGAAAACGGATTGGACAAAATCGATATTTTGTAAATGAAAAATCCGGCTCACCTGGGCCGGATTTATTTTATGAACAATCTTGCTTTTTCTGAAATGAAGTCAGCTGTAAATACCAGGATTAAATAGAAAAACAGCAAAAGGGTTATATCAGTGTAATGGAAAAAACTCATGCTCAGCTTGAATTGCTGTCCAAGTCCTCCAGCGCCAACAAAACCAACGACAATCGTCGTCCGCATGATGACCTCCCAACGGTACAGTATATACGTCAAGAACCGTGGCAGAACTGCAGGCAATACACCATACAATAATAGCTGCAGACGGCCTGCGCCGCTGGATGAAAGATTCCGTACAGGTCTGGAGTCTAAATCCTCAATGACCTCGGCAAAAAGTTTGCCAAGTATCCCGAAATTATGAAGAGCAAGTGCGATTGCTCCGGGCAATAGACCGGGTTTGAAGATAAAGATAATGATCATTGCCCAAACAAGCTCCGGGACAGCACGTGAAAAAATATAGCCTCCTCGAATTGCACCGAATGAGAGCCACGCATGCCATTTTTTCACAAGAGTCAGGGACCCGTCGGCAACGTTCCGTGCTGCAGGTATAACAGTCAGAAGCGCGGCAATTGTTGATAACCCCGTTGCCATAATGCTCATGACCAAAGTTTCGATTGTAAGGCCCAAAGCATTTTTCCAGCTTTCACCATTCAAAAAGGCCGGATTTTCTTCTCCAATTCCAAAAAGCCCTTTAAAGAACTTGCCTGCATAATACATATTTTGTTCTGAGAAAAGAGAAGACAAGCTTGCCTTTTCAAGCATGAATATAGAAGTCCAGGATCCAACTGCCAACAACAACAAAGCATAAACAGAGCCCCTTATAAAGCTAACTCTCCGTTTCTTCATTGGACCAGCCTCTTTCTTAATTGATTGCTCCACCAGTCAATGATGATGACTAGCAGAATTAAAAAGAACACAAAAGTCCAAACTTCATTATAATGAAGATCATCAAGACTCAGCTGGATTTGGTATCCGAGACCACCAATGCCCACAAAACTCATAATGGCAGATGAACGAACACCACATTCAAACCTGTACATTGCATAGCTGGTGATGTTCGCTCTGACCATGGGCAAGTATCCATACCATAAAGTCTGAAGTTTGGTTGCGCCTGCTGCTTCTAATGCTTTGATTGGTTCTTGGGAAACATCTTCAAGCATGTCCGCAAAAATCCTGCCGAGGATTCCTCCATAGGGGATAGCCAATGCGAAGATTGCCGCAAAAGGAGAGAGACCAATCGATGCGACGAATAACCATGCCCATACAAGTTCATGAATGGCCCTCATGAAGCCGAGCTGCTTTCTGAAAAAACTTCGGATATAACGTTTAGCTTTTCCCTCCGCTACTATAATACCCGAGGCCGGAACACCAAAGAAAAAGGCTATGACAACTGCCAGACTCATACCAGCAACAGCGTAGGAAAGAGTGGTCCAACTTGACTCCAGGGCCAGAAGTATTATGTCACCTGTCAAATCGGGGGTGAAGAAAGCTGCAGCAATCTGCTTTGCTGTATCAAACCCCTTGCTATGAATCAAGTCATTATCCCATTCTACAGAAAATAAACTTATGAAAAATGCCAGCAACAGGATCATTGATAGAATTTTTCTTTTATGCAGCTCAAAGCTCAACCATCTTTTATCCATATCAAGGCATCTCCTTTAGTTTGTAAAGGCTTTTGATATGGTCATCAGTGACGGATGAAGCGGGGAGGTCAAAAAAGAGTTCACCATCTTTAAGTGCTATCAATCTATCGAAATATTTCCTGGCATATTCGACAGAATGAAGGCTTGCAATCAGTGTTTGGTTTTCCTCAAAAGCGATCTTAACCAATAATTCAAGCACATCTTCCGCACGTGCAGGATCCAGCGAAGCAACCGGTTCATCAGCTAAAACAATTTCAGGACTTTGGACAAGGAGCCTGGCAAGCGCAACCCGTTGTTGCTCTCCGCCTGAAAGGAAAGACGTTTTTTCATATAATTTCTCTGTCAATCCCACGCGATTCAGGGCCTGGATGGCATAGTCCTTATCCTGAGGGATCAGCAGGGAAACTATTGATTTGAAAATGCTCCATTCAGACAGTCTGCCAGCAAGAACATTGTGGATGACTGGAAGCTCACCGACAAGGTCAAATTGTTGACGAATAATGCCGATTTTTTTTGCTCTCTTTTTCGGTTCCTTTAACTCGGATAAAGGGCTGCCGTCTATCAGGATTTGACCTTTATCCGGGGATAGAATACCTGCCAGCATGTTCAGGAGAGTAGTTTTTCCTGCTCCGCTTGGACCAATAAGCCCAACCAATTCTCCCTTTTTTACAGTAAAAGAAAGGGAAGATAAGGCTATCTTCCGCTCATAGGTTTTCGATATTTGATGTAGACTTATTATTTCTTGCATGTATTCCACCTACTTGATGATCTTGAGTTGCTTTGCGACCTTTTCTATGGCTTCGTAATTTTCATTCTTTGTCTCTATGAATTTATCGGTCTGCAATAATTCCATGATTTCATTATCCTCTGAAGTCATAGACAGAATGGCATCTTTTAATTTTGCTTTCGTTTCATCGTCCATTTTGTTTAATGTCCAGTTGTAATCATAGTATTCAGGTGTTGTATAAATAACTTTAACCTTTGATTCATCTACTTTGCCTTCTTTTACAGCTGCTTCCCACACAGAAATATTCAATGCACCTGTCTGGAATGCTCCAGATTCCACAAGCTTATAGGTCTTATCATGAGAACCGGAGTAATTAGGCTTTCCGTCAAGGTCTTGATCTGGGTCTATACCGGCTTCCATCATGAAATAACGGGGCATTAGGTGCCCGGAAGTAGAACTTTCACTGCCAAAAGTAAAGGACTTTCCTTTGAGACCTTCAACACCATCAATCTCAACATCAGTATGGGCAATGAAAACAGATTTGAACTTTTCATCAATCGGCCTTTGGGCAAATGCCTCTGCTTCAGGAACTAAGTTTCTTGCCTGTACACCAGTAAGACCGCCAAACCATGCTAGCTGGATTTCACCGCGTTCGAATGCAGTGACAAGCGCTGAATAATCAACAGAAGGGACATACTCAACATCCAATCCTGTCTTCTTTTCTAAGTCCTTCGCAAAATCTTCCATGCTCCTGTTCAAATCTGCAGTATTCTGGTCAGGAATTGCACCGATTTTAATGGTTTCGGTTTTTTTGTCTTTTTGACTTTCATCTGAACCATTGTCAGAACAAGCTGCAAGGGTAAGAATCATCAACAAGCTTAAGAATGTAATCAATTTTTTCATTTTTATCACCTTTATAAATAAATTTTATGTACCTTATAAAATTTATCAATAACAAGAGGATAACTCAATAGATTTCTATTGAATTTATTATGAATATAATGGCAGGTAAGTGTATTTCATCTAAAATTGGTGCAAAAACCGTGTTTCCCAACTGGGAAAAAATAAAAACCTGACGGGATATCCCGTCAGGTTCCTTTGTTTACTTAGAGTTTTCGGCCCATTCTTCTACATTCCAGACTTTGGTTACCCAGTCTTCGTAGAAATCTGGTTCGTGGCTGACAAGGACAATCGTCCCTTTATACGCTTTCAAAGCTCGCTTTAATTCCGCTTTCGCAGTAATGTCCAAGTGGTTGGTAGGCTCGTCAAACAGCAGCCAGTTGCTCTCGTGCATAAGCAATTTTGTCAGGCGGACTTTCGCCTGCTCTCCGCCGCTAAGCTGGTTCAGCGGACGTGAAATATGTTCATTCTTTAGACCGCCACGTGCTAAGGCAGCTCGGACCTGATGCTGGTCCATACCTGGGAACTCGCTCCATACATCTTCAATCGGAGTGATGTTTCCTGCTTTCACTTCCTGTTCAAAGTAGGAAGGGAAAAGGAAGTCTCCGCGCTCGATCTTGCCGCTCAATGGAGGAATCTTTCCGAGCATGGTCTTCAGCAATGTCGATTTACCAACACCGTTCATTCCGACAATCGCAATCTTTTCTCCGCGCTCAATTGTAACCGATAATTTCGGAAGAAGCGGGTGAGTGTATCCGATTTCGAAATCAGTTCCTTCAAAAACATAGCGGCTGCTAGCCCGTGATTCTTTGAATTCAAAGGTAGGTTTGACAGCTGTTTCAGGTCTGTCGATCCTCTCCATACGGTCAAGCTGCTTTTGGCGGCTTTTTGCACGGCCTGTTGTCGAATAGCGTGCTTTATTTTTTGCAATGAAATCTTCTTGTTTCTTGATGAATTCCTTCTGCTTTTCGTATGCGTTAATATGCTGGTTTTTATTGATCTCGGCTAATTCCAGGAACTTTTCATAGGTTGCAGTATAACGGGTAAGCTTTGAAAATTCCAGCTGGAAAATGACATTCGAAACCTGGTTCATGAATTCAGTGTCGTGAGAAATCAGGATAAAAGCATAAGGGTAATCTTTCAGGTATCTGGACAGCCACTGGATATGCTCGAGATCAAGGTAGTTGGTAGGCTCATCAAGAAGTAATACTTTTGGTTTCTCCAACAATAACTTGGCAAGCAAGACCTTCGTGCGTTGCCCGCCGCTCAATGCGGAAACATCTCGGTCAATTCCGATTGCATCAAGACCAAGACCGCGTGCCGCTTCCTCGACTTCAATATCCAGGGAATAGAATCCGCCTGCATCAAGTGCATCCTGTATTTCCGCCATTTGTTCAAGTAGCTTTTCCAGCTCTTCTGGTGTTGCATCCGCCATTTTTGCTGTCACTTCATTCAGTTCTTCTTCTTTTTTGAAAAGCGGAAGGAAGGCATCGCGCAATGCATCGCGGATTGTTTTCCCAGGGGTCAGCACGGTATGCTGATCTAAATATCCGTATTCCACGCCTGGAGTCCATTCAACCTTACCGGAATCGTGGATCAACTGTCCGGTAATGATATTCATCAATGTCGACTTTCCGACACCATTCGCACCTACAAGACCTACGTGGTCTTCAGCCAGCAATCGAAAGGAAACATCCTTGAAAAGGGTACGGTCACCAAACGTGTGGCTTAAATTTTCTACGTTCAATAAACTCATGATAAAATCCTCGCTTTAATCTATTTTAAGGTAATTTTTTAACAATCACATTTCTTAATCATACTAAAATCTATAGATTTCCACCAGAGTTTTCTAGGCTGGAAGTTATGGAAGCTGTTTTTATAAACATTGTGGTAAATTACCTATTTCGGGGTTCTAAGCAATTACTATAGACTTACTAGTAATTTACAGGATTAGTATAAATTAACTGAATTTACAAAATATACTGTATATTGATTGAAACGGCTTTTTCTCCTCTGCTATATTGTTATTCAATACATAGAAGGAGGTTTTAAGATATGAAAAAACGATTGTTATCTAGTCTGATTCTAGCAGGTGCTTTGACGGTTTCTTCAGTTCCATACAATGTTTTTGCGCATGACGAACTTGGGGATGTCAATATAGAAAAAGGAGAGAGGGCTGGGTATAGCAATGTTTCTGTCCCTTTAATGGAAGGGAGTAAAAACCTTCAATTCTTACATGAAGCAGCCGCTCCTGAGATGAACACGGTAAGAGCTGACGGAAAGCAGAACAGCTTTGCTGATGTCTATGCACATAAAGGGTTTGCTTACCTTGGAACTCACACGAAAAATGGCGGAAATGGCGGGGTGAGGGTGTTTGATATGAAGGATCCGTCCAATCCAAAAGAGGTAGCTGTTTTTGCCAATAATGATATCCCTGGAACGTGGCAGGAAAAAGTGATTGTAAAAAGCGTCAACACTCCATCCTTTAATGGAGATCTTGCTGTTGTGAGTGTTCAGCAGTTAGATAGTAAAAATCCTGAGTCAAAAGGGGGATTCCTGATTTATGACGTAACCGACCCAACAGAACCAAAGAAGCTGGGATTCTATGAAGTAACCAAGAAAACGAGAGGAACACACGAATTATATTTAACCATGCAAGGCAACCGGGCGATCGTACTTGCCGCTAACCCTTATGCTGACTATTACAGCCATGGTGAGGAGAAGGATTTCCAGGTTGTTGATGTTAGTGACCCAGCAAATCCAAAGAAATTGTGGGAGTTCGACCCAAGGACGTTGGAGGAAATTCCGGACGATTTTAACGGATACCATTGGTATTCTCCTGACGGAAAAACCCGTCCAGTATTCAATCACAGCACGATGATAGATGAAACCGGAAAATATGCTTATGTATCGATGTGGGATTTGGGAACAGTCATTTTTGACATCAGCAATGCGGAGAACCCTAAATATCTTGGACGAACAGATTTCGGTTCCGATCAGCAGGGATCCGCCCACTCGGCTACCCTGGCAAAAGGAGGAAATGTCCTGATCGAGACAAGGGAAGTCTATAACCCAACGAAAGAAGGCTATGAACAATCCTACGGCTACACAAGGATATTTGATATAAAGGATAAAACAAATCCTAAGTTGCTGAGTGAATTCAAAACAGATTTAGTAGATGATGTTGAAGATGGTATTACATTCGCAAATACAGTTCATGACCCTAAAGTCCATGGTAACACATTGTATTTGTCTCACTATGCGGGAGGAGTATATGCAGTGGATATCACTGATCCTGCAAATCCTGTTCAAGTTGGACAGTACACTCCTGAAAAAAGCGATGTATGGGGAGTATTCATTGACAGAAACTACATTCTTGCATCTGATATTGGATCAGGGTTAAAGGTTTTACAAAAGAATAATAATTCCGCTCAACCGCATAAACAGGGAATTGAGTGAATTTAAAAGGTGAAAGCATGCATGACGCATGCTTTCACCTTTTTTAATAGCTTCGTGGAAACCAATCATTCTTAATGAAGTTGTGCAAAAATGCAAGCAATTCGGGCATAAGAGGTTGATACTGTTTAATATCAGATTGCGTGGGTAAATGATAACTAGCTGACTAACTAATTGAGGTGTATAAAATGAGAGTTGCCAATAGCTATTTATTTACAAAGGAAGATATGGTCAATCCTGATCGTGTACCCGAATGGGTTATAGACGAATATAAAAATTTCCGTGATGTTGTCACTCATCGAGAGTTCCCATGTTATTTTGGAATGTCTGCGGAGAAAAAAGGGGAACTCCGCTACTCATATATAAGCCGGGAAAATTGGGAACAGTTGCCTGGGGCCATTGAAGAGTTCATAGGTTTATTTGACGAATCAAAACCTCTTATCAGGCATGGTTTATTTGTATTTGTTGAACCTGAAATGGAAGAAAAAACAATTCAGTATTACCGAGAATATTTCTGGAATGTACTTCAATTTTTACATGAGAAAGACACGAAGCCGTGGCCTGCTGATTATCCAACGGATCCAGACCATCACTTATGGGCATTTTCGTTTGCTGGGGAACCATTCTTTGCTTTTGGGAATGCTCCGGCTTATAAACAAAGGAAAACGAGGGACCTCGGAAATAGTCTCGTCATTGGTTTCCAGCCGCGACGAATTTTTGATGGTCTTGAAGGAACTTCAAAAGGTGGGATCATGTCCCGTGAGAAGGTAAGAGAGCGAGTTGAAAAGTGGGACAATCTGCCAAAGCATCCCAATGTGAGTCATTATGGCGACCCTGATCACAGAGAATGGAAGATGTATTTTATTGGAGATGACAGCAAGCCAATAGAAGGCAAATGCCCTTTTCATCATAAATAATACATGAGGCTAAATTCTGTTATAGAGAATTTAGCCTTTTTTGGGCACTTTTTTAAGAGCCAATTCCGACACATTTAGAATGTAAAATAATCCCTCGTTTTGCTATAATTGTATTGGGCTAGAATTTTTTCAAAGAACAGTCATCCACATCCCATACTTTTTACAGAAGGGAAGGATGCTAGATGAAGGCTACAGGAATCGTGAGGAAAACGGATCAGCTGGGTAGAGTGGTCATTCCGATGGAGCTCAGAAAAAAGCTGAGTATCGGTGAGAGCGATCCGCTCGAGATATTTGTTGATGAGGATATGATCATCCTGAAGAAATACCAGCCAGATCAGACTTGTCTCATAACTGGTACAATCAGCAGCAATAACATGTCACTTGCAAATGGAAGAATCGTCTTAAGCAAAGAAGGAGCGGAGCAATTGATCAAAGAGCTCCAAAGCTATCTGGCGACCAACTAGAAAACACTTTTAGGCAGCCCTCAAATGAAGAGGACTGCCTTTTTATTTCTGTTAAAGATCCTTACGATAAATCGGCATGCTCATGCATCGCGGGCCGCCTCTTCCTCTTGACAGCTCGGAACTTGGAATCTCGATGACTTCCACACCATTTTTGCGCAGTAAGTCATTTGAAACATAGTTTCGGTCATAAGTGACGACTACACCTGGGGCAATTGCAAGTGTATTGGAGCCGTCGTTCCATTGCTCTCGGGCCGCTGCGATTTCATGTCCGCCTCCGCAAGGAATCAATACGAGCTCTTGCAAGCCGAGGACTTCTTTCAGTGTCTCTGTCAGATTAGAGCGCTCAGCTATATTAAGCTTATCGGGTTCCTGGCCTTTTTCCAGGATATAGATTTTCATATGGCCATTCGGTCCTTCGATACCGTGGTGAATCGTAAACTTCTCATGGTCCACCATAGTAAAGACAGTATCCAAATGCATGTAAGCTCTTAATTTAGGGATTTCAACAGCCACTACTTTTTTAATTGTGCTGTTTCTTGAAAATATCCGTTTCGCCAATTTTTCAATTGCCTGCGCAGACGTTCTTGCACTCACCCCAATCGCAACTACTTCAGGGCTGAGTACCAACTCATCTCCGCCTTCTAATGGATAATATTCATCGCGATCATACCAATGGGGAATATCATGACTAGAGAATCGCGGGTGGTGTTTCATAATAAAGTCCATAAATAACGATTCTCTTTTTCTGGCCCCTTCACACATCTTGTTAATAGAGACACCATTGCCAATCACAGCTGCCGGGTCTCTTGTAAAATAAAGATTTGGCATTGGATCCAGGAAGAAGGGGTAGTAATCATCAAGCAACTCATGTAAATGAACTTTTTTCTCTTGCTCGATTTCTGATTTAAGGACACCGGACATGACCTTTTGGATCATTTCATCCGTTGAAAAAGAATGAAGGTACTCCTCAACTGTTTTTCGGGAGCCATTCAGGTTGCTCTTACTTTCATTCAATACTTGATCCAGGAACTGTTGTTGAAGCTCTTCGGACTTTAATGATTCCTCCATTAATTCTTCCAGATAGAGTACCTCTACACCGCGGTTTCTTAATACATCCGCAAAATAATCATGTTCTCTCTGCACTGCCGGTAAATAAGGGATATCATCAAAAAGAAGCCGTTCCAGGTATTTAGGCGTCAGGTTTTCAACTTCCTTCCCTGGCCGGTGAAGTACTACTGATTTTAGCTCACCAATTTCGGATGTCACATTCAAAGGATATTTCATAAAAGCAGCCTCCATATTCAGTATCTATTTCTATATGAAATAAGGAGGAAGTGATCATTATGTATAACTCAAAATTTCACTGCCCCCGCCAGTCTGCTTGCCTGCAAAATGGCTCTCTTTTCTATACCCTATTAAAAACTTTCAAACCTATTTTTAAAGATCCCCTCAAGTCTTTATTGCTTGATATCTTCACGTTAATTCAGGCATATCACGCTTTTTACAAAAAGTTCATGCATTGGGCCGGAAAATAGGGGAAAATAAACAGATAAAAAAGAAAGCGTTTTCTGTCCTTCATAGATGTACAAATGAAATAAATATGATAAAGTATATTTTGTGAACACACACTAAACATGGAAAAGAGACAATTTCATTGTCCTCTCCAAAAAGACAGATGTATCCATTATAATGACATGCCAAATTTGACGGCAGAAAGGGGATTTACGATGTCTAGCAAAACATTGGATCAATTTTTAAACGAGAACCTTGAGGACTTAAAAGGGAAGGGTTTATATAATGTGATCGACCCGTTAGAAAGCCCTAATGGACCAATCATAACCATCAATGGGAAAGACATGATCAACCTATCCTCTAATAACTATCTTGGGCTTGCTACTGATGAAAGATTGAAAAAGACTGCAGATGAAGCGATTGAAAAATATGGAGTTGGTGCCGGAGCAGTACGTACAATCAACGGTACACTCAGACTGCACCTTGAGCTTGAGGAAATCCTGGCGAAATTCAAAAAGACAGAGGCCGCGATTGCCTACCAGTCCGGATTCATGTGTAATATGGCAGCCATTTCAGCTGTTATGGATAAAAATGATGCTATCCTGTCTGATGAGCTGAACCATGCATCCATAATTGATGGCTGCCGTTTATCAAGAGCAAAGATTATCCGTTTCAACCATTCTGATATGGAGGACCTTCGTGCAAAAGCGAAAGAAGCGAAGGAGTCAGGACAATACAATAAAATCATGGTAATCACCGACGGCGTGTTCTCGATGGATGGAGACATTGCAAAGCTTCCGGAAATTGTTGAAATCGCAGAGGAATTCGACCTGATTACCTATGTCGATGATGCACACGGTTCAGGTGTACTTGGTGAAGGTGCTGGAACTGTTAAGCATTTCGGCCTTTCAGATAAAGTTGATTTCCAAATCGGGACTCTTTCCAAGGCTATTGGCGTAGTTGGGGGTTATGTTGCGGGGAAACAGAACCTGATTGATTGGCTGAAAGTAAGAAGCCGTCCGTTCCTATTCTCGACTTCTCTGACACCAGCAGATGTTGCTGCCAGCATACAAGCGATTGAAATCTTGATGGCCAGCACAGAGTTGAATGAACGCCTATGGGAAAACGCGAACTATCTGAAGGATGGTCTGCAAAAGCTTGGTTTTGATATTGGCCATTCTGAGACGCCGATCACTCCATGTATCATTGGTGATGAAGTCAAGACACAGCAGTTCAGCAAAAGGCTTTACGAAGAGGGAGTGTACGCTAAATCGATTGTATTCCCTACCGTACCACGCGGAACTGGCCGCGTAAGAAATATGCCTTCAGCAGCACACACTAAAGGGATGCTGGATGATGCCCTTGCTATATATGAAAAAGTTGGCAAGGAACTAGAGATTATTTAATTGGATATGCCGGTTTGACGACAAGCCGGCTTCCTTTTTTCATGAAAACCGAAGGGGAGTACATATAATGAGGAAAATCTTGATCACAGGAGCACTTGGCCAGATTGGTTCTGAATTAACAGTTAAACTACGAGATATTTATGGGCAGGATAATGTTATTGCGACAGACATCAGGAAAACTGATTCAGAAGCAGCCGTAAACGGCCCATTTGAGATCCTTGATGTCATGGATGCCAACAAAATGGTCGAACTGGCCAAAAAATATGAAGTTGATACGATCATGCATATGGCAGCTTTATTATCTGCCACGGCTGAAACGAAGCCAGTATTTGCATGGAACTTGAATATGGGAGGCTTGATGAATGCTCTTGAAACTGCAAGAGAGCTTGATTTACAGTTTTTCACGCCAAGTTCCATCGGGGCATTCGGGCCGAATACGCCAAAAGACAATACGCCACAGGACACGATCCAGCGTCCTACGACCATGTATGGTGTCAACAAGGTTGCCGGTGAACTGCTAGCAGATTATTATTTCCACCGTTTTGGCGTTGACACAAGGGGAGTAAGATTTCCAGGATTGATTTCATATGTTACCCCTCCAGGCGGCGGCACAACGGATTATGCAGTTGAAATCTACTATGAAGCAATCAAAAATGGAAAATATAGTTCATATATTGATAAAGGTACTTATATGGACATGATGTATATGCCAGATGCGCTCGGAGCTATTATCGATCTGATGGAAGCGGATCCTTCCAAGCTGATTCATAGGAATGCTTTCAATGTAACGGCGATGACTTTTGACCCTGAGGAACTGACAGCTGAAATCAAGAAGCATATCCCTGGTTTTGAGATTTCTTATAATGTTGATCCTGTACGTCAAGCAATCGCAGATAGCTGGCCTAATTCCATTGATGCATCAGCAGCCGCGGAAGAGTGGGGATTCAAGGCGAAGTATGATCTTTCCAGCATGACCGCTGATATGCTAGAAAAGCTGAAAACAAAGCTATAAAACCAATGGAAAAGGTGAAATCTCAATGATTTCACCTTTTTACATAAATCAGCTTATCTTGCTTTTCTGTGACTTTCCCTATTATAGCCGAATGGTCAAGTCCTTTGTTTTTCAATACTTCCACGTACCTTTCAGCTTCACTTTCAGGAAGCGAAACGAGAAGGCCGCCAGAAGTGATTGCATCACACAGCACTAGCTGCTCTTCATTTGAGATGTCTTCATAGTGAACATCATCTTCCAGCCACTTATGGTTAGATTTTGATCCTCCAGGAACGACTCCTTTTGCAGCCAAATCATATGTACCATCTAAAACAGGTACTTTCGATAGTGAGATTTCAAAGCTCACATTGCTGCCTCGTGCAATTTCACTTCCATGGCCTAGCAACCCGAATCCAGTGACATCTGTAACAGCATGCGGTGTAAATTCCTTGAGCGCATCTGCCGCAGATTTATTCAATAATGCCATTGTGTCGGTTACCGCCTGCTCTTGCTCCGCAGTGACTGCACTGCGCTTGATTCCTGTAGTCATGATGCCAACACCAATCGGTTTTGAAAGCACAAGCAAATCGCCCGGTTCTGCACCGACATTTTTCCAGATGGCTCCAGGATGGGCCAAACCTGTTACGGATAAACCGAATTTTGGTTCCTGATCATCGATGGAATGGCCGCCAATCGTTACTGCACCTGCTTCTTTTACCTTGTCTCCGGCACCTCTCAATATCTCAGCAAGCATATCCGGACCAAGCTTTTTGACAGGATATCCTACTATATTAAGAACTGTTTTAGGTTCACCGCCCATTGCATAAACATCACTCAGTGCATTTGCTGCCGCAATTTGCCCAAACATATACGGGTCATCCACAATCGGGGTGAAATAATCTATCGTTTGGATTAGGGCGATATCATCAGTCAGTTTATAGACACCTGCATCATCGGATGTTTCGTGTCCAACTAGCAATTCAGGAACAGGTTCCTGCGCTGGCAATAGACGCAAAACTTGCGTCAAGTCCTCAGGACTGATTTTGCATCCTCAGCCAGCCTTTGTTGATAAAGAAGTCAAACGGATTTTTTCATGTTCACTCAACCTGATCACCTCCACAAAAAAGTATACTCTTTCTTTTTCTTAAAATCATCCTTAAGATACTATTATTTGCACTAGAGTGGGCTTTACACTAAAATGACAGTAAATACATATAGCAAGATGAACAAGGGGGATTTTCATTGGGAAAATATCAAGTAGCTGTTCAATTCTGCATGATGTGAAACTATGCACCAAAAGCCGCGAGTTTCGCGGAAGAACTTTTCACGCATTTCCGCAGCCAAATAGAAAAGATGGAGCTGATTCCAGCTTCAAAAGGAGCTTTCGAAGTCACGATAAATGGCAAGACAATATACTCGAAACTGGATACAGGAGTTTTTCCTGATACAGACGAAATAATCAATCAAATGGAAGCAATGAATTAATGCCTGGCAATTTGCCGGGCTTTTTTCATATCACTTAAGTTCACCGTTTTGAAAAAACTTTTAATTGGGCAATAATGATATAATTATGAATGCACTACAGTTGTGGGGGAGATAGGCTTTGAAACAATTTTTAAGACAGCTTCCTGCTGTCCACGAATTACAAAAAGATAAAAGGTTCATCGATTTAATCGAGAAGTATGAGACAGATACAGAACATTTCACACTCATCATAAAAGAGGTGTTAAATGATATAAGAAAAGATATTGTTAATGGAAAATGGAACGGTCCTGAACCTGGTACCTCAATGTTTATAGACAAGTTTTTCGAATTGCTTGATTCAGCAGCAGCAGAGCGATTCGCCTTTACTTTGAAAAGGGTCATCAACGCTACTGGCACTATTTTACATACGAACCTTGGCAGGGCACGGTTGAGCGAAAGCGCAGTGAATCATGTAGTAGAAACGGCAAAGAATTATTCGAATCTTGAGTACAAGCTTCAGGAAGGTGAACGGGGTTCGCGGCACAGCCATGTTGAAACCCTTGTTAAGGAAGTCACTGGTGCTGAAGCAGCGATGGTTGTCAATAATAATGCAGCTGCTGTTTATTTAATCATGAGTGCACTTGCGAAAAACAAGGAAGTCATTGTTTCCCGAGGGCAGCTCGTTGAAATAGGCGGATCATTCCGGATATCTTCAATCATGGAGGAAAGCGGAGCTCATTTAGTGGAAGTGGGAACAACCAATAAAACGCATTTATATGACTATGAAAATGCGATTAACGACAATACTGGAATGATCATGAAGGTCCATACAAGCAACTTTAAGATTTATGGATTTTCGAAAACAGTTGAAACTGAGGAACTGGCTCAACTTTCAGAAAAGCATGACCAGATTGTTTTTTATGAAGATCTGGGAAGTGGTGTCCTGTACGATTTCTCCCGCCACGGAATTGGAGACGAACCAATTGTCGGTGAAGTCCTGAAGATGGGAGCAGATATCGTTTCATTCAGCGGAGATAAGCTTCTTGGGGGACCGCAGGCCGGTATCATCGCTGGCAAGAAATCACTCATTGATCAGCTGAAAAAGCACCAGCTTGCCAGGGTGGTACGAGTAGATAAAATGACACTTGCCGCGTTAGAGGGTACTTTGATGGATTATCTTAAAGGAGAACAAGGGTTTCTCAATATTCCAACTTTAAGGGACTTGCTTGTTCCTCTGGATGAACTGAAAGACAGGAGTGACCGTTTTATCCGTGAAATTAATGCTTTGAATAATGGCATAATAGCGGTTGTGGCTGAAGGAACAAGTCAGGTGGGCGGCGGGACGATGCCTGATGTCCATCTTCCTACATTATTAGTCACCATTAGACATCCGGATATCAGTGCTGAACATATTGCCAGAAAGCTCCGCACTGAACATTCACCAGCAATCGTCGTCCGTATACAAAAGGAAGAGGTCCATATCGATCTTCGGACAGTTACAGCAGAAGAAGAAAGTATACTTCTAAATGCAATCAAGACCATTTAAAAAGTAAGGGCTGCCTTTTTAGGTGCAGTCCTTACTTTTTTAGAGTGGGAATAAATCTTTTCTGGTTATAGATATTCCATTGACCTATTTTACATATCGTGGTGCGAATTATGTTTCTGACGAGTGTGATTGCGATTCTTCACTTTCTTCGAACCGCTTAATGGAGCAGGCTGGCTGTCTTGGTCGCCTTTAGGAGCATTTTTGCGCATATCCTTTGAGTCATTTTTGTTCATTGCTCATCCCTCCTGATAATAGGATTGGATTTTTCACAGAATTTATACTGAATAAATTACATTTAACTGAGCAATTTAACGGTATAGATTTATTACACCAGGAGGAAAACACAATGCCTTATAATAAAGATAAACAGCAAGCCTTTCAGGCAGCACAGCAAGGGTTCGAAGACGCGCAAGGTCTATACTCGGAAATAGTCCGGGACTCAGCAAGCTATGGACATCAACTGAAGCATCTAAAAAATGAAGTGAATGAAGCATTCCAGCAAATCGAAAATGCACTCGAAAATGCATCTGAGCATCAACGGTCACAGTTAGAAAGGTTCCAGCAGGACTTACGCAGCATCGTAAATGAAGTGAACATGGAATAACAGGAAAAAGCGGAAGGGGAGCCTTCCGCTTTTTGTTCTTCTATTGATTCTTTTTTCGCTTCTTATTATTTTGCTTTTCAATTTCAGTCATCGGTTCATTTGCCATTTCTTCGTTATAGCCTGCGCCATTGCCCTGGGCTTTAGCGGCATTCGCTCCAGGAATGACATGATTTGCTTTTCTTTTTACCACAGTATTCACCTCCATCTGCCATATTTTTTCCCATAAGTCACTGTGCAATCCAGCTTTTTCATTTTAGTGAAATAGTTTTAGTCCGGAGAAGCTTTAAATGGAAAAGGATTTACCCATTGATAAAATCCCATAAAAATTGTTTTCATCATGTTTATGATTTTTATAATAAGAAAAACTTATCAATCACAATAACTTTCTTGTTATTTACTTATACACAAGGTTATATTAATATGAAATTGTGAGAAAAGTTAGGATGGAATACAAGATTCAAACTTTTCGACAATTACTTTTAATTAGTTTATGATGTTTACGTAGAAGAAGGGGGTAAACATATGTCAAACCAAGATATTTTTAACGCCCGCAGTTCATTTGAAGTTGACGGGAAACGCTATCATTACTATAGCCTGGCAGCATTAGAAAAGGCTGGAATCGGCAATGTATCAAAACTGCCTTACTCTGTGAAGGTTTTGCTTGAATCCGTGCTTCGCCAGCATGATGGCTTTGTAATCACAAAAGAGCATGTTGAAAATCTAGCAAAATGGGGAACCAGCGAAGTGAAAGAAGTGGATGTGCCATTCAAGCCTTCACGTGTCATTCTTCAGGACTTCACTGGTGTACCAGCAGTCGTTGACCTTGCTTCACTTAGAAAAGCAATGGCTGACATGGGTGGAGACCCAGACAAAATCAATCCTGAAAAGCCGGTTGATCTAGTTATTGACCACTCTGTACAGGTTGATAAATACGGAACTCCAGACGCACTTAATGTGAACATGGAACTTGAATTCGAACGTAATGCTGAACGTTACCAGTTCTTGAGCTGGGCACAGAAATCATTTGACAACTACCGCGCTGTTCCGCCGGCAACTGGTATCGTTCACCAGGTGAACCTTGAGTACCTTGCAAGCGTCGTTCACGCTGTAGAAAATGCAGATGGTGAATTTGAAACTTTCCCAGATTCGTTAGTAGGTACTGACTCACATACTACAATGATCAACGGTATTGGTGTTCTTGGATGGGGCGTAGGCGGTATCGAAGCAGAAGCTGGAATGCTTGGCCAGCCATCATACTTCCCAGTACCAGAAGTAGTAGGTGTTAAATTAGTAGGTGATATGCCTAATGGCGCTACTGCAACTGACCTTGCACTTAAAGTGACCCAGGTTCTTCGCAGTAAAGGTGTTGTTGGTAAATTCGTCGAGTTCTTCGGACCTGGCGTTGTTACACTTCCACTTGCTGACCGTGCAACTGTTGCAAACATGGCACCAGAATACGGTGCTACTTGCGGATTCTTCCCAGTAGATGGAGAAGCATTGGATTACATGCGTTTAACTGGCCGCCCAGAAGACCACATTAAAGTGGTTGAGGCATACTGCAAGGAAAACGGATTATTCTTCGATCCTGCATTAGAGCCAGTTTATACTGATGTAGTAGAAATCAATCTTTCTGAAATCGAAGCAAACCTTTCTGGTCCTAAGCGTCCACAGGATTTGATTCCGCTTTCCGCAATGCAGAAATCCTTCCAGGAAGCATTGACTGCTCCTGCAGGAAACCAGGGATTCGGCCTTGATAAGAAAGAAATTAATAAAGAAGCGGTTGTTGAGTTCGCTAATGGCGATAAAACTACTATGAAAACTGGTGCTATCGCAATCGCAGCGATCACTAGCTGTACAAATACATCTAACCCATACGTACTAGTAGGTGCAGGCCTTGTTGCCAAAAAAGCTGTTGAACTTGGAATGGAAGTTCCTAAGTTCGTTAAGACTTCGTTGGCACCAGGTTCAAAGGTTGTAACTGGATACCTTCGCGATTCAGAATTGCTTCCTTACCTTGAAACTCTTGGTTTCAACCTTGTTGGTTATGGATGTACGACATGTATCGGTAACTCCGGTCCATTAAAGCCGGAAATCGAAAAGTCTGTTGCTGAAAGTGATCTTCTAGTTACTTCTGTCCTTTCCGGTAACCGTAACTTCGAAGGACGTATCCATCCGCTTGTAAAAGCAAACTACCTGGCTTCACCGCCGTTAGTAGTTGCTTATGCACTTGCTGGTACTGTGGACATCGATCTTCAGAATGACCCAATCGGAAAAGATAAAGATGGAAATGATGTATTCTTCAAGGATATCTGGCCATCAACTGCAGAAGTGAACGAAGTCGTTCACCGCGTTGTAACACCAGAACTATTCCGAAGAGAGTACGAAACTGTATTCACTGACAACGAAAAGTGGAACGAGATCCAAACAAACAGCGATCCGCTTTACACTTTCGATGAGGAATCAACTTATATCGCAAATCCGCCATTCTTTGAAGGTTTAACTCCAGAGGCTGGGGAAGTTGCTCCATTGAATAACTTGCGTATTGTCGGCAAGTTCGGTGACTCTGTAACAACTGACCATATTTCTCCTGCAGGTGCGATCGGAAAAGATACGCCAGCTGGAAAATACCTTCGTGAAAAGGGTGTAGAGCCACGCGACTTCAACTCTTATGGTTCACGCCGTGGTAACCACGATGTCATGATGCGCGGAACATTCGCGAACATCCGCATCCGCAACCAAATCGCTCCTGGCACAGAAGGCGGCTTCACGACTTACTGGCCAACGAACGAAGTCATGTCCATCTTTGATGCTTGCATGAAGTACAAAGAGCAGGGCACAGGCCTAATGGTTATCGCAGGAAAAGATTACGGTATGGGATCATCCCGTGACTGGGCTGCAAAGGGTACTAACCTATTGGGAATCAAGACTGTTATCGCTGAAAGCTTCGAGCGTATCCACCGTTCAAACCTTGTATTGATGGGCGTTCTGCCTCTTCAATTCAAAGCTGGTGAAAACGCTGAAACTCTTGGCCTGACAGGAAGAGAATCATTCGATGTCCAGATTGATGAGAAAGTTCGCCCACGCGACATCATCACTGTGACTGCAACTGATGAAGATGGAAACAAGAAAACTTTCGAAGCTCTTGTTCGTTTCGATTCAGAAGTAGAAATCGACTACTACCGTCACGGCGGCATCCTGCAAATGGTACTTCGTGATAAGTTAAAGGCATAAAATAATACAGACAGAACCCCCTGGTCGTAATGCGGTCCAGGGGGTTTTTAATTTTTCAAGAAAAAGATTTGAGGTGAACGGTACCCTCATGAGGAAGGAATGGTATGCACAGGGTACGATACTGTGAGAACGGTACCCTTATGAGGGAGGAAAGGCATGCATAAGGGTACGATACTAGGAGAACGGTACCCTTATGCGGGAGGAAAGGCATGCATAAGGGAACGATACTGCTTGAACGGTACCCTTATGAAGAAGGAAGTGCTTGCATAAGGGAACGATACTGCTTGAACGGTACCCTTCTGGGAAGGAATTGACTCCATGAATCTCTATCAATTCGTATAGTCTTCACATATTGGCCTTGTTCACTCTCTCAGATCACGAGTCTTACAAAATACGCGAAAACTTCTGATTAATCGACAACTTCTCCTATTGATATTTGCTCCCAAAGAGGTATGTTTAAGGTAGATGGAACATAAGGAGTGATTTCTATGGGCCTTGTATCAATTGTAGCGAGAGAAGATTTTATTTCATTGGTTACTGATTTTGGGATTCATCAGGTGATCGATGATATGAGGTTTAAAGAGTTAATACCGGATACTGCCTTCATTGCTTTTTCAGGTGATGAAGAATATACCTTGATGGCCGCCAGTGCTGCTGAAACTCTTATTAAGCAAGGATTCAGTCTTAAGGAGTTGGCAGAGTCAATCCAATCCTCAATCAATAATTCCATGCTATTAAATAATGGACGGCCGTTTGAAGCCGTGGTGGCTGGGTACTCACAAAATGGCGAGGCACAGTATCATATCATATCCAATGCTAAGCCTCTTGAATCCTATTATCCGCGTGCTGGTGAGAGTCTCTACTATGTAAATGGTCATGAACCGATGCTCGTGCTTGAGAGATCCCTGAAGATGTATGGAATGGGTACGGCTGATCAGGCACTAGCTGCGCAAATCCATTTATTCCAGGAAGCTGCTAAGTTCATACCGAATGTGAATAATCAAGCTGAGTCCTATATCCTCACAAAAGCAAATTAAAACAGCCTTGGAATTCAAGGCTGTTTTTCGCAGGCTACTATCATTGTTTCCGGTACTAGAATCTATACGAAAGACAAACTAACTGAATGTTAGTTTTCAAAGTGTGTAAAAATAAACGGATAAATTTCGCTTATTTTGCAAACGACCCTTATTTTATTAAAAATAAGGGTCGTTTTTCCGTCTAATTAATCCAAATCAAAGAAATTTATCTTTTTTTATAGCAGTTAACCGGAATATCTCCACTTATTTCACCTTAAAAAGGGTCATCTATATACAATAGCCGGAATATCTCCGCCTATTAAATCTCTTGCCTACACAAGAATCAACAATGAATGATTTTCGTCAGCCTTTCATTATTATAAGGCATATTGCAAAACAAAATTCCCAAGGAACAGCAATGCGATCATATAAAGGGCAGGCTGGATTTCCCTGCCTTTACCCATCAGAAGTTTCAATAGTGGATAAAGAATGAAGCCAATTGCCATGCCATCGGCGATGCTGTAGGTTAATGGGATCAACACAATAATTAAAAGTGCAGGGAAGCTTTCGAGAAGATCATCAAGCTTGATGTTCGTGATATTCTGAAGCATCAATATTCCTATTAAAATTAAAACTGGTGAAACTGCACTTTCCGGCACTACTTTGATCACAGGAATCAATACGATGGACGCAAGGAACAGGACACCAGTAATTATGCTCGTCAATCCTGTTCGGCCCCCAGCTGCTATCCCTGCAGCACTCTCTACGGAAGATACTGTCGGACTAGTACCGAAAATTCCCGCTGTAGCTACAGAAATCGAATTAGCCTGGAGGGATTTCTTGAATTTTTGAGGCTGTTTCAGCATTTTAGTATGCCCATGGATCAGTCCGATGTTCTCGAATATGACGACCATGGCAAGCGAAAAGGCTGTCAGCCAAAATACGAAATTACCCGCCTGGGCAAATGACATTTGACCAAAAACAGAAGTATATTCTCCAAATGAAGGCATGCTCCAAGAAACTCCGCCGCTTTTAAAATCCCCAAAGAATAATGAAAGGACAGATGTGAAAACAATACTCAATAATAGATTACCTGGAATATTTTTTATGAACAAAATCACCGTGACAATTAATCCAATCAATGTGATCAGTGCAGTGGAGCTGCTTAAGTCACCTATTTCCAACAAGGTGTGCTCTGAACTTGCAATAATTCCGCTATTATCAAAACCGATCAAAATCAATAGTATTCCAATGCCGACTGTAATGGCCTCTTTCAAAGAGTCCGGGATGGAGGCGACAATGGTCTTAGCCAGCGGAGTGAAGGCTAAAAGCATGAATAGAATACCCGAAACGAAAACCATGGCAAGTGCCTCTTGCCAAGAGAAACCGCCGGATTGCACGATTGTATAAGTAAACATCGCGTTTAAACCCATACCCGGAATCACTAGAATTGGAGTATTACTCCAGAATCCCATAAGCAAACACCCTGCGAACACGGTGAGGATCGTAGCGATGATCCCGGCTTCTAATGGTATTCCTGCTGCTGCTAATATAGTTGCGTTGACAATGATAATGTATACAACAGTTATATAGGAGATAAGACCTGCAGATAGCTCTCTACCGAACGTTGTATCATGTCCCTTTAAATCAAATAATTTATCCATTTTTTCTCCTCTCTTTTATAGATAAATTTTTCCGTTTTGAAACGAATGAAAATATCGTAACATAGACTTTATCTATATATAAAATATATAATTTATATCAAAACTATATCTTTTTTAAATAGAAGGAGATTTTAATGGATATTAGGCAAATGAGGTATTTCATCGCAATAGCAGAGGAAAGGAATATAACAGCAGCAGCCCATAAACTTCATATGTCACAACCACCCTTAAGCCTTCAATTAAAACAAATGGAAGAAGAACTAGGGGTAATGCTTGTTGAGCGGCACGGAAAAAAGCTTGAATTGACGGATAAGGGTGAATTGTTATACAGGCATGCACTGAATATTGTCCATGCATTCGAAGAAGTGAAGAATGAACTCCAAGAGACGGATGAAGGCAGGAAGGGGAATTTATCCATTGGAATCAATACACTTTCTGTACCGGAATTTCCTGAATGGCTGGAAGCATTTCATGCATCCTATCCGCTTGTTTATTTGCGAATCGTCCAGAATGATTCCGCGTACCTTGCTGAACTTGTGAAGAATCGGACAATTGAACTTGGTCTTGTCAGGCTGCCACTGGCCAATCAGGATTTGAATTACCTACATTTATATAATGAATCCTTCATTTTTGTTTGCAGGCAAAATGAGACAGAAAAGATTTCAATGGAAGAAATCAGTCATGTACCATTAATTCTTCCTTCGACAGAAGGGCTGGGAAGCTATAGTATCATACACGACGCTTTTACTAAAGCCCAGCTTCCGCTTCAAGTCATTAGCGAATGCTCGGACATGAATGTATTGATGCAATTGGTCTCCTCGGGAATTGGTTCGACTATAGTACCTGAATCAGTTTTTCAATCATATGGACACCCAAATCTCTTCGCACGGGAAATAACTGATGCTGGTTTGAGATCTTCTGTAGGGTTAATCTGGTTAAAGCAACATCACCTCTCCAGACCTGCAAGGAATTTTATTGATTTGGTAAAATTGAGGCTCGGGATCAATGATACTGGTCATGAATAGAAAGGTAATATTCTTCCAATAATAACTGCAAATTCTAAAAAGAAAGGAAGGTGTCCTGCTTTGAATATTTTTGAAGTCATGAAGGATGCTTTCAGCCCTTTTATGGACGGCGAAAAAAAGCCATTGCACGTTGGAGAAGTAATGAATTTATGGTTTTATCTCCATGGCACGGAACAAACCCTTAGATATGACCAGCACGCATATAATTTAGCCCAGGATCCAGAATTAAAAGAAAAAATCGTGGATATAATCAATAATGTACACAGGCCAATGATTGATGAATTGACTAAGTTTTTCAAGGATGAAGGAATCCCTCTCCCTGATGTTGGAGCAGAAAAGGTGGTTGGTGAATACCAGGCACTTCCTGAAGGAGCAAGAATGAACGATGAGGAGATTGCCAATCTGATCGCCTATAATCTAGTGGTCGGAATTACATCTGCTACAAGAGGAATCACCGAATCTGTCAGGTCGGATGTTGGCTATTTATTTGCAAAGTACCATATGATGAAAATCACCTTTTCTTTGACACTAAAAACACTTATGCAGGAAAAGGGCTGGCTGAGAGTACCGCCTTACTATATTACCGGAAAGAAGTAAAAACAGCGCCTAATAGCGCTGTTTTTAAATATTTTTCAACTCATGGTTTGCTTAGGTTTCAAGAAGTGTCTTTTCACGGTCCCGGGCTATTCCTGCTTTCCAAGTATAATTAGCTTCCTCCATTGATTGTATCCAACCGTGTACCTCTCGAATGGTCTCTTCGATTGGTCGAAAGGTAAGGTCGGATTGAAGGGCTTTGTCAATATTAATATGGAAGGCTCCTTTCCATGGTTCTTGATGCTCAGGCCCTAACGGTGTATTTTCCGGAATCCAAAGAGGCATCTCTGTCCAGGGTACAACATTATTTTCAAGAAGAAATTTCTCACCTGCCCAGTTAAATTCCGCATCACTGCCTGTAGATTCCTTGATTTTAGTGAAAAGATCCAGCAAAGGCATTGGTTTTCCTGTCACGTTGTAAGTGCCGGCATTTTTTTCCTCCATCATTTTTAAAATCCATTTCGACATGTCCTTCACATCAATTAATTGAATGTACGATGTTTGCGGATTTCCAGGAGCAAGCACTTGGCCTCCTTCAGAAATACGATTAACCCAATACGGCAGCCTGTCAGTATAGTCATTTTCTCCAACCAATTGTCCGGCGCGAATGTTTAAAACCCTTCCTGGCATGTTCCTTTCGGCTTCTTGTTCTGACAATGTTTTAAACTGACCATAATATTCTAATAAATCGCCATTAGGGTCCTTTGTGAGTTCATCTGCTTCTTCTAAAGGCATTGTTTGAACTGGGTAATCCTCTGTGATTCCTTTTAGAATCCAGTCCTTG
Organism: Mesobacillus sp. S13; assembly: GCF_020422885.1. Lineage (NCBI taxonomy): Bacteria > Bacillati > Bacillota > Bacilli > Caryophanales > Bacillaceae > Mesobacillus > Mesobacillus sp. S13. The sequence continues at coordinate 2,567,048 of NZ_CP084622.1, read as the reverse complement.
TAAACTGAAATACTTGATACAAAGGCATAGAAGTCTGTTTGCGTTTTTAGAATTGATGTTAAGTTCCGAACAGAACTTGGTATTAGACCAGAAGTATCCAGAATGGCATCCCAATTACGTCCTTTTAGTTTATCTAAGTTTCCATTCCTATCGCCAATCAATACCTCAACATTTTGCAACACTTCATTATTATTTCCTCGATTAAATACTGAGATTTCATGGCCTTTTTTTTGCGCTTCCTCTACAAATGCCCTGCCAAGAAATCGGCTTCCGCCAATTACTAGAATTTTCATAATCAAGCCCCCAGTCTATCCGAATGATTTCTGATCAATCTTATTGCGTGTTTATACGATAACATATTAATAGATAATTTAGAAAATTTAATATTAGACAAAATTTTTTCTTAGGTCGATTTTTATTTGCTGTAAAGAAGAAAATTGTTAAAATGATATTTAGTTTCAGAATTGTCTTAAAAGGCAGAAGGAGGACCCATTTTGGAAGAAACATTTTTACAATCCGTTAAGTATGACGGTGAAAAGCTCTATATATTAGATCAAACAAAACTTCCCCACGTTACAGAATTCCTGGAAATCAGCAATATAGATGATGTATGGGATGCTATTAAACAGCTCAAAGTAAGGGGGGCTCCGGCAATAGGCATTGCCGCTGCTTACGGTCTGGTGCTAGGTATTATTGATGCCCCCGAGAAGGATTTTGAGACATTTTATACGTATTTCAAAAAGCAAGCGGATTACCTGGCTACATCTAGGCCGACTGCAGTCAATCTTTTCTGGGCACTCAAAAGGATGGATACTCGAGCAAAGGTTGAAAATAGAAAGCCGGTAAAGGAAATTAAAGAGCTATTGGAAGAAGAAGCTCATTTGATTCGCCAGGAGGATGAAAATGTATGCAGTTCCATTGGTGAGCATGCATTGACTTTATTTAAAGATGGGATGACTGTGTTGACTCATTGCAACGCCGGTGGAATAGCTACAGCAAAATACGGTACCGCGCTCGCTCCAATCTATTTGGCCAAGGAACGAGGAATGGATATCAAGGTATTTGCTGATGAGACGCGTCCTCTGCTCCAGGGAGCGCGACTGACAGCCTGGGAACTGATGCAAGCTGGAATCGATGTTACCCTTATCACTGACAGCATGGCAGCAATGGTGATGCAACAGGGAAAGGTACAAGCAGTCATCGTAGGTTGCGATCGCGTGGCAGCCAATGGGGACGTAGCTAATAAAATTGGTACCTATGGTGTTGCTTTACTTGCCAAAGCGCATAATATCCCATTTTATGTAGCTGCGCCACTATCGACAATTGACCTAGAAACGAAAACTGGCGAAGAAATACCGATTGAGGAACGAGCGGCAGAGGAGATTACTGCAGGCTTCGGAAAATCGACAGCCCCTGAAGGCGTTAAGGTTTTTAACCCGGCATTTGATGTAACACCTCATCATTTAATCACAGCAATCATAACAGAAAAAGGAATCATGCGTGGAAATTACAGCGAAGACCTGCCGCGCTTATTTGAAAAATAGCAAGCAGTATGCCAGGGATGCACTCCCTGGCATTTTTATGCTGCGCTTTTAATGTCGGCATAAGAACGGAATGAGAGGTGGAATACAAATGCTGGAGCTGCTTAAATTTCAATCGATGGTGAACCAAGATTCGGACCCATCGACTAGTGTCAGGGCAACTTTCAAATAAAATTCACATAATCCTCAAATATTCTCACATTTCCACTTTCATTATCTTTGTATACTTGGGATATCCTACTTGTAAACAAATCAAAGGGGGTTTTCCAATGATCAAAAAAGCGATTGGAGCAGGTATACTGGCTGGATTAGTGTTATTTGCAATTTTTCAGCAATTAAATACGGCCGATGAACCACTTGCAATTGAAGCATCTAATGCAACGACTGGCATCGGTGCCGGGATGGCAGCACCGAATTTCACATTGAAAAACCTTGATGGAGAAGAGGTCAGCCTGAAAGACTACAGAGGTAAAAAAGTGATGGTGAACTTTTGGGCCACATGGTGTCCGCCCTGCAAAGAGGAAATGCCGGCAATGGAGAAATTTTATAAGGAAAATTCAAAAGAAGTGGAAATTCTGGCAGTAAATCTTGATCCTCAAAATAATGTAAAGGGATTTGTCGAGGAGAATGGATTAACCTTCCCTATTTTACTTGATAAAGAAGGAAGGACGCAGCAAACCTATTCAGTCATATCCATTCCTACCTCATTGATTATTGATGAACACGGCTTGATTATTAAAAAGCAAATTGGTTCGCTGACATTCGAGCAAATGCAGGAACTTTTGAAGTAAATCCCACACCAGTTTGACTACTGGTGTATTTTTTATGGGAAAAATTGCTTGTAAGAACTATGGATTTATCGGGTATGAGTAAAATACGATTAAATTTTCAAAAAGTTGTAATAATTGCAACCGTTTCCGGACATAATAACTGTTACAATGATGACAAAGGATGGTGAACACGATGAGAAAACCAAGAAAGCGTTCTTTTCAAGAGCTTGTAATGGAAAATAAACGCCAACTTCTAAATGACCGTGATGCACTCGAGAAAATAGAGGCCAAGTTAGAACAAAAACACTTAGGCAAAGCTGAGTAACTATCATACATTACCATTTATGAATACCTCTTCTTTAGGAGAAACTTATTCTAGAGGAGGGATATACATGAGCAATCCTAAAAGGGACAGTAAGCATCATGTTCCAAGCCACCTTGGAACACAGCCACGTGGATTCAGCGGTAATAAAGGCAAGAAAATGAACGACAAGTCGGGTGAACATGCCCAGGTCATGCAAACCAAAGGCGAATAGTTGAATGAATACGCCTGCCATATAAATGGCGGGCTTTAATTTTTCCCGTGAAAAGATATCCACTGTTTTCCGCTAATAATCGATATGTGTAGTTGCATACTATTGATGTACTTTTTAAAAGGAGGTACATGACAATGGCACAAAATACACCAAAGCCAGACGATCGAAGCGATAATGTGGAGAAGCTGCAATCCATGATCCATCATACGATTGAGAACATGGAAGATGCAGAAGCTGCAATGGTCAATTCTAGTCCTGAAGACCAGCAAAGAATTAAGGAAAAAAATGAACGCCGCCGCGAGAGCATTGATGCTTTTCGGGCAGAAATCAAAGATGAAGCGCATAACCAGCAGTAAAGCGGAGAAGACTCGTCGTCAGGCGAGTCTTTTTCCGTTTGGTCAAAATTGTGATAATATACGGATTGTGAACAAAGTTTATAAATATTCATGACGAATGCCACATTTTCAAACTTTAAGATAAAGAAGTGATTAGGATGGACCAGCAAAAAAAACAAATTCCTGTGGATGAACAAATCAAGCTATGGGAAGAAGAGATACATACAAAAGGCTTTATTCAGGAGGAAGCAAGCTTAATCACGGCAATCAGGAGCTTGACTTTAAGTGAAGACAAACAAAGGCTGTCGAAAGCACTGACTCTTGCTGCACAATCTCGAGCACAACGAAACGGGTATGACTCACTAGTACTTGAGTGGTTAAGGGCAGCGATAGATCGTGACTCCACAAACAAAAAAGCAAAATCCCTGCTCGCCCGGAATCAATGGAAAAACAAAGGAAATCTATTTGACCAGCTCGTATATCCCCGAATCAGGGAAACAGATAATCGTGCCTTGAAAAAGAAAACAGCTGAGCAGTATATCGATATCTCGCAGCAATTCCTTTCTCATGCCGAAGAAGAGCTAGATGATTTAATAGGACAGAATTTTAACAAAGACACTGAAGCGGAGTCGAAGAAGTTCAGCAGGCTAACTGAATTGCTTGAAAAGGCTATAGAAGAAACGGCAGCTCTTTTGAAAGCAACAGAGCTATATGAAGAGTCAGTCACCGGTGTTTTTCATACAGCCATCCATTATGAAGAAATGCAGAAAAGACTGCAATCTCTTGAAGAAATAAGGCTGCTTTGGGAACTTGAATTCCAAGAGGATGATGATAGTGAAAGACAGGCTGAAAGCGATCCTCTCGCTGAACTAAATAAATTGGTGGGTCTCGAGTCGGTTAAAGAGAGAGTGAATGATTTTTATCGCTTTCTCAAGTATCAGCAAAAACGGAAAGAACTTGGCCTGCAAACTAAGGATGATCAAAGCTTGAATATGGTCCTGACCGGGAATCCGGGAACAGGGAAAACTTCGTTAGCTCGGTTGCTTGCAAAAATTTATCATCAGCTAGGAGTACTTCCACGAGAAGAAATAATCGAGGCAGACCGTTCCCAGCTTGTCGGAGCTTATGTCGGGCAAACAGAAGAAAATGTCAGGAAGGTCGTTGAGCAAGCACTTGGCGGGGTTTTATTCATTGATGAGGCATACAGCCTTAAACGTGAAGGACAGACTGGAAATGACTATGGTCAAACTGCAATCGATACCCTGGTATCACTAATGACTGGGAAAGAGTACGGGGGCAAATTTGCCGTTATACTTGCTGGGTATCCAGAAGAAATGCGACAATTTCTTGATGCAAATCCAGGCTTAAGATCACGTTTTCCTCAATCTAATTTGTTCCACCTTCCGGATTACTCAAATGATGAGCTGTTGCGAATTGCTGAGCTGGCGGCACAGGATAATGATTTTGCAATGACAGAAGGAGCAAAGCTAGAGCTCAGAGATCGCATTGAAAACGAAAGAGTAGATGATACCTTCGGAAATGCAAGGACAGTTCGGAATCTCGTGTTGGAGGCCATTTTCAAAAAGGGATCCAGACAGACAGAACAAGATGACTTTTCCACATATACATTGTTGGAAAAAGAAGATTTTGAATCTCCATCGAATCAATCAGCGGAAAGACCCCTAGACAGGCTGAACGCACTAGTTGGATTGGACACTGTAAAATCAGAAGTCACATCCTTAATCTCATTTGTCAGGATGCAGCAGCTGCGAAAGAATAATGGACTGCCAGCTGTGCCGATACAGCTTCACTCTGTTTTCACCGGCAATCCGGGCACAGGAAAAACCACGGTAGCAAAGATTTACGCAGAACTGCTGAAAGAATGTGGAATGCTGAAGCGTGGCCATCTAATCGTCAGCAGCAGGGCAGATTTTGTCGCTGGCTATGTCGGTCAAACAGCCATCAAGACAAAGAAAAAAATTCGTGAGGCTCTCGGAGGCGTTTTATTCATCGATGAAGCTTACTCATTGCTAGGTCAAAGCTCTGGTGATTTTGGCAAGGAAGTTATTGATACGATTGTCGATGAAATGACACGGCATAATGAAAATCTAGTCGTGATCCTTGCTGGCTATCCTGCGGAGATGGATTTGCTGCTAGAAAGCAATCCTGGTCTCAGATCAAGATTCAAGAAGTTTTTCCACTTTCCGGACTATAGTGTGAGCGATTTATTGCTAATCATCAAGAACTATGCTGGTAAATATCAATATAAGATCAGCGAAGATGTGGAATCGTTTTTGTCGGTGAAACTTTCGGAAGTCGATATGAAAGGGAACGGACGATTTGCTACGAATTTAGTGGATGAAGCTGTTCAATCCCAGGCATATCGTTTGATTGACCAAGAGCTTTTTGAGGATTTCGATGAAGATGTTTTATACTTAGACAAGCAGGACTTTGAAGCAGCTCTAAAAAAGATTATAGGATAAGGATATTTTCATAAGATTGTTTCTTGTATAACAAAGGCTCTATTAATGCCAATTGTTGTTTTTAAGCCCTGTTGATTGTAGTGGAAGGCGCCTAGACTCCTGCGGGCTTAGCTGGTCAGATGAGACCCCGCAGGAGCAAAGCGACGAGGAGGCTCAGCGCCAGCCCCGCGGAAAGCGAAGCGCCTGGAACGAAAATCAACAGCCTAGTTTAGCAGAGCCAAACAAAAAGAGGATTCATTCAAGTCCATTTGAGAAATTCTATATCATTAATTAAAGTAAAAACGAAGAAAAAATAACCTAATAACAAGAAGAATAAAGGGGAATACAAATGATCATTTCTACAAGGGAGATTGAGGTTCGATACGCAGAAACAGACCAGATGGGTGTTGTCTATCACGCAAATTATCTGGTGTGGATGGAGCTGGGCAGAACACAATTGATCAAAGAGCTTGGCTTTAATTATGCAGAAATGGAGAAGGACGGAATCATCTCGCCTGTACTCGATATTCAAGCATCCTATAAAAAACCATTGAGATATGGGGATACTGCAACGATCAAAACTTGGGTTGAGGAATATGATGGCATTCGCTCTGTCTATAAATATGAGATATTCAATGGTAACGGGGAGCTTGCTTTGACAGGCAGCTCAAAACATGTCTGTGTGAAGAAGGATAGCTTCCGTCCTATTTCTTTAAAAAGGAGCTTTCCTGACTGGCACGAAGCATATCTTCAGGCTATGAAAAAGCCTGAAGATGAAAAGGAGCAGGTCTGATTGGCTTTCGGGATCAAACGTCATGAGCTGGAAGAATGGAAAGCTAAAATCAAAAGAGGAGAGCTCGCCTTCCTGACACATTATTGGATTGATGAACGCTTTCCAGACTGCTCAACGGTGACGAAGGTTGGATGCAGGGACCTCGAAAAGCTAGCCCAGTGGGGGCGGAAATATGGTTTGCGGCCGGAGTGGATTGACAAAAGGAAGACCGATTATCCTCATTTCGATCTTTTAGGAACGAAGCAGGCTGAAATTTTAAAACAGGAAGGTATTGAGAACCCTCTTATAGTAGCTAAAAAATAAGGCAGGCGCTTTTCGCGTCTGCCTTACTTCTTCTCGAATTTAAAATCGGGTTCCTGCCCAACTGGGTGAAGTTCAACGTGCATATCATGTCCATCAAAATACCAAATATCTTTTTCTTCGATATAATAAGTGACACCATTCTTTTCTGTTTTTACACCAATATGATCAGGTTCTTCTTTCGATACACCTAATGAAAAACCTTTCTGAATGGAACTGAAGCCCCCGTACCGGACAAAAAATCTTAAATAGCTTCCGGATGAAAGGTCCATTTCATTTTCATACCATGCTGCAGCATCATCATTAATTGTAATTATCATATTGTTCTCCTTTCAAACCAGGTAGTCCGATTATAACATAAGCAATGCCTGGTCTTCATGGACCAGGCATTCACATTTCATTATTGGCTGTTTACGCATTGCTTATTCGCAAAGTTCATACATGGCTTTAGGTTTAGAAGCGAGTTTTCTAGCCGGTATTGCGATATTCGTAAGAAAACTACTTAATAAACTGTGTCATATGTTCCATGATTTCGTTATATTTACTTTTTGCTCCAGCGAGGCCAAATTGGCCGGCTTCTTCCAAAGGAACAACACGGTAATTGCTTTGTCTGCTACTTGAGACAAATGTCGGTAAGAATTCCGGGTTTTGCAGCACGATTTTATCGCCTTCCGGTGTGATGGTTTTCGTTACTTCAATCGTGGCAAGACCACCGATATCCTTATAGTCCCACATTTGGCCAGACAGGAAATTACCAAGTGAATAGACGACAAAAGCCTTTCTTCCGTCCGCAGCAGTCAGCCACTCCATAGGCTGCAAAACATGCGGATGATGGCCAAAGATGATGTCTACGCCTTCATCGACCAGAAACTGGGCAAGTTCCTTTTGATCAATAGTAGGGAAGCGTTGATACTCATTCCCCCAATGGATACTCATGACAACAATATCTGATTCAGTCCGGGCGCGGTGAATCTCAGCTTTCATTGCTTCCCGATCAATCAGGTTCACGAGATGATCCTTGCCGATTGGAACTGGGATTCCATTTGTTCCATAGGTGTAGGATAAATAGGAAACGCTGACCCCATTTTTGTTCAAGATCCGCAATTCTTGTTTGTCTGCATCATCCTTGAATGAACCAACGTAAGGGAGGCCGGATGCTTCCATATTACTTAACGATGCGAGGACCCCCTTTTCCGAGCGGTCAAGAGAATGATTATTTGCATTTGATACAATATCCACTCCGGCATCTATCAATGCCTCACCAACTTCAACAGGACTATTGAACATTGGATAGCTTGATAACCCGATTTCCTCTCCGCCAAGAAGAGTTTCCTGGTTCGCCAGTAAAAGATCAGGTTGCAATAAGTACTCTCTGACATGACTGAGCATTGGTTTGAAATCGTAGCCGGGACTCAAAAATGCATCTTCATAAACTGTATCGTGGATCAGGATATCACCAATTGCTCCGATTTTCACTGTTTCCACAAAACTCTTACCGGTCACATCATAGCTTCTCTCGAGATGTGACTTTTGAGATTTCATTTTAATGCTTGGTTCTTTGGCTTGTGCTTCATTGTACATCTGCAAAGTTAATACGGATGCCAAGATGCCTAAGCCTGCAAACAAGGCAATACCAAAAGGTTTTTTCTTCTTTTTTCTCATGTTAATCTCCCCAGATTAGAATGAGGCATATTTATTTTTTAGCCTCTAAGGATAATATATTATAAGAATGGTGTTAAATGTATAAATTTCATTGTGATTTTCATTATTTTGTCATAATTCGATAATTTTCATTAAAATTGTAGATTAAAGGCAGAAACTTTGAAAGGGTGAGAGGTATTGTTCAAAATAACCGAGAGCGCACATAAAATTTTGCGTCAGGCAATCAAAAATGAATGCAAGGAAGAGGAAATGCTATACGTCCGGTTGACGATGGGGATCGGTTGAGGTGGCCCGCAGCTTCGAGTTGCTCTGGAGGAGCAGCCATTAAAGAATGATCAAATTCATACATTCGATGGAGTGCCCATCCTGATTCATGAAGGCGATTCCGTTTATTTCAATGATACGAAACTAGATTATATAAAAGATGTTTTGGGAAGGGGGCAGTTCAAACTGTTAAAAATGTGATACGATATGTAAAAAAATGCGGTCCTTTAAGAGACCGCAATTTTTTAATGGAGATTTGTAACTATATTCTTTCCAAAACTTCCATTTGAAAAAGTTTTGTTTAAAATCCACATCAGACGAATCTTATATTACCATTCCGTGTTTTCCAGGAAATCCAATAATTCTTCCATATTTTTAATTTTGATTGGCGAAGGGTCATTTCTTTCATTGTCAGGAATATCAGTCAGGAATTCTACAATAAAATCATCTGGCGACGTTACCTCAGCGGTTGTGGTTGTATACACCCAATTTACGGCCTGCTTGATAACTTCTTCCATTACAATCCGCCTTCTTTCCTTAGTTATTACCTACATTTTACCAGTCACGGCAGATGGTTAATGGCTTTCAATATGACAATTTTTCGACGATTGCTGTTCAGGATTAAACGGCAGGAAGCGCGAATTTGAATATTGTTTTATTGTGTTCAATGGCAACACTCATTTGGCCGCCGTGACTTTCGATTATTTGCTTGCTGATCGCCAATCCTATCCCGGTTCCTTCTGCTTTTGTAGTGTAAAAGGGTGTGAAAATCTTGTTAAGAGATAATTGATCAATACCGCTGCCATTATCTATTACACTTACTGAAACGTTTTCCTCAAGCTTGCTTACAACCAATGTGATTTCAGGTCTTGTAGCAGGATTTCCTTCCACTGCTTCAAATGCATTTTTCAACAAATTCACCAACACTTGTTTAATTCCATTTTCATCAGCCCATACATATAGCTCGTCTTCGGGAAAGGTTCCTTTGAATTGGATATCCTTTAAAATTGATTCGCTCGAAAATAGCTTGAGTATACTTTCTGCTAACTTATTCATGGATAGCTTCCTTTTCTCAGGGGAGCCAGGTTTCAAAACAGAAAGAAATTCAGTGAGTAAGGTGTTGGCACGATTAATTTCATCTAAAGCCACATCAGCGAATTCCTTCTTGCGGTCAGCTTGAAGTTCCGGTTTAAGCAACTGGATAAAACCCTTGATCGTTGTCAGGGGATTCCTAATTTCATGAGCTAATCCGGCTGCCAAATGGCTGGCTGAAGCTGCTTGAAACTTACTTGTGGCAGTTTGGATAGCCTGATGCAGGTGCATTAAAGTTTGCTGCTTATCAATTATTTCCTGCTCCAGTTCCATGCTTTTACTTTCAAGCTCTGCTTGTTTGTGTTTTAAATCATCCATTGTCAACTCACCCCTTTTCATTTGAAGTTCATGAATCAAGAACGTTTTATCGTTTGGATACGTACTTGGGGAGACTGACTGTTTCATTTCTGTACTGAAATGAAAGGTTTTAAGGGGTTTTCCTGGTTTCATTTATATCCCTTCTTTTTTCGAATTGTTTGGGCATGGTTAGATTAAATAATTTCATCAGGAATTGACATACATATAAATTAGCAGCCTGAATTCGATTTCTTTCGAATGTATATGACATATATATTTAAATTATAACAGCAAAACCATTTATTTTTTTAAAAAGAACAAAAAATATCTTATAAAGAACTACTGGAGCAAAAGGGGCTATAATTGTTAATCTTGGCTGCCATTCTATTGTGGAATTTACGGGGACTTTGGATTTTATCCATAAAAATGCCGGCAAACACGGAAGGTTTGCCGGCTGTAGTTTCCTGTTCTAAAGCCATTTGATTTTCGGCTCTGTTTTATTGCGGATTCTCTCAATATTGGCTCGATGCCTGTAGATGACGAAACTGGCCAGGACTGCGACAACCATGATCAAAGGGAGGTCCTGGGTAAAGAGCGAGTAAATGAACGCGGCAATGCCGGTTAGAATGGAAGATAGGGAAACATACTTTGTTATGTACAGGCTGATGAAAAAGATTAAGAGCATGAATATGAATAATACCGGAATATATGCCAGCAAAACCCCACCTGAAGTGGCTACCGCTTTACCGCCTCGAAATCCTGCGAAGATAGGATACATGTGTCCAATCACCGCAAAGACCCCTACTAAAAGCATATGGAGATCATCCGTATTTAGCAGCAAGGGCAGACTTGCAGCAAGGGTTCCTTTCAACACGTCAGCGATACTTACTATTAAACCAGCTTTTACTCCCAGTGTCCTGAATGTATTTGTACCGCCTAAGTTCCCGCTTCCATGTTCACGAATATCTTTACCGTAGAACAATTTTCCAATAATAAGGCCAGAAGGTATTGATCCCAGCAAGTATGCCAGTATAATGACTATTACGTTTATTGCCATGAAATATTCTCCTTTTAAGATTTTAAGGTTCTTTTATTTTACCATGTTCTCTTAAAAACACCATGCAAATCTTGAACAAAACTGTTTTTGTCATTCATGATAGACGGATTTGCTTGCTAAGTTTATAACTTGCTGAATAAGTGAATAAGTAAGTAAATTAACTTAAGGAGCCCTTCTAAAATGAAGATTGGGAAAAGTTTATCTAAAAGAAAGCCATTATTGTTCATAATGATCCTTGCAATAATCCTGATCACTATAGCTGTCTACCAGACCAATAAAGATATCCCTGAAGGCTTATCATATGAAGGGAAAGTCCATAAGGTCAAGGATGTCCGCTTCTTATATGATTTAACCTATAAAGGGAAAGACGGTAAACAAAAGTACGAACATGAAATATTCGATACGATCATAAAGAGGATTGGTGAAGCAGAAGATTTTATTGTCCTTGATATGTTTTTATTTAATGGCTATTACAAGGAGGACATGGGCTATCCAGAAATAAGCGAATCCATTGGAGAAAAACTGATCGCCCAGAAGAAAAAGCATAAGGATCTTAAAGTAGTCTTTATCACTGATGAAATAAATTTGACTTATGGATCTCACAAATCAGGTGTTTTTAAGGAGCTGAGGGACCATGACATTAAAGTTGTATTCACGAACCTGGATCCTCTAAGGGATTCCAACCCATTGTATACGGCTTTTTGGCGGGTGTTTCTCCAATGGTTTGGCCAATCAGGAGAAGGGTGGATTCCGAATCCAATGGCAAAGAATGCGCCTGATGTGACGCTCCGCTCCTATTTTGAACTACTGAACCTGAAGGCTAATCACAGGAAAGTGTTCGTCACTGAAAAGACAGCGATCGTGGCATCCGCGAACCCACATGATGCAAGTGGGTTCCACTCAAATATCGCCTTTGAAACAAGTGGAAATATTATAGGAGATATATTGGAATCTGAGCAGGCAGTACTCAATTTTTCAGGAGGTGGCGATCTCCCTGAGTACACTACCCAAAAAGACGAAGGAGATATTAAGGTCCAGGTTTTAACGGAGGGGAAAATCCTCAAACATCTCCTGAACGAGCTGAAAAATTCTGGAAAAGACGATCATATTTGGATTGGAATGTTCTATCTTGCAGAAAGGAAAGTCATCGACGAAATTGACAAGGCTGCTGATCGCGGAGCAAAAATAAATATTATACTTGATCCTAATACCAACGCTTTCGGAAACCAGAAGTCTGGTTTGCCAAATATCCCGGTGTCGGAAGAGATCATGGAATTTGGCAGCGAAAATATTAATATAAAATGGTACAATGCTGGCCAGGAGCAATATCATTCAAAATTGATTTACTTTGACAGAGGAAAGAACAGTGTCATTCTCGGAGGATCCGCCAACTTTACCCGTCGGAACCTTAATGATTTAAACCTCGAAACCAATATCAAAATAGAAGCCGATCCTGATCGCCAGGTTATCAAAGATGTGGACCAGTATTTCAGTCGAATCTGGAATAATGAAGAAGCAAAGTTTACACTGGATTATGAAGAAAATAAGGACAAGATGACTCCATTTAAATATATTATCTATTGGATTCAAAGGATTCTATGGTTTACCAGCTATTAACATAAAGGGCATCCTAATGCGGATGTCCTTTTTCTAATGGATTGTTTTAATACAAAAGTTCATTCATTTACAGTATCCTTAAGTACGATATTATTAAAAGCGAAGGAAAAAGGATTTCATTTATAGAATTAGCATACATATAATTGCGCGGTTTACTATTTTGCCAAGAAGATGGAGATTGTATATGAAGACATTATTATCAGCCATTCAGTGGATGGCCTTTATCATTGCTGGTTCAATTGTAGCACCAATTGCGATCGCTGATTTATTTCAATTGAATGATTTGCAGACGACCGGATTGGTCCAAAGAACAATGTTTGTGTTAGGCATTTCGAGCCTGTTGCAGGCCCTTATAGGGCATCGTATGCCAATTAACGAGGGGCCCGCAGGACTATGGTGGGGTGTTTTTACAATATATGCAGGATTGAGTGCAACACTGTTTTCATCCAGCATTGAAACCCTGCAGGCATTAGAAGGAGCCATGATCATCAGTGGAGTTGTATTTTTTCTATTAAGTTTATTCAAGCTTATCGATAGACTGGCAGCTTTGTTCACTCCTGTAGTCAGTGGGATTTACCTTCTTTTGCTCGTGATTCAGCTAAGCGGCTCATTCTTGAATGGGATGGCTGGACTTGGCGGAGGTCAAGGCGAAGTGAGTCTTCCAATTGCTAGTTTTAGCATTTTTTTGGTAGCTTTCACTTTCTATCTAACAAGGCATCGTATTAAATGGATCAGCCAGTATGCTATCTTAATCAGCCTGGCCGCTGGCTGGGTGCTATTTAAGACTTTTAACTTGGGAAAAGCATATGAAGTATATACAGGGCCAGCATTTGCCATACCGGAAATTTTCGCATTTGGGAAGCCTATTTTTGATTCAGGTTTAATTGTGACGTCGGTTTTCATTACATTCCTGTTAATCACCAATATGTTGGCCAGCATAAGGGTTACTGGACAAGTTCTAAAGGATATGGGGTCTGATCGCACTGATTTCCGATACAGGGCCAGCGGTTTCACAGCTGGAATCAACCAGCTGCTTGGAGGGATTTTCTCGGCAATTGGGTCTGTCCCAATTTCTGGCGCCGCAGGGTTTATCTCAACTACTGGTATTACAAGGATTCTGCCTTTTATCATCAGTTCATTGTTGATCGTCCTTGCAAGTATGCTGCCGCACGTTATGTCTTTGTTCGCAGCTCTACCTGCACCTGTAGGCTACTCCGTTACTTTCGTTATATTCGTGAATATGACAGGGATCGCTTTTTCAGAATTTGATCGTGAAAACGATAAAAGCAGGATTCGAGTCGTGATTGGAACCGCCCTGATGGCAGGTGTAGGCGCGATGTTCATTCCGGGCGAGGCTTTTCGCAATATTCCGCCTGTCCTTGTTTCAATCCTTAATAACGGGTTAATCCTTGGCACTTTGCTCGCTGTTGCCGTTGATCGATTCACACTTCACCAGAAAAAGGGAAAGGAGAGATTTAAAGCTTTATAATTATTTAGGTATCACATGCCATGAGGCAAGTTGATTTGAGTCTGAATAGTAGTGCGATAAAATAATCATTAGGAACGAATTATTCCATAGGAGTGATGAAAATGGCAATCAACAATCCAGGAAGAGAAGAAATCGGCAAAATCCTTAAAAATTCAAAAAGGATTGCAGTTGTCGGATTGAGTGACAACCCTGAGCGGACTTCCTATATGGTTTCAAAGGCAATGCAGGCAGCTGGCTATGATATTATCCCAGTGAATCCGACTGTAGATGAAGTTCTAGGAATCAAAGCAGTTAAAACGTTAAAAGAAATTGACGGACACGTAGACATTGTCAATGTTTTCCGCCGATCAGAATATTTGATGGAGGTTGCAGAGGAGTTTGCCGAAATCGATGCGGATGTTTTCTGGGCACAGCTTGGCCTTGAAAATGAAGAGGCCTACAACTTCCTGAAAGATAAAGGATATACTGTGATCATGGACAGATGCATCAAGGTAGAACATGCTTTAACAAGGTAAATAGGTGCGTGAGGACTGATGTTCTCACGCTTTACTTTTTTTACAGCAAATATTCAGCCATACTATTACATAGTATTGTACTTCAAGGCGGGGATTTACATGGAGTTATTGAACAAGCAGCTAGCTCAGGAAATTGTAGACAGGACGATGGGGATCATCGGAAAGAATATCAATATAATGGATAATCGGGGTGTGATCATTGGCTCAGGCGACGAAAAACGCATAGATGACATCCATGAAGGGGCAGTCATCGTCATTCAACAAGGAAAGGGCTTTGAAATTACCGACCATGAAGCAAAAAGGCTCAATGGTGTTAAACCAGGTATTAATCTTCCTATACTCTTTGATAATAGGATCATAGGAGTAATCGGCATAACTGGATCACCAGATGAAATCAGAAGCTACGTAGAACTCGTACGGATGGCCGCTGAGCTCAGTCTTCAGCAGGCGGTTTTGATGAATGAAATTCAATGGGATGAAAGGCTTAAGGAGGAACTCGTCAGCCAAATCATCCATGCTGAAGGCAAACATGACTCGCTCTTCCTCGAAAGAGCTAGGCGCATTGGAATTGATCTTCAATTGGAGCGGGTCGCGATTGTCATCATGACTCCTGACAGGAAGAAAACTTACGCCTATTTAAAAAGTCGACTGAAAAAAGATGATCTATTATTGATGCAGGATGATAGGATCGTGGTTTTAAAGGTCGTACCGAGAGATGACATTGATCATTTCCTGAGAAAAACAACTGAAACATGGCTTAATGGTTTAAGAATGAATGAGCAAATCCAGGTAAAAATCGGGGTTGGCCAATTCCATGAAGGATTGCCAGGCTTCACGGAGTCATACAGACAGGCAGTCATGACATTGGATTCTGGTCTGAAATTATCTCCACAAAACAATATATACATGTTGGAGGAATATTATTTGCCAGTATTCCTTTTAAGCGCTTCTCACAAAGGGCTCACGGGGAATTTGCAGCCTTTTTATAAGAGTCTGATGGAGAAGGATGTTAAAGGCGAGCTCACTGAATCTTTGAGAGCTCTTATCGATACGAACGGCGACATGAATAAGGCTGCACAGAGGCTATTCGTACATAGGAACACGCTGCGATATCGACTTGATAAAATCACCGAAATAACAGGCAAGGATCCGCGAAAAACGACAGACCTTCTTCACCTTTATTTATCCTTTCTTAATCATGAGCTGGAATGAAATTGTGCAAATGCACAAAAGATCTGTACTATTACAGGTCTTTTTTTGATGATTTGACTAATGTAATATCAATAGACAGCGCTTACAATTGGGATACAAAAAGTTCTTAGGAGGTATCACCGTGGATATTCAAGTAAGCGCTTTCGGCGCAATTGTAGCACTAGTAGTAGCTATTTTCCTTATTTTAAAGAAAGTTTCACCAGCATATGGAATGATTGCAGGTGCCCTGATCGGGGGACTTGTAGGCGGAGTTGATGTCACGAACACCGTTGCCTTGATGATGGAAGGGGCAAAGGGAATCATTCCTGCAGTATTAAGGATTCTCGCTGCCGGTGTGCTGGCAGGCGTCCTAATTGAATCAGGTGCTGCTGCAGTAATCGCCGAAACAATCGTTAAGAAGGTCGGGGAAACACGTGCGTTACTTGCACTGGCAATCGCGACAATGATCCTTACTACTGTTGGCGTATTTGTCGATGTTGCTGTCATCACTGTTGCGCCAATCGCGTTGGCAATCGCCAATAAAGCGGGTATTTCCAAAACAGCGATCCTGCTTGCAATGATTGGCGGCGGCAAGGCTGGGAATATCATGTCACCGAACCCAAATGCAATAGCTGCAGCGGATGCGTTCCAAATCCCATTGACATCAGTAATGGCTGCGGGAATCATTCCAGCTATTTTCGGATTGACCGTTACGTATATTTTAGCTAAGAAGCTAGTGAATAAAGGTTCGATGGTAACAGCTCAAGAAAGTGAAACAACGGATAAAGGTAAGCACCCATTAGTAGTCCCGGCAATCGTGGCCCCATTAGTTACCATCATTTTGCTGGCCCTGCGACCATTATTCGATATAAACATCGACCCAATGATCGCCCTGCCAGCTGGAGGAATCGCAGGAGCGCTTGCGATGGGCAGGATCAGGCAAATCAATGACTATGCAATCGCTGGATTAAATAAAATGTCCGGAGTAGCAATCATGCTCCTTGGTACAGGAACACTCGCGGGAATCATCGCCAATTCAGGGTTGAAGGATGTCTTAATTAACAGCCTGGATGCGCTTGGTCTTCCAGCCTTCGTCCTTGCACCTGCATCTGGTATTTTCATGTCAGCGGCTACTGCTTCTACAACAGCAGGGACCGCAGTTGCTTCGCAGGTTTTCGGTTCAACCATATTGGAAATGGGTGTCACCGCACTAGCGGGTGCAGCCATGGTACACGCGGGTGCCACAGTCCTTGACCATCTTCCACACGGAAGCTTCTTCCACGCAACTGGAGGAAGTGTCAACATGGAGATTAAAGAACGTTTAAAATTGATACCTTATGAAACAGCAGTCGGTTTAACACTCGCAATGGTTTCGACACTAATCTTTGGGATCTTCAAGTTTTTCGGATAGATAAAAGCTTTGGTATATAGTACCTAGATTTTTAAAAATGGTCTGGATTTTTCTTGTAAAGTCCAGACCTTTCATTTCAGCGTATGGATACTGTAGTATTCAATGAGAGGAGAAACGAGCATGAAAATTGTAATTGCACCTGATTCTTTTAAAGAGAGCCTTACAGCGCTCGAGGCTGCTTTAGCAATCGAGAGTGGCATGAAAAAGATCCTCCCTGGAGCAAGTTTCGTAAAGGTACCTATGGCAGACGGAGGCGAAGGAACGGTCCAATCCCTTGTTGATGCCACAGGCGGAAAACTGGTCACCAAAACAGTGACAGGCCCACTAGGCGCTCCGGTTGAAGCCTTTTTCGGAATTTCAGGTGATGAAAAGACAGCTGTCATAGAGATGGCTGCTGCTTCAGGACTTCATCTTGTACCTTCATGTAACAGAAACCCTCTGGAAACGACTACTCGGGGTACAGGTGAATTGATTGCTACCGCTCTTGACTATGGTGTCGAGCATATCATTATTGGGATAGGCGGAAGTGCCACTAATGATGGAGGAGCGGGTATGGCTAAGGCCCTTGGTATCTTGCTGCTTGATTCAAATGGAAAAGAAATCGGCGAGGGCGGAGGAGCCTTAGGTTCTCTTGCTGCAGTGAACATGGCTGGGTTGGATAAACGGCTGGAAACAGTGAAGATTGAAGTTGCTTGTGATGTGGATAATCCCTTAACGGGCAAAAGAGGTGCATCACATGTTTTTGGACCTCAAAAGGGAGCAACGCAAGAAATGGTTGAATTACTGGATCACAACCTTCACCATTTTGCCCAGATCATTTGGAAGGACATCGGCAAGGACATCGAGAAAGTTCCAGGTGCCGGCGCAGCAGGTGGGCTTGGTGGCGGATTAATGGCGTTTCTGTCGGCGGAGTTAAAAAGAGGTGTTGACATCGTGATTGAGGCTGCTCAACTAGAAAGCCATATCCTAGATGCCGACTTTGTTATAACCGGAGAAGGAAAGATTGATGGTCAGACGATTTTCGGAAAGACTCCTATAGGCGTTGCCAAAACAGCTAAACGACACAATGTCCCGGTCATTGCGATTGCGGGCAATGTAGGTGCTGACAGTGAAGTTGTCCACGAGTATGGAATTGATGCCGTATTCAGCATAGTTCCAGGTGTTGTATCGCTTGAAGATGCCTTTAAAAACGCTCACACATTTGCAGAAAAAATCGCAGCAAATATCGCAACCATCATAAAACTTAGCAGATGACGAGAACTCGGAAAGAGCAACAGTAATAGGAATAAATATCTATTTTGATCAGATTCATGAAAAAACCGCGGGCTGAAATACAGCAACGCGGTTTTTTATGTTTAAAAAGGTTGGAAATCGAATAAATATAATTAAAGTACTATGTGAAAAATAAAAAAGCACCATACAAGGTGACTTCGGGAAAAGAGATTTGTAATAAAAATATGTACATAGTAAAATGACAGTTGGTACTTATTTAGCTTATCAATGAATACACAATAATTCTAGTATAACAATACCACAAAACAAGGTGGCAGTCAAGTATTAGAGCGTTGAGTCTGGAGTGATTTAAATGGAAGAAAAGCAACTGAAAGACTTGGTAATGGAACAAGAACGAGTTGAAGTCATCATTGAGGAAATTGATAAGAAAGCAGCGAAGTGGAATGAGAGTTCAAGTGATGTCGGCTCTGATGCTCTTCAAATCCGAAAAACCTTTTGGGAAGATGTTACGGTTAACTTTGATGAAGCTGATGATGTAGCGGAAACTTTTACTAGCATCAAGCAGCAGGCTGCTCTTTTATCAGAGCGTGAACGGACTCAATCTCAAATGATCAAGCAGCTGCAGACTTTGTCTCGCCTCAGGTTTTCTCCTTACTTTGGCAGAGTCGATTTTAAAGAAGACGGTGAAGACAAAGCGGAGCAAATATACTTAGGCATCGCCACTCTAATGGATGAACAAGAAGAAAACTTCTTGATTTATGATTGGAGAGCACCTATTTCCGGTCTTTACTATGATTACTCCCCCGGACCTGCGAAATATAAAACTGAAACAGATCTCATTGAAGGTACAATGGAACTAAAACGACAGTTCGTCATTAAAGGCGGAAAAATCTCAGCAATGTTTGAAACCGGGGTTACAATAGGAGACGAAATGCTTCAGGAAGTCCTTGGCAATAATGCCGATACCCAGATGAAAACGATTGTGGCTACGATCCAGAAGGAACAGAACCAGATTATCCGCAATGACTCAAGCAGTCTTATTGTTGTTCAGGGTGTGGCTGGAAGCGGAAAGACTTCTGCTGCTATGCAGCGTGTCGCCTACCTGCTATATAAGTACAGGAATATCATCACATCGGAAAATATCATGCTATTCTCACCTAATCCGCTGTTCAATAGCTATGTTGCTACAGTATTGCCTGAGCTTGGTGAGGAAAATATGCAGCAGGCCACCTTCCAGGAATATCTTTCAACGCGTTTCGGCAGCGAATATGAACTGGAAGACCCTTTTGAACAAATGGAGTTCATGCTTGAAGCCGAAAAAAACAAAAACTATTTTGATAGGATTGAAAGTATCCGATTTAAAGCAAGTTTGGCATTTAAAGACCTACTGGATCAATACGCTAAGAAACTGGCTGGCGAAACGCTAGTCTTTAAAAGTTTAGGCATTAATAAACGCGCCATCATCTCAAAGAAAGAAATCGCCGCATATTATGATTCGCTCGATCAGAGTATTTCAATTCCAAATAGAGTTCAGCTTGTTAAGGAATGGCTTTTAAAAGAGCTTAAGAGAAAAGCAAAAGCGGAATTGTCACAGGAATGGGTGGAGAAGGAGATTCAATTTCTTGAAAAGGAAGATTATCTAGAGGCATTCAAAACCAGTCAACAAAAACAAGGCGAAGCAGAGGATACCTTCCATGATCTTGATCGAGAGCAGAAATGGCTATCTGAAATGGTAGTCAAAAGACGCTTCAAACCACTATTCAATGCCGTGAAAAAATTAAAATTCATAAATAAAAGAGCCATTTTCATGGATTTCTTTAAGGAAGGCCATCTTATGGCTGAACCTTTACCGTTACCGGAAAATTGGAGTGCCATCTGTGAACAGTCCATAAGCAACTTGGAAAATAGATTTATTGCCTATGAAGATGCAACTCCTTTTCTTTATCTTCAGGATTTAATAGAAGGCAGGAAATCGAACACATCGATTCGGCATGTTTTCGTTGATGAAGCCCAGGACTATACTCCATTTCAGTTTGCTTATATAAAGATGCTGTTCCCTTATAGTAAGATGACACTGCTCGGAGATATAAACCAGGCAATTTATTCGGGGCCTACCGGGGCCCAGACGATTCTGGCGGATTCAGCACTTGATTTTGGAAAAATGGAACTTTACAGCCTAACAAGGACTTACAGGTCGACAAAGCAAATCGTAGAATTTACCCGCCAGCTAATCGAAGGTGGAGAAATGATTGAACCTTTTAATCGGACCGGACCAAAGCCGGTTATCTTCCAAAGCCTCGAAAGCAGGGACCATATTCTTAAAGTGAATGATTTGATTTCGGAGCTTCAAAGGTCGGGGCATAAAAATATCGCGGTTATTTGTAAAACAGCAAAGGAGAGTAAGGCTGCTTTCGAGGGTGTCAAAAAAGTAGTTGACGCGAGGCTGATCGAAAAAGGCACCATGACGTTTGAAAATGGAGTGAATGTGGTGCCGACATACCTGGCAAAAGGAATCGAGTTCGACGCGGTGGTCATTTATGATTCATCTGTCTATACAAGGACTGAGGAAAGGAAATTGTTATATACTGCCTGTACAAGGGCA
The DNA here is from genome assembly GCF_020422885.1 of Mesobacillus sp. S13. NCBI lineage: Bacteria > Bacillati > Bacillota > Bacilli > Caryophanales > Bacillaceae > Mesobacillus > Mesobacillus sp. S13. Next base: position 2,545,881 of record NZ_CP084622.1, on the reverse strand, counting down.
ATGCATGAATTATATATCCTTTCTAAAGAAGAACTTAGTCCGCTTATCGAAGAAGTTGATGAACAGCTATACAATCTGGTATAAAAGCTACAAGCCGTCCAATTAAGGGCGGCTTGTTACATGGTAATGGTTTACCTTAACCATTCAAATAAAGACTTCTCTCTTTTGTTGATGCTTGGCGTCTCTTTATTTGCTTCCTGCAGTGCTGAATTCACATCAATCAAGCCATTTCCAAACTGAACATCTTTTCCTTGCTCCCCAAGATCGATCGCAGAATTTTTGATGATCCTGATGACTTGAGAGCTTGTTAATCCAGGGTTAGCAGATTTTATAAGCGCTGCAAGGCCGGCGACATGTGGAGCTGCCATGGACGTCCCTGAGAGGGCTGCATACTGTTCATTAAAGTAGGTGCTGGGGATATAAACTCCTGGTGCGGCAATATCAATATAATCCCCATAGTTAGAAAAGCTTGCCCGGTTTCCATTATAATCTACCGCAGCAACACTTATGACTTCTGGATAGGCAGAAGGGTAGGTAGGCTGGTTTGATGAGTCATTGCCGGCTGCAGAAACCATGACCACATTATTCTCATAAGCATAACGGACAGCTTCTTCAAGAACTTTTGAAGGCTGATAATTGCCAAGACTAAGGTTAATCACATCGGCCCCATGATCAACAGCCCAGACAATCCCTTTTGAAATGTCAAAGGTGGTACCATACCCTTTTGCCCCCATTGCTTTTACCGGCATGATTTTACTGTACCATGTCATTCCGGCTACTCCTTCATTATTATTGGTTTCTGAAGCAATAATTCCGGCTACATGGGTTCCATGTCCATTGTCATCATCCGGCTCAGATTTATCATCAATCACATTGTAGCCCTTAACAAGTCGGTTTCTTAAATCAGGATGATTCAAATCAACTCCCGTATCAACAATCGCTATTTGGATTTCTTCATTTCCACGGGTCACGTTCCATCCTTGTTCCGTCCCGATCACCGGTAAATTCCATTGATAGTTCTCCTGGTAAAGAAGGTCATTAGGTCCACTCACTTCATTTTGCATCAAGATAAAATTTGGTTCAACATACTCAATATTTTGTCTCTGACTAAAATATTGAATCATTTCAGGCGTTTCCATCGCAGTCGATCTAAAAATATAGATTGAATTCAGATGCTTGATGACCCAGCCCTTGATATCCCGGGTTATTTCATCTATTTCTTCCGCGCTTGGTTCACTAGCAAAGTCTACTGTGGCTTCATGGTCATAATAATGACTTGTGTTTTTTTTATTATGAAAGATTAATGTGATTTCATCTTGGGTATCAAGTTGTGTCTTGATTTTCTCACCCATCTTTACATTGTTTATCTTTGCCATGGACCGTTCGAGCATGATTGGTTGTCCTGCTGACTGAATTTGTTGCCCCTGTCTATTTTCATCAGTGTCACTTCTGAATACACCGCCGGCAGTAACAGCAAGAAGAAGGAGCAGTGCTGTTCCAAGAAAGAACACCTTCGTGCTTCTCATATTGAATGTCCTCCATAAAAAGAATTTGTTCTTATGTTGCAGTACATCTCGAAAAAATAACGGCGGAAATCGCTGGGAGTTTGATTCAGGAGCGGGTATTGCAAGTATGGCGGGTGAGAATCATAATTTAAACAGCATCCAGGACGACATAAAACCTTCACATAAGTATCCAAAAAACTGATTTTTTATGACAAAATTCCAATTAATTCTTGAAATCCGTTTGCCAAATTCCAATTAATCGCTACAATTAAGCATAGACGCCATTCTTATGGTAAAATAAATAAGAGAACAACTGTTCTGATCGAGATGAAAGGCTGTTTTACTAAATTTTTTGTTTATAGTGGAAGGCGCGAAGACTCCTCCGAAAATGCTAACGCATTTCCATCGTGCGTGGGAATATTCGAGGAAGCCAATCAATGTCCTGCGGGATGAGAAAGTCACGGAAGACCCCACAGGCGCTAAAAACGCCGAGGAGGCTCCCGGACTTCCCGCGGAAAGCGAAGCACCTGGAACGAAAAACAATAGCAAATATAGAAGCCTTTATCAAAAAAATGAATACTTAACGAATTCATTGACACTATACATAAAAACCGTCAATGTTGTTTGCAAGAAATGAAAGGGGTATGTTCGTGGCAAGAAATCAGCAAGCTTTTGATTATAATGATGATGCCATACAGGTACTTGAAGGCCTTGAAGCGGTGCGCAAAAGGCCGGGTATGTATATCGGCAGCACAGATACAAGAGGACTTCATCACCTCGTTTATGAGATCGTAGATAACTCGGTAGACGAAGCACTCGGCGGCTACGGTAATCAGATCATCGTCAAAATCCATAAAGATAATTCCGTCAGCGTCCAGGATAAAGGCCGAGGTATGCCTACAGGTATGCATAAGCTTGGCAAACCGACTCCAGAGGTAATCCTTACTGTCCTGCATGCAGGGGGTAAATTTGGACAGGGCGGATATAAAACGAGCGGTGGATTGCATGGTGTAGGTGCTTCCGTTGTTAACGCATTATCAGAATGGCTGGTTGTCACCATAAAACGTGATGGCTTTGTCTATGAACAGCGTTTTGAGAATGGCGGCAAGCCAGTGACTACACTTGAAAAGATCGGAAAAACAAACCAAACAGGAACAACCATCCACTTTAAACCAGACCCTGAAATATTTTCTACATTAACTTATAACTATGATACCCTTTCGGAACGCCTTAGAGAGTCTGCCTTTTTGTTAAAAGGGTTAAAAATAGAGTTGGTCGATGAACGCAATGATGTTAAGGATGTCTTCCATTTCGAAACAGGAATTCAGGCTTTCGTTGAATATTTGAACGAAGAAAAAGATGTGCTTCATCCTGTTGTCAGTTTCGAGGGGGACAACAGCCAAATAGAAGTTGAGTTTGCTTTTCAATTTAATGATGGGTACTCAGAGAATGTACTTTCATTCGTAAACAATGTCCGAACAAAAGATGGCGGAACACATGAAGCTGGTTCCAAAACAGCTATGACCAGGGTATTCAATGAATATGCCCGTAAGGTTGGATTGCTTAAGGAAAAAGACAAAAACCTTGAAGGAGCAGATATCCGGGAAGGATTAGCAGGCATTGTCTCTGTGCGTATTCCTGAAGAGCTGCTTCAATTTGAAGGCCAGACAAAGGGTAAGCTTGGAACGAGTGAGGCAAGATCTGCTGTCGACTCTGTCGTTTCAGAGCATCTTTCTTATTTTCTTGAGGAGAATCCGGATATCAGTACATTGCTGATCAAGAAGTCCATCAAGGCCTACCAGGCTCGAGAAGCTGCACGCAGAGCACGTGAGGATGCAAGAAGCGGGAAGAAGCGAAAGAGATCAGATGCCATACTATCTGGTAAATTGACTCCAGCTCAGTCCAAGAATCCTGCCAAAAATGAACTTTACTTAGTAGAGGGTGACTCTGCTGGCGGATCTGCCAAGCAAGGTCGTGACAGAAAGTTCCAGGCGGTGCTCCCACTCCGCGGTAAAGTGATCAACACAGAAAAAGCAAAGCTGCAGGACATCTTCAAGAACGAAGAAATCAATACGATCATCCATGCGATTGGAGCGGGTGTAGGGTCTGACTTCAATGTAGAAGACATCAACTATGACAAAATTGTCATCATGACGGATGCTGATACGGACGGAGCTCATATCCAGGTGCTGTTATTAACGTTCTTTTATCGTTATATGAAGCCACTGATTGAAGCCGGAAAGGTATTCATAGCACTGCCGCCTTTATATAAGGTCAGCAAGGGTACCGGCAAGAAAGAAATCATCGAATATGCCTGGAGCGACGAAGAGCTGAAGGATGCGATGAAGAAGGTCGGCAAAGGCTATATCATCCAGCGTTATAAGGGTCTCGGGGAAATGAACGCAGACCAGTTATGGGAAACGACCATGGATCCTGAAACCAGGACATTAATCCGCGTACGAATTGACGATGCAGCAAGAGCAGAACGCAGAGTGACGACACTTATGGGTGATAAGGTAGAACCACGCAGGAAATGGATCGAATCCAATGTGGCATTCGGACTTGAGGAAGATGGAAACATCCTTGAAAATGAAAATATCTCAGTTGCAGAGGAGGCAGCAGGCGAATGAGTTCAGTCGAAAAGTTTCGCGACCTCCCTTTAGAAGACGTTTTAGGCGACCGTTTTGGCCGCTATAGTAAGTATATTATTCAGGAACGTGCACTTCCTGATGCCAGGGATGGGCTTAAGCCTGTCCAACGCCGAATTTTGTATGCTATGCACGTGGAAGGCAATACAAGTGAAAAAGGCTTCCGTAAATCTGCGAAGACTGTTGGTAACGTAATTGGTAACTACCACCCGCATGGTGATTCTTCTGTTTATGAAGCGATGGTGCGGATGAGCCAGGATTGGAAAGTGCGGAACTATCTGGTCGAAATGCATGGAAATAACGGAAGTATCGACGGTGACCCCCCAGCCGCAATGCGTTATACCGAAGCGAGATTATCGGCCATTGCCGGTGAGCTGCTAAGGGATATTGAAAAAAGAACGGTGGAATTCATTCCAAACTTTGATGATACGTCCAGCGAGCCAACCGTGCTTCCAGCGATGTTCCCTAACTTGCTGGTCAATGGTTCAACAGGTATTTCAGCGGGTTATGCGACGGATATACCGCCCCATAATTTATCGGAAGTGATTGATGGGGTTATCATGAGGATGGACAACCCTGCTTGCACGATTGAAGATTTGATGGAAGTCATTAAGGGTCCTGATTTTCCTACAGGGGGAATCATCCAGGGCATCGAAGGCATTGCAAAGGCATACAAAACCGGAAAAGGAAAGATCATCGTTCGCGGCAAAGCTGAGATTGAAGATATCCGTGGCGGCAAGCAGCAGATTGTCATTACAGAAATCCCATATGAGATCAATAAAGCCAATCTTGTTAAACGGATCGATGAATTCCGACTTGACCGAAAAGTGGAAGGCATAGCAGAAGTGCGTGATGAGACTGACCGCACCGGTCTGCGTGTCGTGATTGAATTAAAAAAAGATGCGGACGCAAATGGTGTATTGAATTACCTATATAAAAATAGCGATTTGCAGATCACTTATAACTTCAATATGGTGGCGATCAACAAGAAAAGGCCTGTATTAATGGGACTTGCCGAGCTGCTTGATGCTTACATTGACCATCAGAAGGATGTTGTTACAAAACGTTCCCAATATGATCTTCAAAAGGCGCGTGACCGACAGCATATCGTTGAAGGGCTCATTAAAGCTTTATCAATACTGGATCAGGTCATCACAACGATCCGTGCATCCAAGGATAAACGTGACGCCAAAGATAATTTGATTAAAAAATTCGAATTCACCGAGGTCCAGGCAGAAGCGATCGTATCCTTGCAATTATACCGCCTGACTAACACCGACATCACTGCCCTTCAAGCCGAGGCAGAGGAGCTTGCCAAGAAGGTAGAAGAGCTTACCGCAATTCTTGGCAGTGAGAAAAAGCTTCTATCCGTAATCAAGAAAGAACTGAAGGATGTCAGAAAGCGCTTCTCAGATGAGCGCCGAACAAAAATCCAGGATGAGATTGAGGAAATCAAAATCAATCTTGAAGTTCTCATTGCTAGTGAGGATGTCATTGTTACTGTGACGAAGGACGGTTACGTTAAGCGAACCAGCCAAAGATCATATGCCGCGTCCAATGGGCAGGATTTTGCCATGAAGGATACCGACAGGCTACTGTCACAGTTGAATATGAATACAAAGGATGTCTTGCTCTTGTTCACGAATAAAGGCAGCTATCTATACTTGCCGGTCCATGAACTGCCTGACATCCGCTGGAAAGACCTTGGCCAGCATGTAGCAAATCTTGTACCGCTGGATCGTGATGAAGAAATCATAAAAGCTGTTCCTGTCACAGATTTCGAACAAAACGCATTCTTTGTATTTGTGACCAAGAATGGCATGGTGAAAAAATCAGAATTAAGCCTTTACAAAGCCCAGCGCTATTCGAAGCCGCTGACTGCGATCAATGTCAAGGGTGACGACAAAGTGATCGATGTGCATGTAACCAATGGTGAGAATGATCTATTCCTTGCCTCGAACCTAGGCTACGCCCTATGGTTCAGTGAAGAAGAAATCAGTCCGATCGGAATCAGGGCTGCTGGAGTGAAAGGGATGAACCTGAAGGACGGAGATTATGTTGTCGGCGGGAAAATGATTGACAACAATCAAAGTCACTCCATCGTCATCGCTACACAGCGCGGTGCCGTTAAGAAAATGAAGCTATCAGAGTTCGAGAAAACCTCGCGGGCGAAACGCGGTGTTGTAATGCTTCGGGAGCTGAAAGCAAATCCACACCGCATTATTGGAGTGGAAGCTGTCAGAGATGAGGATGAAGTATTCTTCCAAACAGAAAAACAGCAAATTGTATCCTTGAAGGCTTTAGAATTAAGATTCAATGATCGTTATTCAAATGGCTCTTTCCTTGTGGACGAGAGCGAAACTGGCAAGCTAACAGCTATTTGGAAAAGCGAAGAAGTGAAAGAAACAGAAAACAAATAAAAGATTACTTAAAAACACAGGGTCATTCCTGTGTTTTTTTGTTTTCATTATTAAAACCAGGGTAAATAATTAGATGACTTAAAGTGCAAAGCTTGAAATGGAAGTTTAGTGCCATTGTGCTTGGACAGCATTTTTGGTACATTAAAAACTATATGTAAATAGCTTTGCGAGAAAATGAAAAGGAGTTTAATATGGAGATCCTTAACAACATCATATCGGAACTAAACAACTATATGTGGAGCTATATCTTAATAGCTGTACTAGTTGTGCTCGGTACATATTTTACTTTCAGGACCAGGTTTGTCCAGTTTAAATTCTTTCCTGAAATGATTAGGGTACTTAAAGACCCAGCTACCGTTTCATCTGAGGGAAAAAGAGGCAGGTCTTCATTTCAGGCATTTACTGTCAGCCTAGCTTCAAGGGTAGGAACAGGAAACCTCGCTGGTGTGGCGACAGCCGTGTCTGCAGGGGGACCGGGGGCTATATTTTGGATGTGGATCATTGCCCTTGTAGGTGCAGCTTCAAGCTTCATCGAAAGTACTCTTGCTCAAATCTATAAGGTCAAGGATACCGACGAGGCTGAATATCGTGGCGGACCAGCTTATTATATGGAACGCGGTTTAAATAAGAGATGGCTGGGGATTTTATTTGCGATCATCATTGTTTTCACGTTTGGTTTGGTTTTTAGTTCTGTTCAATCCAATACGATTTCCCTTGCATTTGACCAGGCATTTGGATTCGATCGCTTATGGATGGGAATCATTTTGGCAGTTATGACTGCAGCAGTCATTTTCGGGGGCATCAAAAGGATTGCTTTTGTTTCACAAATCATCGTGCCAATCATGGCGGTCATCTATTTGATTCTTGCTATGTTCATTGTAATCATGAACTTCAGTGAAATACCTGCTATGCTCTCACTAATCGTCAAGAACGCTTTTGGCTTACAGGAAGTGGTTGGCGGAGGAATGGGAGCAGCGGTGATGATGGGAATCAAACGAGGGTTATTCTCCAATGAGGCTGGAATGGGTAGTGCACCAAATGCAGCGGCTACAGCTGCAGTTACACACCCAGTAAAGCAAGGTCTCATCCAAACATTAGGCGTATTTACGGATACTTTACTGATTTGTACGGCAACAGCCTTCATCATCATTATGTCTGGTGAATATACCAACCCAGATTTAGACGGAATACAATTAACCCAGGCAGCATTGACAGCGCATGTCGGTTCATGGGCACCAACATTCGTCGGCGGAGCTATTTTCCTCTTTGCCTTCACCTCCATTATCGGGAATTACTATTATGGTGAAACGAATATTGAATTCATCAAGGAAAGCCCTACAGCTTTGTTTATTTACCGTCTTGCTGTTATTGGAATGGTTCTATTCGGTTCAATTGCCGAGTTAGCCATTGTCTGGAATCTAGCAGATCTTTTCATGGGGATCATGGCATTGATCAATCTAATAGTCATCACCTTGTTGGCTAAGATTGCGATGGCAGCATTAAAGGATTACAGGGAACAGCGAAAACAAGGGAAAGACCCAGTATTTTATGCTGACTCAATCGAAGGATTGACTGGAATTGAATCTTGGGAATACCGAAAGTCTGCAGAATCTAAGAATAAGTAATGAAAATCAACCCTTCTGAAAGAATTCAGAAGGGTTTTTTGTGCATTTTTTTACCATATATGGAGATGTTAACTATAACGGGGTGATGCTTAATGAAAAGGGAATTACTAATAACATTCAGTGCCTTCTTTTTTATGTCGTTAACTGCCCTAACTGGCGCATATGCAGGAGAGTCCAAAGAGAAAACGGTGACGATTTCGGAAGATAAAGTTGATAATACAGGCGATGGGAAAATGGATTTGGTTTATGTAAAAGGTGTACCTTTTGAAGAGGGTGCGCAGTATCTCAAGCGTATTTACTTGAAAATAAGAGCTTCTGACGGGGAAATATATAAAATTGACCTTGAAGCTGGCTATGACCCAACCACTATTTATAAAGACATGAATCATGATTCCGTGAAGGACATACTGATCAGTGTTCCTACGGGAGGAAGCGGGGGTCTGTCCAATTTTTATCTTTATAGTTTAAAGGATTTTCAGGTTACCGATCTGACTGTTCCAGAGACTTTGGCAGTCAGCAGCCAATTCGAGGATGATTATAAGGCTTCCATTTCAATCGAGGAAACAGGCCAATCATACAGCTTTGATTTAAGCAACAGGAAAGAGGAGTATGAACGGCTTGGTCTATATCAGGATGGAAAATTGAATGAGCCAACGGAACTTATGGTTCTGCCATTCGGAACATTAAAGCCTATTAAGCTTAAGAACGATCGTTACGGATTAAAAGGGAGCCAGAGGATTAATGGTGCGTATAATGCAGATGGAATTGCCAATCTGGAATCAACCTGGTTATATGAGAATGGAAAATGGCAGGTAATAAGCGCTGAAGTCAAGGAGCTGGAAGCTCAATAAATAGGCATCTGTCACGTATTTCTGATGTCTGGCATATGCTATCGGAAAAGGATTCTTTTATTGGGAAGGAGCCTTCTGACGTGAGCAAATTCAAGCCAGAAAAATTGAAAGTTACCTTTATTCCTCCTGCAACTGCTTTTTTACCTATAGACGGCAGGAAGTATACTTTAACTCATTCAGACATCACTGGAGAATTATTTCTCAGCATTGGTAATGCTTATGATTACCAGGCCATTAATTATGAAATGCGAGATGAAGTATTAGCCGACTGGATCACGATCAATGGAGAATACTTGCTGTATGGAAAAGTGTATATCAGCAACGGAGAATACGATCTGAATATGTCAAGAATCCGTTATATGGTATTTAAGAAAGAATTGGAGTTAGCATTAACTGCGATTGTTTATGGAGACAAAAGCTTCTTCACATATTATCCATGGCTGCTGGATGCGCCGATTTACGTACAATTTTCCTCAGTATACCCAGAATTTAATCAAATAGCTTATTACGGTACACCGAGGACGTACCTGAATAAAGTGAATAAAAAAACAATGCCAGAAGCACAGGTATGAATCCTGTGCTTTGTTGTATTAAAGAAAGAAGAATAGATAATAATGTTATGTAAACTAAGGAAGATATTTTAAATTGAATTTGAGAGATAGGTAAAAATTATTAGTTGTAGGACTAATACTGAATCCAAGAGAAATAAGCCAGATTGAACAGACTGAGTAAACTAATCCAAGAAAAAATATATGCTAGCAATTATAATTTCCAAAATGAGCAGTATAAAGATATTAAATAAAACCTAACTGTATAGAGACAAATTAACATGATAATAAAATTAATTTAATTGAGTGATAAAGTAAAACAGAACTCTAATTAATTATGTAAGGATCACGAAAATTTTGTTTCTGTCTCACTAGTTTAAGTATACTTAGGTATTGAGACACCATCTTAATTCATTTATTCAACTTCCTAGAATTTATGTTATGTAAACTAGAAAAAAGAGATTTTTATATGAACCGATGTTGATCCATCCTCCCTCTGAATTTATAAAGCAAACACGGAAAATCAGCTCGACAATCATCTAACTGTTTCCGTGTTTTATCCTGCTCCTATTCCTCGATCTTATGCGAAACAAATTCACTATGTTGATTTACGTTGGTGTATGTAGATCGTCCTAAATAAAGCGGTATATTCAGTTCTTTAAAATTCGGCATTCCATTTTCAAGGAATTTAGCTGAATCCCTGTAAAACTGGACGATGTTTGCGACGAACCAATCATGATCTCCGTAACTATTGCGATCGATAACTTCACATTCGTAAGCTATATATGCATCCTGCAGTATTGGTGAATTGGTTGCGGATCCATGATCGAAACGGATGTTCGCCTCTTCAAATTTGTTGACCTTTGAACCTGAATAGACACCTGCCTGTTGAATTAGACTTGAATATTCATAGGGCAGAAAATTAATAGCGAATTTGCCTGCGGATTTCAGCAGCTGATAAGTATGGCGCTCACGGCCTATGGCGACCCCATAAATTGGCGGCTCATAAGAAATATAGGAATGCCAGCCGGCTGCCATGATATTATTCTCACCGTTATGGCATACAGTAACAAGTGCGACCATTCCTGGATAACTATGCATGACTGTTTGATTGATTACTTGAAGCATGAAGTCTCCCCCTTTTAATTGCCTATGGAGCATGGGCAACTGTCCATTTTTGCTGTTTTAATTCCCTGTAATTCCTCCCTTTTACATGGAGTTCTGCTTTTTTAGAAATATATTCTATTATAGCAAAAAAACTGAAATTTCGTATTGCGAAGTAAATTCAAAATCTTTAAAATAAAACAGAATGACTATACTATCTGTAGATTAAGGGAGATTCTATGAACCGCAAAGTTTTTCTTTATGTAAAAGCCTTTTCTGACCTTGGGACCTTTATGGATTTAATTGCAATCAATGTATTGATGTATATTGCTACCGGAAGTCCTGCCTGGCTTGCTGCTACCATGGCATTCCGGACATTGGGCGGAGTTTTATCCAGCTTGTTTTCAGGCGTCCTTGCAGATCGTTTTAATCGCAGGAAAATTATGATATGGACCGATATTTTTAGGGCAATCATCATCCTGAGCTTGATTCCCTTCCCTAATCCAGTGATGATCTTGATTGTCTGCTTTTTGATTGGCTTGACGAGCAGCTTTTTTGCTGTCAGCTACAGTGCGGAAATCCCGCAAATCTTTGGCCAGGATAAGATTTTGGAAACAAATGCTCTTATCTCACGATTGACATCGATCAGCCTGGTTTTTGGGTTCATCGGGGCTGGGGTAATCACAGATTTTCTCGGTTATCAGGTTACATTGATTATCGATGCTGCAACTTATCTGATATCAGCAGGAGTATTGATCAAAATGAAGTGGCAATCTACTAAGCCGGACAAAGCAAAACTGATTTCAAATGGGATCAAGGAGAAAGTATCTCAGATTGGCAGAGATCTAAAAGAAGTGTATTCTTTCATCCTTTCCGTACCGATGTTATTGTACGTAAATGTCGTTTTCCTAGTTGGGTCATTTGCTGGTGCCTCCCATAATCTCGGTATTCCTTTACTGGCAGAATCAATTAATTCCAGTAAACAAAGCTTGATTTACGGGCTGATATGGGGTGTCTGGGGCATCGGCTCTGTGTTAGCCACCCTGCTTTTGCCGAAAATGAAAATTATACAAGGGAACAGCTTGTATCGTACATATTTTATAGCAGCCATTCTAATGTCGACAGGTTTCATTACTTTTCTATCAAACATGAATCTTTGGATTGTTCTCATGTTTGCGTTCTTTACGGGGATTTTTGATGCATGCTTCACCACCTTGCACGCAACGATTCTCCAAAAAACGGATAATAGCATTAGAGGAAGAATATTCGGCGTTGGCATGCTTTTGAAATCTTTAGGGTTTGCACTTGGTTTTGTTCTTGCCCCATTCCTGCTGGAAGCTCTGTCGCTGGCGAAAATGGTTTGGGTCTTCCATGGTACCTTAATCACGACAAGCATGTTGGTAATGATTTATTCGGGGTGCAAACAAAATAAACTTAATGAGATCAAGCATAGTATATAGCTTGGCGATTAAAAAGAACTCCCGGCATCGATTGAGCGGGAGTTCTTTTTGTCTAGCTTTTAGTTGTATCTGTCCCCATGAATATCGAGGTGAAATCCTCTATAAATGCAGGAATGTCAGCCTCCATTCCAATCCAGTCTAAATCCTCTTCAGGCTCCTGCTCCGGTTTTGGCCTGAAGTCTGCCATGCTTTTCCCTCTAGCCCTTCCAAATAATTCTACGGTGACTCTTCTTGGAAGATATTTTACAAGATTTTTGTTCACCAGAGCACTTAAGGTGATTACATCATGAAGTGGCGCTCCCTGGATGCCAGGTACATTCTTTTTATAAGCTTCGAAGTAATAATCATAGACTGGTTTGATCAGATCCTTAAAAGGAGACTGGCTGTTTTCGGCAAGAAAATTGATTACTGTCGGTGGAACGATCGCTTTATTGGTGATGTTCAACGGATGCAAGAAAACATTCCTTGCCTTTTCCAGTACTTGATTCGCGGCAATCGGGTCGGCGTAAAAATTAGCCTCTGCTTCAGCAGTGACATTGCCTGGAACTAGGAATGCTCCCCCCATGATATAGACAGCACTGACTGTTCTGAACGCTTCTTCGCCATATAGGATAAATGGGATTGCCAGTTCCGTTTGCCTTCCCACTCCGACGATTACCAGATTATCGGGGTACTGCTTGACAATATCAAGAATTTTATTAATATCATAAACCTTTACTTCCCCCAGGTTTTCTGGGGGCCTGATCGGGCCAAGGCCTTCAGGTCCATGAATCTCGGGATAAAAAGTAGCCAGCTCACCGGATAAAGGACCAGATGCTCCTGCGATGATCGGAATATCCTCTCTACCTCCCAGCTTCAATAAATAGGCGGTATTATTAATCGCTTGCTTCTTCGTAATATTTCCGTAGCCAGTAACAACGCCGACAACATTAAGTTCAGGATGCAGCAAGGCATACATTAAAGCCAATGAATCATCCACCCCTGAATCTGTAAACAATAGAATATTATACATAGCACCCACCCTTTGATCTTCCCTCATGTATGATATCTATTCCAATTTGATTCTGAATATAATTCGTTTCGCTTATTCAGTTGTTTTTTGGCAAAAAATAGTTTGTCGCCCTTCCTGCTCATTTTCTTCAAAGAAGAGAATCTTCCATTCTTGGAATTCATTTAGCAGTTCATTCGAGTTTAGTTTGTATTGGTTAGAGACTTGTTGTTTCCCAGTTGAGCCATTCTTATAAAAGGTTTCAAAAAACAAATATCCGCCTGTAGAAAGAACTTGCTTTATGAGCAGAAATAAAGATCTGTCTAAATAGTATGTCATTACGGCTAAATCATATTTATGGCCGCTAAGAGCAGTTGTTTCTTTGGTAAGGTCAGCGACTGCAGCCGTGATATTCAGCTTATGATGATCCGCCTGCTCTTTAACATATTGAATGGCAACTTCTGAAATATCAATAGCCGTCACTTCATAGCCCCGCTCCGCCAAATACATACTATTTCCTCCCAGGCCAGAAGCGAGGTCGATTGCTGATCCTTGGTTCAGGTAGGCACTCAACTCTACCAGCCTTCTATTAGGTTCTGGAAGAATCTGATCAGTCAGCCTGTCACTATATTTTTGATTCCACTTTTCTTTTGAGTCCATATTCAGTCACTACCTTCAAAAATCTTATTAAAAAATATACCATACATGGATGGCTCTCTTATCTATAATTTGCATTTAAAAATATCAGGGGAAAATTTCGCTATCTCTTTCGAAAATAGTCATACTTTAAATATATCTAAATATTTATAATTATCAATAATTTTAGTAAGCGCTTTCATTTTCATTATTTTACTTTTTAGGAGGAGATAAAATGTCGCTGACTCGCAAGATTCTTTATGGGATGGGTTTGGGTATCATTGTTGGTCTTATTTTTAACTTAGCCTTCCCTGGAGTGTTCGAAACAGTCAATAGTTATTTATTTGTTCCCCTTGGTAAAATCTTTGTCAATTTGATCAAAATGCTTGTCGTTCCAATTGTTATTGTTTCTTTGATACTTGGAACTGCAGGAATTAGCGATCCTAAGAAACTTGGCAGAATTGGCGGAAAGACGATATCTTTCTTTCTAGTCACGACAGCAATTGCCTTGGTATTGGCCATTGGGATTGCCTTGCTGGTGCAACCAGGTTCGGGCACCTTCCAATTGGATGGGGCAACCTTCGAAGCTGCTGAGGCACCGCCTGTCATTGAAACATTATTGAATATCATCCCGGCCAATCCTCTTGGTGCGATGGTCGAGGGCTCGATGCTTCAAGTAATCGCTTTTTCCATCATCATTGGATTTGGAATCGCAAGAGTTGGCGAAAGAGCATCCGGACTAATCAAACTGGTCGAACAGGCAAATGAGGTCATGATGTATTTGGTTCAGGCAGTCATGAAATTTGCCCCATATGGCGCTTTCGGTTTGATTGCTACCGCGATTGGCAGCCAGGGGTTAGAGGCAATCTCCGCGATGGGCAAATATATGTTCGTTGTATTGTTCGTCCTACTGCTCCATATGGTCATAACATACGGTTCGGCGGTATCATTACTTGGAAAACTGAATCCAATCAAGTTTATAAAAGAATTCTCACCCGCAATGATTGTTGCATTCAGCACATCCAGCAGTGCGGCTACCTTGCCTATTTCAATGAAAACACTGCAAAATAATCTCAAAGTTTCCAAAAGCGTAAGTGGTTTCGTACAGCCGCTTGGAGCTACCATCAATATGGATGGAACGGCAATCATGCAAGGGGTTGCGACTATATTCATTGCCCAGGTTTATGGAGCTGATCTTGGAATCGGGCAGCTGTTGACAGTCATATTAACTGCTACACTGGCAAGTATCGGAACAGCTGGCGTTCCTGGAGTGGGATTGATCATGCTGTCAATGGTTTTAACTTCTGTAGGCCTGCCTGTGGAAGCTATCGCTCTAGTGCTAGGGGTGGATCGTCTCCTTGATATGTGCAGAACTGCAGTGAATATTACCGGAGATGCCGCCTGCGCAGTCTATGTTGCCCGCACTGAAGGTGAAACCTTAGGAGAAGTTGAAATTGACGAGAATGTAACAGCATAAATAATTAATGAACAGCTGCTCTTCTTTAAGAGCAGCTGTTTCATTATGCCTGGTTTAAAACCGCCATGTATTCTCTTACATTTCATGGGTGTTACAATATTCATCAATTAACTTTTCGATCTGATCAAGCTCCGGTCCTTGCCCATTAAAAGTAAATTTGATTTCCTCGATAAATTCTCCTTTATGGTAAACATGAATAGCTCCATCCTGACTGATTACACTGTATTCTGGTTCAAATACATAACCGCTTCGTTCAATTGCTCCCATTCTTTCATCCCTCCTATAGTGTATCCCTTTTGTATTCCCTAATGAATTGCGAAAATACCACTCTTTTAGCTTTTATCTCATTCAAAAGCTAATTCTTTTACAATCATGATTAAAGGGTAGATTATATACATATGGTTTTAAACAACCCTTGAATAAATAGGATCTAATTTAATACTTATTTAGGAGGTATATCTGATGAAAGTACTTGTCGTAGGTGCTAATGGCCAGATTGGCAAACACCTTGTCGATTTGCTTAATGAAAGCACCGATCATGAAGTAAGAGCGATGCTGAGAAAACCTGAACAAACAGCTCAGTTTGAGGAAAGAGGAATAGAAACTGTCATTGCAAGCCTCGAAGGTTCTGTTGAGGATATCGTATCTGCAGCAAAAGGCTGCGAGGCGGTGGTATTCGCAGCAGGCTCAGGTGGACATACAGGTCTTGATAAAACACTTTTAGTAGATCTGGACGGTGCGGTGAAAACGGTAGAAGCTTCAGAACAGGCTGGAATTGACCGATTCATCATGGTCAGTGCCCTCCAGGCAAACAACCGTGAAAACTGGGCCGACGTCATCAAACCTTATTATGTCGCAAAGCATTATGCTGATCGGGCTTTGCTCCAGAGCAGCCTGAACTACACCATCATCAGGCCGGGCGGATTATTGAACGAACTTGGAACAGGTAAAATTGAAATTGCCGATAACTTGAAAACTGGCAGCATCCCAAGAATTGATGTAGCAAAAACCATTTTGGCTTGCCTGAATGAAAAGAATACATTCAAAAAATCATTCGACTTAATTTCCGGTGATACTGAAATTGAAGAAGCCATTAAAGAAGTTTAATATGAAACAAAAAGAGAGTTTACCTCAACGCATGGTAAACTCTCTTTTTTACACTATGTGGCTCATTGCATTAACGCACACAGTTCAATTCGTGTCACTAACTTGGAGGGTAATAGCCGGCAGTTGAATATTTTTTTCAACAAAAATTATCGCGACCATATGTCTTAATTTACTTTCAATCTTTTCTTTGATCTCAAAGTTTACGACAGGTATTTCAATAAGGAACTCCATTGCCTTGCTATTAAAATCGATAAAACGGATATCTGGCTCCGGGTAATCAAGGACTCCCTCTTCGTTTTCCTTGATTTCATTGACTGCTTGTTCAAGCAATGCCTGTACTAGATGTGTATCTGTCCCAAAAGCGACGCTTACCTTCACCTGGGCCATCATCCTAGCACTAGTTCGATTCTTGACGATCTGCTCGATAAAATACTGATTCGGAACAATCAATGTCCCCTCTTTTGCCGTCCGGATAATTGTGGATCTCAAGCGGATATTCTCAACCCGGCCGACTGTGTTATTGATTTGGATGATTTCTCCTACCTCAATCGGCCTTTCAAACAATATAATGATACCTGATACAAAGTTACCGGCAACATTCCTCATTCCGAAACCAATACCAATACCTAGAACACCAAAAACTGCCCCGATAGCTGTGAGATTAATCCCTACACTTGTCAAGCTGACAGCTAGGGCTGCAAACATAACAGTATAATAAATGATTTGATTGAACGTATACCCTAATCCCCTGTCCACTCCATAATACTCATAGACAGAAGATAATATATACTTATTCAATAGTTTAATAAGCCTGTGCGCAAGTGACACGATCAGGAAGGCTATGACAATCAGCAAGACTGTTACATCCACTTCCCCATGTGTATATAGCGGGTAAAATAACCACTTTGTCTTCGAAAAAGTTAAAAGAAGCAAAATGATGATTCCATAAAAAGTTACCCAATCCGCAAGGGAATCTATGATGGGTAGTGCCCTTTGAAAAAATCTCGAATTTTTTGCTGCCGAATACTTAGCGATCTTCTTGATCAGCCAATTTCCTATTATTATTATCACTAAAAATATCGCCAGTCTAATTATTTCCCCGCGCGAAATGTCCCGAATAAATGTATCTACCATGTGTACCACCTGCAATCTCAATATATGAGTCTATTCCTGTAAAACAAGAGGGTTAAACGTCTGAGGTTGGAAAGCGTGAAGCAATTTCAGGAATACGCAACCGTACAAGATATATGGTCGCTATGCAGAGTGTAAGACAACCAAGTTATGGTGTAATAGGCGTTAAGAAATTTAGCCTTTCTTATTATAAGAAATCTGTGTCTAGGTGAATTTAGAGGAATTTCTACTTACACATAGAAATATATAGTAAATAATATTAGGAGGTTGAAAATGGAGTTTAAAGATTATGAAGAATTCTGGCCTTTCTATTTATCGCAGCATAGTAAACGTTCTACAAGAGGATGGCATTTTGTCGGTACCAGTTTCGTTTTCGTATTTATAATCTCTGCATTGATCACTTTGAACTTCTGGTTGGTATTGCTGGCGCCAGTTACTGCTTACGCGTTCGCATGGTTTAGCCATTTCTTTATTGAAGGCAACAAGCCAGCTACATTCGGGCACCCAGTCTGGTCACTCCGTGCAGATTTCCGCATGTACCGTTTAATCCTATTAGGTAAATTGGACAAGGAACTGGCCAAATATAAATTGGCCGCATAAAGGTATTATTCCTGAATATCAAAAACTAAAAACAAACCCATTCCAATGTAGAATGGGTTTGTTTTTGTAAAGTTTATTTAAGCTAAATCAACATTATGGTAGACCTGCTGGACATCCTCTAAATCTTCCAGGGCATCAACCAACTTCTCGAATTGAGCCTGTGATTCTTCGTCAAGATTAATTTCATTTTGAGGCAGCATGGTCAGTTCAGCAACAGTAAAGTCGGTGATTCCAGCATTCCTGAACGCTTCTTGGATAGCGTGGAATTGTTCAGGTTCGCCATAAATAATGATGGAATCGTCTTCTTCAAGGATATCGCGTGCATCAACATCCGCTTCCATCAATATTTCGAGCGCCTCATCAGCTGATTTACCTTCAAAACCGATTACCGCAGTTTTGTCGAACATATAAGAAACGGAACCAGCTACTCCCATGTTGCCGCCGTTCTTTCCAAAGGCCGCGCGAACATTTGAAGCTGTACGGTTTACATTGTTTGTAAGTGCATCAACAATCACCATTGAACCATTAGGACCAAAGCCTTCGTATCGAAGCTCATCATAACTTTCTTCACCGCCGCCCTTGGCTTTTTCGATTGCGCGATCAATAATGACTCTTGGTACATTATATGTCTTCGCTCTTTCAAGGACGAACTTCAGTGCCTGGTTGGATTCTGGATTTGGCTCTCCTTGTCTGGCTGCAACATAAATCTCAAGCGCGAATTTTGAATAAACCCTGCTTGTATTTGCGTCCTTGGACGCCTTCTTCTCTTTAATGTTGTTCCATTTACGACCCATATTTTCCACTCTCTTTCAACTTATATCAGATAACTGCATAATTTCAACATGATGCAGCTGCTGCTCACAGATAATATTATACCTTAAATGAAAGATTTGTTAAGAGGTTAGTAAACATCAAGCCAGCAAAGGATTGTCCCCCTCACCATCTAAAGTAATTCTTCCGCTATCAGTTCATAAGATTTTATTCGGTCCTCTGGTGCATGTGTGATAGACAATATCATAAATTCATCAGGTTTATATTTCTTATATAATTCAAGCAATCTCTCTTTTACTTGCTTAGGATCTCCTATGAGCATTTTTTGCTTCATGTTTTCTAGTGTTTCATATGCTTCTCCAGATAACTTGAATTCCTTAGCGGTTTTAATAGAAGGTATGCCGGATGGACCTTCTCCACTTCCCTGCTGTATGCTCCAAATTAGAGAACTTAAGGCGATTTCTTCTGCTTGTTCAGAAGTATCAGCGCATATTGCCGAAACACACAAAATGGTTTGCGGAGATGGGGTACTTCCTGGTTTGAATGACTCATAGTAAGCTTGTAATATGTCCTGTGGGTCCTTATCGCTCATAAACAACCCGAACGCATAAGCCATACCATATTCAGCCGCTAGCAAAGCACTTTTTTTGCTCGTCCCAAGAAGCCAGGGTTCTGGACGGACATCGGGTAAGGGTGCAGCATTTATTTTAGCGTGTTCACTGTTTTCAGGGTGATTGTTGCTGATGAAATGGAGCAAGTCCTTCAATGATTCGGGCAGTTTCCAAACATTTTGCAGGAAGTTGTCTGACAAAGCATTGGTCACTTCAGCAGACCCCCCTGGTGCACGGCCGATACCAATATCGATCCTGTCCGGAAACAATGTGGCAAGTAAATTAAAAAGCTCCGCGACTTTGTATGGTTTATAGTGTGGAAGCAAAACAGCGCCAGATCCAAGCCGGATCTTGTTTGTCTTTGCACCAATATAAGGGAGCATCACTTCAGGTGCTGGACATGCCAGGCCAGGTATATCATGGTGCTCTGCCATCCAGAAACGCGTATAACCCAGACTTTCAGCAGTCTGCGCAAGCAATACGGATTGTTCCAGAGCTTCTCTTGCTGTCTGGCCTGCTGAGATAGGAGCCTGATCAAGTATGCTTAATCTCATGGCTTACTCCTCTACTTCCCTTAAAACTAGTTTGAAGGTTCCAACCTGCCCGCTTTTATACAGGTTGGTCATGGATGTTGAATACTCAATGATTTTCCCTCTAAATGCTTTATCCTCAGCCGGGACCTGTACATGGAATTCTCCTGCATACAATAATGTCGTTACTTGATGATACTCCTCACTTTTCACGGTAAACTCCACTGAGATGAGATCAAGCCCACTTATCGTGTCCGCGTTATATTTAAGGATTACGATGGGATGTCCATCTAATAAAATTGTATCAACCAAATTAGTCCACTCCTTTAACAAGCTTCATTCCATTCTATCATTTATGAATGGCCTAAAAAAAATCCTGTCCTAAGTGGGACAGGCGGATCATTATATTTCTGCTAGAAAATCCTTCATTACCTTAACAAGTTCTTCAGGCTGTTCATACATGCTCATATGGCCAGCATTTTGGATGACCTTCTCCTTTACCTTTTCCGTCGATACAGTGAATGTTTTTTCTGGGGGGATGATTTGGTCCTGTTCGCCTGCTATCAGGAGTACGGGAAGATTAGTCTCCTTCAACACATGGTTTCGGTCGGGGCGGTTCTTCATTGCCAGCAAGGCGCTGACAAGTCCCTTCTCACTCGTCTTCAACCCGATGTTGACAGTCTCGTCGATTTCCTTTGCATTCACTTCTGTATTTTCAGGAGAAAAAAGCTTCTTTGAAAGTCCATCGATGAATGACTCTGCTCCTTCTTCCTGGATTTTCTTTGCATTGGTTTCCCTGGCTTCCTTTGCTTCCTCCGAATCTGGATTTGCCGTCGAATGCACCAAAGAAAACCCGTTTAAATATTGAGGGTATGCCTCTGCAAAGGCCAGTGTGATATACCCGCCAAGAGAATGGCCGAACATGGTTACTTTATTAACCTCTAAATGATCCAGGAATTCCTTGATTGTTCCTGCCATGTCTTCAATTGCATATCGATCCTTGCTCATGCCGGACTCTCCGTGTCCAGGCAAATCGATTGCAATGACCCTGTTTTCGGTTGCCAATTGTGGAATGATTTTATCCCAATATTCCTTGCTCCCCGCAAAACCATGTATAAGGATCATCGGTTTTCCTTTGCCTTCATCATAATAGCTTACTTCAATATTCCCAATCCTTGCTCTTTTTAAGTCCATAGCGATCTGCTCCCATCATTAAGTATAGTTATTATATTCCCTCCATACTCATTTATTAATCTATCACTTGTATATATAGGCTGATTTTTCCACAGCTATAGAGGTGTTTTCTCTGTTACAATTTTGAGGTTGAATAAACTCGGGAGGATCTTTTAATGAAAAAAACTTTCCTGCCTCTGTTGATTGTCATATTCACCTTCATTGGGGGCTTTATATCTGGAACAATATATTCAAATTCTCAAAAAAACAATCCGGTAGCAAGCAGTGCTCAAGCTGCACATTCAATCAAAGTTCCTGGTTTCAAAAAAGAACCGAAGTTGAAAGAACAAGAATCCAAGGTGTTAATAGGCTATGTCCAGGATTTCAGGAATCCTGACGATATTGATTACGACAACTTGACACATGTGATTTTTTCGTTTGCCCATCCAAACAAGGATGGCAGCATGCTGATGAATGGTGATCATGCCGTCAAAAATTTAAGGGCAGTTGTTGCTAATGCGCAACAATATGATACCAAGGTCATTTTGGCCATCGGTGGCTGGTATCATATAAATGGCGGAGAATCTTATGACTATTTTAAGGCAGCTATCTCAAGCCCTGCCTCAAGAAATAAACTAGTTCACGAGCTTGTGAGTTTTACAGAGAAAGAAAAGCTTCATGGAGTCGACATCGATTTCGAGCACCCGCGCTCACAAGAAGATGCCCGCTATCTGGCTGAATTTGCTAAAGAGTTAAGTGAACAGTTGACGCCTAAAGGGAAAGAACTGTCTATAGCGGTAAACGCCAAGGTCCATAGCGTAACAGGGACAGAAATCCATTCAGTAGTATTTGAGCCATCCATGTTCAAGTACTTTGACCATGTCAATTTGATGGCATATGACGGCCAATGGGACGGAGAGTATAATGCAGCCAATCTATCACCTTACTCTTATTCTGCTAATATAGTAGCCTACTGGACGGCGCTATTCGACAAGCAAGGATACTCGAGAGAAAAGCTGACCCTGGGAGTGCCTCTCTATGCTCAGCCTGAAAACCCTTCGGTCAAACAGGTTTCATTCGAAGCTCTCATCAATCATCACCCCGATAATGCCAGTAAGGATCAGGTTGTGTTGAATGGAACGACATACCATTATAATGGCCATTCCACATTGATAAAGAAAACCGATCTTGCTCTCTCTCAAAAACTGGGCGGAATGATGCTTTGGGAAGCGGGATTGGACGCAAAAGGGAAGCATAGTGCTACAGCCTTAATTGCAGGAGAACTAAAGAAACAAGAAAATACACGTTACTATACGAGGAAATAAATCGAGGAAGCCGCAATTGGCTTCCTTTTCTTTATAGTCCATGGTTCTGTAGGACACCGTTTAGTTATTGCATGAATAAGTTAGCAGTAAAGAACTTTACGGTGGTGAACAAATGAATGAAATTACCGGCAATTTTATCCGGTCCAATTATTAGGAGGGTCGAACCTTCTTCCGTATATATTTGGATCGCATTAAGCTCTAAGGTTGAAATCGATGCTCAAATATTCCAGATCGAGTCTAGTAGTGACGAAAAGTATCAATATATACCTTTACGTACACACACTGAGGCAAACACCTTTAAAGCGGGCGATAATCTATATATCTATTTGCTTAAGATTTCCCCTGATCTTTCTCAATTTCCTCCTTGCACTCTCCTCGGTTATGATTTGATTCTTAAAAAAGGGCGACAAGTCCGTACCCTAGGCAGTTATAACCTGCTGAATCCTGAAAATCCCCGCTCAATCGTATACGGAAATCTTAAGTATCCTTCGTTTACTATCAACCATGAAAGCGAACCTGATAACTTGCTTTATGGCTCTTGCCGAAAGCCCCATGGCCATGGAGATGACGCTCTTTTTGCAGCAGATGTACTGGTTGAAAACAATCACCTGGATCTTACAGAAAGACCCAATGCTCTATTTTTAATGGGAGACCAAATTTATGCTGATGATGTTGCAGATCCTCTCCTTCCGATCATGACTGAACTTGGAAAGGATTTGGTCGGAAACTGCGAAAGGGATAAATTGAATGAACTGATCCCAGAAAATTTAATTCCCCGGCTGGACAAGGTGAATGGAAGGCAATTCTTGATTGAACATCTCGCCAATTTTTCAACAAGGAAAGGTGATAACCATTTGATTTCTTTTGGTGAATATGCGGCAATGTATATGTTCAGCTGGAGCCCCGAAGTCTGGGATTATATCCATGAGAAGGAGCTTCTCCTTTCTTTTCAACAGATAAAAGAAAGGGATAAACTCCACCTCAAAATGGATTGTGAAAAAAAGAGAAAAAAGGAATTATCCAGGCTGGAATCAAGGTACGAGGAGCAGATGGATCATGTCAGGGACTTTGTTGTCTCACTGTCTGCTGCAAGACGCTTAATGGCAAACACGCCAACCTATATGATCTTTGATGATCACGACCTGACCGATGATTGGAACATATCCAATAAGTGGACTTCTGCTGTAAGAGATTCCGCTTTAGGGAAGCATATCATCGGTAACGGACTTGCTGCCTACTGGCTATTCCAGGGCTGGGGCAATGAACCCGAAAACTTTGACAGTGAATTTTTAAAGCAAGTTAAAAACTTTATTTCATCCAGCAATGATTCAGATGGCTATATGAATGGTTTGAATCATCTATGGGACTTTCATTCCTGGCATTTCATTGCACCAACCATTCCAAAAACCGTTTTCCTGGATACAAGGACCCAGCGGGAGTTCGACCCGAGACCGGAGGGTGTTAAACTCGGCAGCGTGATTGAAGAAACAACACGTACACCTCTATTGATCAGCGAAGCAGGCTGGAAAGATATAAGCCAAAAATTATTGCAGAGCGGCTGGAAAAGAAAAACGCCGCTGAATATCGTTTCTCCCACTCCCTTTTATGGGATGGGATTAATTGAATCCTTTCTCCACAAGTACGTATATCCCTTCAAAGTTTTGGGTTTCCCCGTCCAGACTTCTTTTGATTTTGATGGCTGGAAATATAATGGCAAAGGCTTTCATGCTTTTATATCACAAGTCGTTTCCTGGGACCCATCGTACTCTATATTGCTGTCCGGAGATGTCCACTTCTCCTCATCCGTTAAATCGGATGTCCTGTTCCATTCCGGCGAAAAACAATCATTCTACCAATTTACAAGCAGCCCTATCCATAATGAGAGCTTTACCGGATTATGGGGAGTCTTAATGAAGTCGGTTCTTTGGCTCAACGCCCGCAAACGTCGAGAACAGTCCCTTTACCGCAGCTGTGGCGAATCGTTGGTTCTTGCTCTTGGTAAAAATGATGAAAAACAGGACGAACAACTTTTGTGGGAAGAAAATATAAATTATAATTCTTTTGAAGATGGAAACATTGCCGAAACAAAAAATTCTATCGGTTACCTGAAGACCGAAAAAAGCAGCCTGGAAAATACCTTGCTTATGACAATGGATTATAGCGAAAGTATTGAATAATTAGTTGACCGTAGAGTTATCATCTTCTGTTGCACCTATTAAATCGATACCTAATCCAATCGACAATGGGACTTTGAATTTTTTTCAATATATGATCCTTATCAAAAGCTGCACCTAAATCATACTTTGACGTAAAATAACCCAGGGCTTATGCCTCTGGGTTTTTTAAATAAGAAATTATAAATACAAAGAGGATCTGGACTAAGAATCAATCTCTTCAAACTCTTTAATCTTCTCGAGCTTTTCTACGAGCACCATGCATTTTTTATCGCCGATTTCGTAGATAAACATTTTATGGCCGTTTTCTTTAAGGAGCTTCTTGAATTGGATTTCGCCAGATAAGTCATATCCATTCGCCAAGTCAGTAATTTTCTTCAGTATTTGCTCCCTGGTGGGTTCGTTAGTAGATGCTATTTTGATAGGTATGGGAATTCCTTTAATTTTAAAGGTGACAAGGATGACGCTATCCAATGGAATCAACTCCTTCCAAAAAACAATTCGACAAACTCGTTTGATTTCCTTCTATTTACAACATTTTTACGTAAACCTGCTTGCCTATAATCAATAATACCAAAAAAAGAGAAAGGATTAACCTTTCTCCTGTGCATTACTCTTCTTCATTCATCATTTCATCAAACGCAGAAGAAACTTTTTCGAATTCTTCATCAGACTCAATGGCTGCTAAATCTCCATCCTCATCCACTTTTAAGAAAAAGATATCGATATCTTCATCTGTTTCCGTTTGCAGATCATCCACGAAGCTTACTGCTGCATAGTCAGTGCCTTCTATAGTCACTGTCCCAATAACCTCTACCTCTTGCTCTGCATCATTTTCATCACTTATTGTGAATACTTCGCCAACTTCAAGTTTTTCCATGGAAATGCCCTCCTGTCGTTTAAAAAAACTTTTATCCAATTACAACTAAACCACATTCTTTTTAAGACTAAGTTAAATTGACTGATAATGCCGGTCTAACGCATATTTATTTTTGTGATAAAAATGCATCTATATCCTTTTTATTATCATTAAAAACTTTGTGCCCTAGCTCCTTTAATTTTGCCATACTTGTAAAATCGTCAAACGGTACTTCTTCCGATAACTCTGAATTAATGCGGAAGTAATGATTCCCTAGCAAAAGCCTGCAGTGATAAGAAACGGATTCAGAGGACAAGTCCATTGCCAGATCCAATAACTTTGGCGTAACCTTCAATGAAGGAAATTGGAACGGGAGCCACTGGCGGATTCCCCAGTGTCGTTCCTCCTCCATTGTAAAATCGATCTTCTGTTGGCCTGTCCCAATTGACATAATCTGAATGTCATTGAGACCAATTTTAAAATGATGCAAGGCTTCAGTTACACAAACCAATGAAGGGTTATTGGCCCATAATCCCCCATCTATCGAAAGATATTGATTGTTTACATTGTTTGGCGGGAAGTAGATGGGTGCTGAACAGGACGATAGGACGGCATCCCACAAGTTTATTGATAACTCTTTTTCGGAAGAGTGTCCAAAGTCTGATCGATGGACATAGGGTTTTCCATGGGTTATATCAACAGCTGGTATCAATAAAGGTTTTTCAATTTGAGCGAGAGTGATATCCTTGAAGGCCTGTTTTAATAGCCGACGTAAATAACTGTCACTATAGACACTTTTGAAGAGGCCGATTTTTGATTTCCTTAAAAAGATCTTCTCTCCGTAGGTCTCGTACCTACCCATCACCTCTTGCATTGAAGTATTCAGGGCAGCTGAAGCCGCGATGATTGCACCTGTACTTGTCCCTGAGATCACATCAAAAAGTTCGCCAACAGGCTTCCCAAACTCTTCTTCTATATTTTGAAGGATGGCAATTGGGAAAATGCCCCTTATTCCCCCACCGTCAATGCATAGCATTTTCATGAAATTCCCCCGGTTCGTCCTTGCTGCTATCATTCTTCCCATTCCGTCATAACAATATAATCAAACTCATCAAACAAAAAAGAACTGCCATCGTGAAGGCAGCTCTTCTAGAATGATAATATTATGATACTTTTTCTTTCTCATGGTTGAAGGAATATTCCTCTTCCCAGTACTCAGCGTTCTTGATACCAAGCTTTTTGGAATTGAAGACCGGATCGATACCTTGCTTTCTCTGTTCCTCATAATCCTTCAAAGCAATCAATGCCGGTTTTGCAAGAAGTACAATGGCAATCAGGTTGAGCCATACCATCAATCCCAGTCCAGCGTCACCAAGAGCCCAAGCGAGTGACGCCTCTTTCACCGCTCCGTAGAAAGTTGCTCCGAGGATGACCACTTTTAGGATGAGCATTGGAACTTTGCCATTTCTTCCCCTGAGAAGATAGGCGATATTCGTTTCAGCCATATAATAGTATGCCATGATGGTTGTGAAAGCGAAGAAGAATAGTGCGACAGCAACGAATTCTGCTCCGAATCCAGGAAGAACCGCATCAACTGCAGCCTGTGTATAACCAGGACCGGCTTCCACTCCCTGAAGGTTTTCGACGATGAATGCTCCATCAGCGCCAACAGTGTTGAACATTCCAGTGAAGAGGATCATGAATGCTGTAGCGGAACAAACGAATAAAGTATCGATGTAAACTGAGAATGCCTGAACTAGACCTTGCTTAGCAGGGTGTGATACTTCAGCAGCAGCAGCTGCGTGAGGTCCTGTTCCCTGTCCTGCTTCATTGGAATAAATTCCGCGTTTTACACCCCAAGCAATCGCGCTTCCAAGAATACCGCCAAACATTGAGTCAGCACCGAATGCACTTTTGAAGATTAAACTGAACACCGCAGGAACTTCTGAGATATTCATTCCAATGATGATAAGAGCAACAAGGATGTATCCTACGGCCATGAATGGTACTGTATATTGAGCAACAGTCGCAATCCTTTTAACACCACCGAAAATGATTAAAGCCAATAATGCAATTACAACAAATCCTGTCACCGTTTTGCTAACGCCAAAAGCGTTCTCAAGACCAAGTGCTATAGAGTTGGACTGAATCCCTGGCATCAAAAGTGACATTGCCAGCAAAGCAGCCACAGCAAAGGCAATAGCGAACCACTTGATACCAAGTCCTTTTTCAATGTAGTAAGCTGGACCGCCTCGATAAAGTCCATCTTGTTTAACCTTGTAAATCTGCGCCAAGGTTGATTCAACAAAAGCGCTTCCTGCGCCGATGAACGCAATCGTCCACATCCAGAATACAGCACCAGGACCACCCATTGCGATCGCAGTGGCAGTACCTGCAATGTTACCAGTTCCTACACGGCCGGATAAAGCAATAGATAAGGCCTGAAAAGATGAAACACCCGCATCGGAACTTCTTCCTTTGAACATAAGTAATACCATGTCTTTAAGTAATCTGACTTGCAAAAATCGTGTCAGGATCGAGAAGAGCAAACCGATTCCAAGAATGATATAAATGACCGGGTTGCTCCAAAGAATCCCATTGAGCCAAGAAATGAAAGCTTCCAAATGAATCCCCCTTTATCAAAATAATTTCTTGCTATTTTGAATTATAAGATAATTTAACCCAAAGGACAATCAAAATGTGATATTTAACAGTAAACAATTTATTAAGCTGTGTGAAAACAATTGCTCGTGGGGTTTACTCTGCTATTTTTGTGATTTGACTAATCCGACTTGCTCTGGTTCTGTCGGGATTCGATTCTCAGGTAAAACTCTTTGAAGGTTGCCTGTCTTCAGACAAGTTTGTGCTGTTTTCTCTAAAAGTTGTCAAAAAAACGCTCTACTTCAGACAGCTTTTCGTTGTTTACCTGAGAAGTTGTCTGAAGTTGCCCTGGGTTCAGACTAGTTTGGACTGGTTTCCCTCGAAGCTGTCATAAGTGGCACGCAATCTCCTTAAAAAACACACGAAAAAGCGAGAGAAAATTATCTCCCACTCTTTCAGTGTTAGTGTTTTAACAAGTTGAATAAATATTATTGAACACTTCTTTCACGCATAATTGGAAGTGTGCAGCATCTGAAGGATCCGCCAGATTTGATGATTTCCGTTATATCCACTTCAATGACATCAAATCCTTTACTTCTTAGCTGTTCATTAACGCCATTATTCACAGGCAAGCTCAGTATTTTCTTGTTCCCGATACCAAGCACATTCGTTCCAAGTGTGAATTGTTCTTCCTCGCTAACATCGATCAATTCATATTTCGAGCTGAACATTTTAATATCCTCGTCTGTCAGTGCAGGTCGATAGATTAGTGCAACTTCAGGGGAAACGACATTGAAAACACAGTCAAGGTGCAGATACTCCGCTTTAAATGGGACGGATTTCACTTCAAAGGTCGGAAGCAGTCCTTGAAGGTGGTCTGCCGCTTGTTGGTTGGTCCGGTTACTCAGCCCGACATATACAGTGTCTTGATCAATGACAACATCCCCGCCTTCTATATGGTCCCCGATTAAATTATAGTATGATATTCCGTCATCCTCGAGCCATTGTTTCAGGACGTCTTCCTCACCTTTACGTACATCGCTTGCCATATCCGCCACAAATATGGTTTGGCCAAGTGTGAATCCGATATCCCTCGTAAACACTTGCTCCGGATATTTTTTGTGGTATGGAAGCAGGATGACCTCTACCCCATGATTTTTCAATGTGTTCACAAATTCATTATGCTGTTCCAAGGCAACTTCTATATGTATGCCTTCATCCTTGAAATGTTTCTGGGTTTCATTTATTACTTCGCGGATTGTCATATACTGTGGCTGACAAAGAATGACTTTCTTAAGTACGTCATATTCATTTATGACATACCCTCTATTTTCGGGCTGCATATTTTGTTCCATCATCATTCCTCCTTTGAACAAATCATTATAGGTTTTCCGGATTACACTTTAAACATTACTTTACTCAAAAAAAACCTGTCAGATATCCTTACGAAGTCGCTGACTTTATTCCAGAAAATCATTAAGCTTGAAAAAATGTTTCAATATTGAGGAGATGAATATGAAAAGTCGGAATGGAATGGAATTAGCTCAATTGATTATCTTGGTCGATCTTTTTCGTGATGAATTGTATGAAGAACTTTTGAAAAGGCATGGAAAGCACGCTCTTGAACTGTTACGTACTGCCCAGAATGAAACTTATTAAGGAGTGATTCACTGTGTCCTTGCATTTGCGTACTGCCGTGGAAAAGCTTAAAGACCATTATATCCAGCATCTGATTAAATCAAATATGACAAATGAAAGCGAAGAAGAATTAAGAAAGCTAACATTAACGGAACTGAAAAATTTAATAAATAGGTTTTAGCCAATTTACAAATTGATATACCATGTGAGAAAATATAACATATAATATTAAAAGTGAATAAAGTGTGGTGAATGAATTGGCTGCAGACCCCTCCTCCTACAAAGAAAAGAAAGTAATTACCATTGGTATTGTCAGTGAGTTGACCGGTCTTTCAGAACGACAGATACGATATTATGAAGAAAGGAAATTGGTTTTCCCCGACCGTACTCCTGGCGGAAGCAGAAGATATTCATTCTTAGACGTTGAACAATTAGTGGAGATTGCCAACAAAATCGAAGATGGTGTACAGACTTATGAGATCCGGCAGGAAATGATTAAAGAAAAGAAGCGACATAAAGACGAAGATCATAAGAAAATGATACAAGGACAATTGAACGCAAGATTCGGCGTTCGAAAATACTAAACTGAAGACCTTCATTATTGGAGGTTTTTTCTTATGTCCAGAATTCGTGTTAGGTTTTCTTACATAAACGTAGATTGAAATAAAAATCCATGCGAGAATACAAACTACATTCACAATTTGAAAGGGGACGAAAAAAATGGATACGGTATTTTTAATGAATAGCCTATGGGTAATGATCTCCGCTGTTTTAGTTATTTTGATGATTGGTGGCTTCATCCTGCTTGAAACAGGATCAACCCGAATGAAGAACGCTGGCCACATTGCTGGAAAAACGATTTTGACATTTG
This sequence comes from Mesobacillus sp. S13, assembly GCF_020422885.1. Classification (NCBI taxonomy): domain Bacteria; kingdom Bacillati; phylum Bacillota; class Bacilli; order Caryophanales; family Bacillaceae; genus Mesobacillus; species Mesobacillus sp. S13. The sequence continues at coordinate 2,515,228 of NZ_CP084622.1, read as the reverse complement.
GAATTTCATCAATTGTTTTCTGGGCTGTAGGTTATGGACTTATCTTTGGAGAAGGCAACTCAATTCTTGGATTCTCAAACTTTTTTTATTCAGGCTATGATATTGAGGGGTTAGGACTTTCAGGTGCTGTCTTCTTTCTATTCCAACTGGCATTTGCGGGAATCTCTTTAACGATTGCTTTTGGCGGATTTGCTGAGAGGGCAAAATTATCTGTCTATCTTGTTTTTGCACTCCTGTTCTCAGTATTGGTTTATCCGTTCATCGCCCACTGGATTTGGGGCGGTGGCTGGCTTGCAGAACATGGAAAACAGGATTTTGCTGGCTCGACTGTTGTCCATCTCACTGGAGCAATGGCAGCACTAGCAGCAACCATTCTTCTGAAGCCGCGGATTGGTAAATTCAATAAAGACGGTTCAGCTAATAATATCGAAGGTCACAACCAGGTCTTCACAGCATTGAGCGTATTGTTACTATGGGTTGGCTGGTTTGGATTTAATGCAGGAAGCACCGTTTCTGTTGATGGAGCATTTTTTGGATTTGTTGCGCTCAACACGAATCTTGCAGCAGCTGCCGGTACTGTTGCAGCCATGCTCATCTCCTGGATTGTTTTAGGCAAAGCGGATGTTCCAATGATGCTGAACGGAGCACTGGCAGGACTCGTGGCCATTACGGCCTCTTGTGCTTTTGTTGATACTTGGGCAGCGGTCCTGATCGGATTGATCGCCGGCATCCTTGTTTTCTATAGTATTCGCTTCTTTGAAAGCAGGAAGATAGATGATCCTATCTTTGCGCTATCTGTACATGGTACGGCTGGTGTTTGGGGAACTCTTTCCACAGGATTCTTTGCGACACCTGAACTAGCCACAGTTGGAAATCCAGGTTTGTTCTATGGCGGCGGTTTTGAACAGCTAGGAGTGCAGGCGCTGGGAGTTTTCGCCTCAGGAGCTTTCGCTTTCGCAGTATCTTATATCATCTTATCGATTATGAAGGTAACAATGAAGGGCTTGCGGGTAACAGAAGAAGAAGAAATCATTGGCCTGGATATTAGTGAACATGGGAGCTATGGGTATCCAGAATTGGTCAATAAGGAAGCAGCAGCTAAGGTTTCAATGGATGTCACTTCAACATCCAACATCCCCTTAAATTCACAGCAACCTTCTGTCAATTAGATTATTAAGTCTGTTATATGGAGCGGCGGTCCCTATTGGGGCCAGCCCTCTTTTGATGAATGGAGAAAGGAGGACGTCCGAATTATGAACTTCGTTGACTATACTAATATAAACGCTCTAAGAGTTAAAGGACTGACTGAAGCTTCTTTTAATAATGAACAATTAAATCATTTCCATGACTTTATTTATGATCAAGTCATCTCTGCTGCTGTCAGCAAATTGACAAAGCAATATGGGAATCCCCCTTCCCCATTTTCCTTCTTCGTCATGGGAAGTGCTGGAAGGATGGAGCAATCTATTTGGAGTGACCAGGACCACGGACTGGTTTTCACGATGAACACCGATGAAGCAAAGGAATACTTTTTAAAGTTAGGTAAAGAGATTTCCGAAGGATTAGAGCTGGCTGGCTATAAAAAATGTTCCGGCGGTGTCATGGCAAGCAATGCATTGTGGTGTAAATCGCTGAAGGATTGGGAGAATCAACTTGGAGTTTGGGCTGGTGAAGCTACATGGGAGTCAATTCGATATTTGCTTATTTTTGCCGATGCCAGGTCTATCCACGGTGAAGCTGGTCTGTTAAGAAGGTTGAAAGAAAAAGCCTTTGAAGAAGTTAAAAGAGAACAATTACTGTTAAGAATGCTTCATAACACAATGTTTCTTAAAAAAGGGATCGGAGTACTTGGCCAGCTGCTTGCAGAAACTCATGGCACCTATACGGGATCTATTAATCTAAAGGAGACAGCGTTTTTCCCTTTTGTAAATGCTGCAAGGTTGTTGTCATTTTCAGAAGGGATAAAAGAAACTCCGACTCTCTTCCGTATCAGCCTTTTATCCGACGACTTGATGACACATCAAGAAAAAGCTTTGTACAGCAATAACTTCTCTGCATTGCTTGACTATCGCCTGAAACATGGAAGTCATAGGGATTATGACTCCGGACACTACGTTAATATCAATAAACTTTCTAAAGATGAAAAGAAAGCATTAAAAGAGATCATTAAAGTAGGTGAACAGTTTTATGAACATGTCAAAAAGCTGGTTTAAAGGATGTGAATATTATGGGGATGAATGATATGATTCGTTTCTTTCGGCAAATGACCGGGAAGCTCGGATCGAACATCTATGCCGGTATGCCAACGCACTCAAATCCACAACAAATGTCGTTTTTAAGACAGCTGCAAAAAGAAATGAAGGAAGGAACTAGCCTCGACTGTCCGTTGGAGGAATTGCAGGTCATTGTATTTGATCTTGAAACAACAGGCTTTTATCCTGAAAAAGGCGATAGGATCATCTCTATAGGAGCTGTAAAAGTTATTGGTTCCACAATACTTGAAAATGAGTTCTTCTATTCATTAATCAACCCTGAAATTCCAGTACCGCCTGATGTCCTGAGCCTGACTTCTATTACTGAGGAAGAGCTTTTGACTGCCCCGAAAACTTCACAAGCCCTGATGGAATTTTTAAGTTTCATAGGCAGCTCAGTCCTTGTAGCTCACCATGCAAGACATGAGCAAGCCTTTATGAAGAAATTCACAGGCAGCCATTTGCGGTTGAATTTTGAACACAGGGTGATTGATACTTCATTTTTAATAAGGATTTTCCAGCCTGTTGTCAATTCCCTGCCTTTGGAACAAATTTGCCATGAGTGCGGGATTGAAGTGAAAGATAGGCATCATGCATTGGCGGATGCCAAAATGGCAGCGAAGCTATGGGCTTTCTATATTAAAAAAGCCCGGGAGCAAGGCTACAAAAATTTGCGCGAGGTTTATGAATACCTATCTTTAAAGAGATAAGCTTGTTCCTCGCATCCTTCCCCACCCCATGTCCTCATTTCTATTATCTCAAACATTTTATTTTGATTACCGAAAGATAATTGTTACTATTGAATGGTATAATCGCTGGGAATAGTAAAAATGCTAACCCTGGCAGTTACTATTATTCAATGAAGGAAGATGAAAAATGACCGACAACAAACGTTTAAACGATATAAAATACTCCGTGCTCGACTTGGCTCCGATTCTAGAAGGCAGCACAGCAACAGATGCTTTTAAGAACACCCTTGACCTTGCCCAGCATGCAGAAAAATGGGGTTATAACCGCTATTGGTTAGCAGAGCACCATAACATGCCAGGCATCGCAAGTTCTGCAACGTCCGTTGTGATCGGCCATGTCGCAGCGGGAACGAGCTCCATCAGAGTTGGCTCCGGAGGGATCATGCTCCCTAATCATGCTCCTCTTGTCATCGCTGAACAATTCGGGACCCTTGAATCTCTTTTCCCGGGACGCATTGATCTTGGTCTCGGACGCGCTCCAGGGACTGACCAGGTGACGGCCTATGCTTTAAGGCGGGAACGTCGAAGTGATGGCCAGGACTTCCCGGAGCAATTGGATGAACTTAGAGCCTATTTCAATCCGGAACTGGATTCACAATATCGCAGTGTCAGGGCGATTCCAGGTGAAGGATTGAATATACCAATCTGGTTATTGGGCTCAAGCGGCTACAGTGCACAGCTTGCGGGACAACTGGGTTTGCCATTTTCATTCGCCAGCCATTTTTCACCGGAAAATACATTAGGTGCATTAAAGCTTTACCGCAGAAACTTCCAGCCTTCAGATGTTTTGCAAAAGCCATACGCAATGGTCGGCGTCAACGTGATTGCTGCGGAAACGGATGAAGAAGCGGAATTCCTGGCAACCTCTATGCAGCAGCAGTTCCTAAACCTGTTCAGGAATAATCCAAGTCCTCTGCTGCCCCCTGTCAAAAATATGGAAGATCAGCTGAGCGAGTATGAAAAAATGCTACTTGGCAGCCGTATCGGTTCTTCCATTGTCGGCAGCCCTGAAACGATCAAAATCAAACTACAGGAATTCCTGGAAGAAACACAGGCGGATGAAATGATCATCAACGCACAAATATTTGACCATAAAGCCAGATTGAAATCTTTCGAAATCGTTTCTGAGATTTTTAAAGGGTAGTAAATAACTTCATCATAAAAAGAGGAGAATCTAATAAAGCTAGATGCTCCTCTTTCTATGATCCTTTTTTAAAAATGTCTCAAATCATCTGAGCATAGCCCCGATTGCCCCGCTGAATTCCCCGTTTTGCAAAAAGATTGGTTCCAGGCCAGACATTTTACAATAGTAATCCAGGCTGTCTTGCAATGGTTTATTGCCTGCCAGCGTACTACCTATGAAAATGACATTCTTGATTCCATGTAATGCAGCAGTTTGTACGGTCAGTAGTGTGATGGTCTCTGCCATCAAATTCATAAAGGAAGCCATCTTGTCGGCTCGGGAGCTTGCATTGATTGCTTCTGTTTTGGCGAAGTTGCTTGCAGTCAGGTCGCCAGGTATCGGAGGTTCTTCCGGATGATAGAGATCTTTCACCAGCAGGTCAACATTTCCCCTTTGTCCTGAGGCTGACATATGAACCAGATTAGCGAAATCACTGGAATCTGCTAAAAGCCTTCCCATCCCCATAAAAGTCCCTCCGCCTATTCCACTGCCAAGGACCCGGTTATATTCTTCCCCTTCGATTTTAAACCACGAAGTTCCTGTACCAATATTAATGAGCAAGGAATTTTCTGCAGCAGGCAGCCCTTCCTTCCTCATCAGGTAGTTCGCACCTTCACATGCGGATGAAAATTCATCGACAATCTCTGATTCCGGAAAAAGTTTTGCTTTGATTTTTCCAGCTCGACCTCCTGTCAGGAAAATGGATTTGTTTGAAGAAATTAGTTTCAGCCATCCTAATGCTTCGTCCATTTCACTGATCGGTTGTTTTCGATAATGCAGAATGCCATTTTCCTCATAAGCAATTTTTATTAAGGACCCTCCAGCATCAATGCCGACTCTATTATTCACGAAGTCTCCTCCTTTCATGACTATCAATCAAGTTAGATCCTATCTTCTATTTTAAGTCTTTGGAAAACTTGAAAGCAATGAAAACAGCGGCAGTTATTTTAACTGCCGCTTTGTATGTCTATAAGCAAGGATTTGTGTACCTTTTCCAAAAGGAATCAGCAGCTAAGAACAGTTGGGCACCTATGCATAGCCCTATACACCCATTAATCAACCTTGATTGGCACGACCTTCCCATCCTCAATTGCTGCAACGATCAGCTCGCCTTCAAATCCGCCGTTCGGGTCAATCTTTGGTATGACATATACCTTCTTGTCTTCTGGAAGATTATCCAGGCCATCCTGCATATGTGCCATGATTTTTTCAGGGTCATCTACAGATCCTGCGGCTTTTATTGCCTCTGCAAAAACATACATGGCGATATAATTCAAGCCAGCTTCAGAACCTGGGTCTTCATTATATTTCTCACGATAATTCTTGACGAATTCTGGAATTCCTGGACTGTCTGAATCAACAAGGGGCATGACACCAATCGCTCCATTTAGAACATCATAGCTCCCGGTAACCTTCTTCATTTCGTCGAACTTTGCCTGGTCCATGACAATGAAACCGCCTTTGAAGCCAAGTTCTCTTGCTTGTTTGGCAACTTTTGCCGTTGGCTCGGACGGTCCCCCGATAAATAATACATCAGGCTTCTCCTTCAGGGCATTCGTTATGATCGTAAAGAAATCGGTATCTTTCGCAAAGTCGATCGAAGAGTTATACACGACTTTCCCGCCTGCTTTTTCCCAGTGAGGCTGCAGCTTTTCTGCCCAGTCTTTACCGTACTGGGACGCAGTAGGAAGGAAAGCGATTTTCTTGCCGAATTTCTCCATTGAATAATTTGTGAATGGCTCAAGATAGCCATCATAACGAGGAGGGATTCTGACTGTTAATTTATTGCCGCCTTCAGTAACTTTAGGTTCACTGGTATAGGCGCCGATAATGAATTTATCCTGCTGGTTGAACACTTGTAAAGCAGCCACTCCGCCGCTATGCGGTGTGAAAATAATCGGTGTCTTGTTTTCCTGCATCAGCCTTTTGGCGTTCGCTCCAGCTTCGTTTGGCAAGTATTTATCGTCCAGGGAGACGATGTTAAATTTATACTTCTTGCCATTCACTTCAATCCCGCCGGCATTGTTGATTTCCTCTGCGGCCATCTGGACACCGTTCAATGTCCTTTCTCCATAAAAGGCTGCAGGTCCGCTTAACGGTCCTGTATAACCAATATTAATTGACCCTTCTCCTGACCCAGCTTCAGTATCAGTTCCTCCAGAATCTGTTTTTTCAGAGTTGTTGCAAGCGGCAAGGCTGAAAATCAAAGCAAACATTACACTTAAAATCAAAAACAGTTTAGATTTCTTCATTTGCTTTCCCCCTTAGTTTTATTTTCCTAATATTCAGAAATATTTGTTCATACCGCTTCACAACCACCTCCCTAAAGACAGAAGTTGTTCTAAGCACCGATATAAGCCTTCTTAATTTCATCATTCGCGAACAGTTCCTCTGAAGTTCCTTCGAGCACAACCGCCCCATTTTCAAATACATATCCTTTATCCGCAATTTTCAAGGCAGCATTGGCATTTTGTTCAGCAAGGAGAATTGTGGTACCCTCGCGATTGATTTTCTTGATCACTTCAAACATTTGTTCCACAATCAATGGTGCAAGCCCGATTGAAGGTTCATCGAGCAACATCAGCTTTGGTTTAGCCATGAGTGCTCTTCCAATCGCAAGCATTTGCTGCTGGCCCCCGCTCAGTGAACCAGCCATATCATCCTGCTTTTCTTGTAAAATAGGGAAAAGCTCGTATACATGCTTTAGCGATTCTTTTATCCCTTTCTTGTGCTTTCTATGGACATAGGCTCCCATCTTCAAGTTCTCTTCTACTGTCATTGAAGGGAATAGTTTACGCCCTTCAGCACACTGGACAATGCCTGACTGGACAATTTTATCGGGAGAGCGTTTGTTAAGGGATTCGCTTTCGAATTCAATACTCCCAGAAGACGCTTTGTTCAGCCCGCTGATCGTCTTGAATATTGTACTTTTTCCAGCTCCATTCGCCCCTAGCAAAACAACAATTTGTCCGGGGTTAACTTCAAGACTGACGTTATGAATAGCAGTAAAGCTTCCGTATTTTACCGAAACGTCCTGCAGTTTAAGCACTTGCGCTCCCTCCCAGATAAGCCTTAATGACATTGGGATCATTCCTGATTTCTTCAGGAGTGCCCTCTGCGATTTTCTCTCCATAGTTGAGAACCATAATTTTGTCTGCTAGTTTCATAATCATTTGCATTTTGTGTTCAATCAGGCATACAGTAATCCCTTTATCCACCATTTTCTTCATTAATTGAGCCAAACCTTCTGTCTCATCAGGATTGACACCTGCTGCAGGCTCATCAAGAAAAACAATTTCCGGTTCCGTCGCAAGGGCCAGAGCAAAAGCCGTCCGTTTTTTCTCTTCCTGAGTCAGGCTGCCCACCAACTTGCCGGCAACCTTTTCTAATCCGGTGAACTTTATCACTTCGAGCGCTTTTTCTCGGCATTTTTCTTCTTCTCTTTTCAACCTCTTTGACCTCAAAACAGCATCCAGCAAATTTGATTTCGTCCTTAATCTATGCCCGACGAACACATTGTCAAGCACTGTTGACTGCTCAAACAGATTCGTAGTCTGAAAGGTGCGTGCGACTCCCAATTCAGCAATTTTATTAGGAGGCATTTTGGTGATATCTTGCCCTTTTAGGATAATAGTGCCTGAGCTTGGAGGATGGAAGCCGCTGATTAAATTGAAAAACGTTGACTTGCCGGCGCCATTAGGTCCGATGATGGCATTGATTTTACCCTTTTCAATGGAGAAATCAACATTGTTAACTGCTGTCAAACCGCCAAATTTCTTCGTTAAATTCTTCGTTTCAAGGAACATCCTTATCCCTCCTTTACCTGATTGTCTGCTGCGATTGGACTTTGTGAGAAGCGTTTATCCTGCTGGTCTTTGGCAAGCTTTTTCTCTGCTCGTTTTCCTTTCCACTCAGCAATCGAACCTGCGATGCCCCGTGGGTAAAAGATCACTAGCAGGGTAAGGATCGGTCCGAAAATAAGCATGCGGTAATCCTGGAGAAATTGCAGCTGCTGTGAAATCCATACGACCAAAACAGTCCCCACGATTGGACCAGAAAGTGTACCGATCCCCCCAATCAGCAGGTAAGTCAGCAAATCAAACGTGATGACAATGTTCCCTATATCAGGCCCTATGAAGCGGATGAAAGAGGCGTAGAGAGCTCCTGACAATCCGGCAAAGAAAGTTGAAAGTACGAAGACTTCGAGTTTATTTTTCATCGTAGAAATACCGATTGTCTGTGCCAGGTCCTCACTATTGCGAATGGCGATATAAGTCCTTCCTGTCAAAGAATTCACGATCCGGTAGACAATCATGATCACAGCGAGCAGGATAACGAGGACCAAGTAATATTGTGATAAAGGTGTTTCAAAGGAAATCGGTCCGATATTGGCAGGTGCCGGAATTCCAATAAGTCCCCGGACGCCCTCTGTTAAGCTGTCCCACTTATCGATGACGAGATAAAGGATATACCCTACACATAGAGTATAAATGGCAAAGAAGTGTTCTTTTGTCCTGAGCGCAATCAGGCCAATCAATAATCCAAGTACGCTTGTGATAATCAAGGCGAGCGCAAAAGCCAGCCAGAAGTTCATTTGTGCTTTTACTGTTAAAAGACCTAAGGAATACGCACCAACCGCAAAGAATCCAGCATGTGCCAATGATAGATATCCAGTATATCCGGCCAATAGGTTAAGACCATAAACTCCAATCATCCAGATGAAAGAGAGAGTCATTACATGGATGAAATAGTCATTTTGAGTCACCAATGGAAAGACGATGGCAAATATCACGAGTGCCAGAATGATAGTCCGTTTATTGATGATTTTTGCCACTAGTGTCCCCCCTTTGCAAAGAGACCTGTTGGTTTTACTGATAGAATGATCACCAGCAGGATGAACGCGATAATATCTTTATAATCGTTAGAAATATACGTGGCACCAAGGCTTTCGCTGAACCCTAAAATATATCCGCCGATGATGGCTCCTGGAATGCTGCCCATGCCGCCGAGAATGATGATGACAAATGCTTTTAAAATCACCAGCTGTCCCATGCCTGGAAAAACCAGATTGATAGGTGCAGCCAGAGAGCTAGCAATCGCAGCAAGCCCTCCGGAAATCAGGAACGTCAGCATCGCGACCCGGTTGGTATTTATTCCGACAAGGTTAGCGCCGTCCCGGTCCTGTGACATGGCGATGATCGATGCTCCTGTATATGTCTTTTTCAGGAAAAGGTAAAGCAGAACCATCACGGCAATCGCTGCAATGATGATCAGTAATCTTTGCATAGTAAAGGTCAAACCGAATAATTGAATGACCTGGCCATATGGTGTCGGCATTGTTTGATAATCGGCTCCCCAGACATACTGGGCAAAGGCTTCCAGAAACAATAGAATTCCAATTGCCGCAATTTTGTCGTGTATTGGCGGTGCATGCCGCAATGGGTAAAAGACCAATCGTTCCATCAGCACGCCAATAAGACCAACAACAATGACAGAAACCAGGATAGCCAGCCAATAATGAAGGCCGTACTGCACCATCATCATCAAGGTGATGTAACCACCCATCATATACAAAGCACCGTGAGCGAAATTTGGGATATGAAGGATACCGTAAACTAGAGTAAGTCCAAGGGCAACAAGTGCATAAACACTTCCTATGGTAAGCCCATTGAACAACTGCTGAACCAAAATCTCCATTAAAATCCTCCTTGAATTTTAATAGCTGCCGCGAAGGAGTGGTATTACCTCACCTGTTTTTCAGCCTTTTCCCGTTCTTCCTCCTGTAGTTTCCGCCATAATATCTTTCCGCTGCTTGTCATAGGAAACTGTGTCCTGAACTCAATCTCCCTTGGATATTTGTAGGCCGCCATATGCTGTTTGGACCATTCTATTATTTCTTCTTCGCTTATTTCCCCCTCATACCCCTCATTCAGAATCACGAAGGCCTTCACGGATTCCCCTCTTTTTGGATCTGGAATACCAACGACCACCGCCTGCTGTATTGCCCGATGTTTGTAGAGATACGATTCCACTTCCGTTGGCCATACCTTGTAACCGGAAGCATTGATCATCCTTTTGACGCGGTCGACCATGAAGTAGTATCCCTCTTCATCGAAACGGCCTATGTCACCTGTCCTGAAAAACTTTTTGCCGTCTATGTCAATGAATGAATTCCTGTTTTCATCTTCCCTGTTGTAATAACCAACCATTACCTGCGGACCATTCACTATGATTTCGCCAATTTCTCCTGCACCCAGTTCTTTTCCGGTTGAAGGTTCAATGATTCTTGCATCAACATCAAAAGACGGGATTCCAAGGCATTGCATTTTTGGCCTATCAGGCGGGTTGAAGTGGGTCTGGGCAATTGTTTCTGAAAGTCCGTAGCCTTCCACAAACCTCAGGCCAGAAAGTTTGTACAGTTTTTCTCCAACTGCCTCAGGGAGCGCTGCGCCGCCGCCTGAAATCGAGGTTAACGTTGCGATATCCTCTTTTTTCAGTTTGGGGTTTGCAAGGAAGTCAACGATCATTGTTGCAATCGCCACCCAGTGCGTGCACCCTTGCGATTGAATCAATTCAACGGCTGCCTCGCGGTTCCATCTTGTCATGAGCACCATTGTGCTGCCTGAATAAATCGGCATATGCATGCTGTGGACCATTCCGGTCACATGGAACAATGGCAGCGTCGTTAAATGAACCGCACTGGTGGTAGAACTCGACCAGTGGTAGGCGCCGATTGTATTCGCCTGGACAGTTCGGTTCGTATGCATGCAGCCTTTTGGCAGTCCCGTTGTTCCAGAAGTATAGGGCAGCACAACAAGGTCACCTGCGCTGGTCGTATGCTTTCTGGGTTCATGCTTTGCCGCAATGGTTTCCTTCCAGAGGAAATGTCCCGGCTGTTCGTAAATCTTTCTTTTTGCCTCTGCCTCCGGAGGTACTGTTCCGTTAAAACGATTCCCTATATAATCTGAATAAGCGGCAACTACCACATTTTTTAATGGAGTTGTTTCTATAAGCGGCTCAACCTTGCCATAAAGCTCCTGGCCAACCAGCGCAGTATTAATTTCACAATCCTTGATATAAAAGCTTAGTTCTTCTGCGGTCAGCATCGGGTTGATCGGGACCACAACTGCGTCTGCTCTTGAAATGGCATAGAATCCAATCACAAACTGTGGTGAATTTTGCATGAACAACAGAACTCTTTCCCCTTTAGCAACACCCAGCTTCTGCTGGAGGAATCCTGCAAGCGCGTTGACCTCTTTATCAAGCTCCTTATAGGAAATTGTATTTCCATAATAGTAAATCGCGCTCTGGTCTGGATATCGGTCAGCACTGACTTTCAAATTTTCATAGAGTGAGGTTTCAGGCAATTTTAGTGACTTAGATATTTTAGGCCAATGTTCTAAATGAAGATTAGGCATCATCCATTCCTCCTTATTTTCTACTCAACTGGTTTAAGAGAACTTTGTTTTTTAAAAGCCGCTGCAGCGTCCTTGATTGCCTTCTTCCCGTCTGGCAAATATTCGGTCATGCCTAGGAAACCATGGAGCATACCCGGGACACAAACATATTCCGTCTCCACTCCGGCATTTTTCAGTTTGTTGGCAAAATGCTCGCCTCCATCACATAATGGGTCAAGCTCTGCCGTCATAATCAGAGCTGGCGGAAGCTTGGCAGTGATATCATCGGGAATCAGCATAGGTGCCGCCAGGGGGTTTAGGGTATCAGCTGGTGTGTTCAGGTATTGTTCACGGAACCAGTTCATTGTGGACTTCGTTAAATGGTAGCCTTCGCCGTATTTTTCGTAAGATGGAGTATACTCAAATCCTGTAGAAGGGTAAAACAGCATTTGGTAAGCAATCGACGGTGTCTGCCTTTCGACTGCAAGATAGCTGACAGCAGCTGCAAGATTCCCTCCTGCACTATCGCCTGCGACTGCTATAAAGTTTTTATCAATATTCAGCTCGTCAGCGTTTTCAAACACCCATTTAGCAGCTAGATATGAATCTTCTACTGCAACCGGGAACTTGCTTTCTGGAGCGAGACTGTAATTCACTGAAACTACTTTACATTCAGCTTCATTGGCTAATGTGTGGCAGAGGGCATCATGTGTTTCAATGTTTCCGATTACCCACCCGCCTCCATGGTAGTAGACAATGGCCGGAAACTGAGATTCACCAGGTCCTTTTGGTGTATAGACCCTGATATCTATTTCTCCATTAAACCCTTTTATTTTCCGATCTTCCGTTTTGGCCAGCTTTTCTGCTCTGCTCATTAGTTTTGCAGACTGTTCAAATCCCTTCCTGGCTTCTGCCAATGGAAGCTGTTCCAGCGGCGGAACAGGATTATTGGCAAACGCTTCGAGCAAAGCCTTTACTTCTGGTTTTAATGCCATACTTTCTCTCCTCCTTTTTGTGTAAGCGCTGTCAATTCAGACAGCAATGATCCGGTTTTTATCTAAAAGCATAGGGACCTTATTAAATATATTTTGCTGAGAAACGAATTCAATTTCCTTTTCAAATCCATGTTTGCTCAGCATCCGTCCGACTCGAGAAGCTTTTAAGATATCAACACTATTTTGATTGTGCCCATGGTAGAAACTATACGCAGCATAGGCAGAATCAGTTAGAAAAAACTCTTCGCGGAATTGCTTAATTAGGCAGTCAATAAAGCAGCCCGCTCCCTGGAAATCTTCGATATTGAATTCATTGGAGGACCCTGAGCAGACAACCACAATCGTCTCGCCCTGGTATTCTTTTAAAATATGTTTCGCAACTGCCTCGCAATTCAACAGGGATGCCGCATAAACCGCCTTCGCATGAGCAGAGTTTTTGAGAGCAACCGTTCCATTTGTAGTGGAGAGAATGACAGACTTCCCTGCAATCTTTTCCTTTAATTCCAGAGGGTTTGGCGAAAGGAACCCGTCAATTGTTGTCCCTTGATACTCTCCGACAAGAACGAAACTATCCTTTTCCTTGCCTTCAGCTTCCTGTTCAGCTTCCTTTCCATCGAGCACGGGGATGACTTCCCTGGCTCCAAACTCAAGAGCAGACGCGATAGTGGAAGTCGCAAGCAGAACATCGAAAACAACAGCGATTTTATTATCAGCCATTTTCTGTTTATCGATGTCTTCTTTTTTTAGCAAAAGGTGAACTTTCATCATCACCGAGCCCTTTCTGTTATTTTTTTTCTGCTGTGTAAAGAGAATATTGTATCAGGCTGCTGACAAATGCATCAAGGTGTGCAAACCGTGGGTCCCTCGTTTGTCCCTTTTTCCATCTGTAATAGATTTGCTGGCAAATGACAGCAAGTTTGAAATAAGCGAATGTTTGATAAAAGTTCATGTTGGCCAGGTCCCTGCCGCTTTTCCTGGCATAGTCCTCCAAAAATTCATCACGTGTCATAAAGCCGGGGGTCACCGTAACGGGCGGCTTTCCCATCCCTTTTTTCAAAAGATCAGAGTCGTCGGGTTCAATCCAGTAGCTCATCGCGACACCTAAATCGGCAAGCGGATCACCCACTGTAGTCATCTCCCAGTCGAACAGTCCTACCATTTCAGTCAATTCCTCATTGAACATAGCATTATTCAATTTGTAATCGTAATGGATAATAGCTGGAGTTTCAGATTCAGATACGTTTTTCAGCATCCATTGCTTCAGCTGCTCCACTCCTTTAACAATATCCGTTTCCGCCCGCTCATAGCGGCGGATCCAGCCAATGACCTGCCTTTCCATGAAGCCTTCTGGTTTTGTCATTTCCGTAAGTTTTGTCTTCTGGTAATCGATACTGTGCAGCTGGACAAGATGGTTGACCATCGTTTCAGACAATGATCTGCATATTTTATCAGTTGGCATGACGCCTTCGGGAAAATCGGTGTCAAGGACAATGCCGCGCTTTCTTTCCATCACAAAAAATGGACTGCCGATCACTCTTTCATCAGCGAACAAATAGGGCTCCGGAGCTGCTGAAAAATGAGGGCTGATTTCTTTTAGGATTTTATATTCTCTTTCCATATCATGGGCTTTTGGTGCCACAGGACCAAGTGGGGGACGCCGTAGGACCGCCTCCCATTCCCCAATCTTCAGCTGATAGGTTAAATTGGATTTTCCAAAGCTGAATTGCTCAATCGTCAGGTTATCTCCAGGAAGATTCGGCAATTGCTCCCTTAAGTAGTTTTCGATCACGCTGGTATCAAGTTCTTCTCCTTGTCTGATTGGAATCGTATCAGAAGCCATAAGTACCAGTCCTCCTTTAAGCTGAAATTTCTATTCTCGTTCAATGATCGTGGCGATACCCTGTCCTCCGCCAATACAGGCAGTGATAAGCGCATACCGTCCGCCTCTTCTTTCGAGCTCGTAAACAGCTTTCGTCACAAGGATTGCTCCTGTGGCTCCAAGAGGATGCCCATGGGCAATTGCTCCACCATTCACATTGACCTTTTCCATATCCATCTTTAGCTCCCTGTCACATGCAATGACCTGGGCAGCGAATGCCTCGTTTATCTCGATGATGTCCATGTCATCGAGCGTCAATCCAGACTTCTCCAGCACTTTCCTGACTGCAGGAACTGGTCCAATGCCCATTAGATTCGGATCTACCCCGGCTACTGCCTGCTCCCTTATGACGGCCATTGGTCTCACACCCAATTCTTGTGCTTTCTCCCTTGACATAACAAGTAATGCTGCCGCGGCATCATTCAGACCGGAACTGCTTCCGGCTGTGACAGTCCCATTCGGTAAAAACGCTGGCTTAAGTTGAGCCAGGGCATCCAAAGTCGTTTGCGGCCGTGGATACTCATCCTTGTAAAAAATGACCGGTGGACCCTTTCGGACAGGTATCGAGATTGGGATAATCTGTTCATCAAACCGGCCTTCACCCATCGCTGCCGCCATTTTTTGCTGGCTGGAGAGTGCGAATTCATCCTGCTCTTCCCTGCTAATTGCATATTTTGTTACGAGATTCTCTGCTGTGATTCCCATTGGCGGATCTCCGATTTCTTTAGGTGACAGCTGGGACTTCCTGAAATTTGGTGGCACAGGGCTATAGGGTCTTTCTGGTTTATCCATTAAATAAGGAGCCCTGCTCATGCTTTCGATGCCGCCAGTAACATAGATATCGCCCGCTCCCGACATAATTGCCTGGGCGGCAAGATTGACTGCATTAATACCTGACCCGCACTGGCGGTCGATCGTCAGGCCAGGCAATTCAAGGGAAAGTCCTGTTTGCAGCACTGTAAGTCGGGCAATGTTCCCACCTCCGCTGATGACATTCCCCATGATGACATCCTCAATCATTTCAGGCTGTACGTTTGCCCTCCTGATTGCCTCTTTGATCACCTCTGCACCAAACACATGGGCAGGTACCGTAGCAAGTGCTCCTCCCTGCCTGCCAATCGCCGTCCTGACTGCAGATACAATCACTGCATCTCTATTCATTGGAGCTGCCTCCTTTTACAGTACATGTGTCCCGCCATCCACAACGACTACATCACCAGTAATGTAATCAGACGCTGCTGCCGCCAGGAATACTGCTACGCCCTTAAGGTCCGTGTCAGAGCCGAATTTTCGTAATGGAGTTCCCTCAAGAATTGCCTGGCCACCTTTTTCCAGCAGTCCCTTTGACATCTTTGTCGGAAAGAAACCCGGTGCAATCGCATTAACATAGATTCCGCGCGGTCCCCATTTTGCTGCCAGGTCCTTTGTAAAAGTAATGACAGCCCCTTTGCTGGCGTTATAGCCAATTGCGTCCATTACCTTTGGATTGGAGCCTTTCAGTCCAGCAACAGAGGCAATGTTGATAATCTTGCCGGACCCTTGTTCCAGCATGACTTTCCCAGCCGCCTGGGACATTAAGAAAGTTCCTGTTACATTGACATTCAATACCTTTTGCCATGCTTCAAGCGGCATTTCCTCAGCCGGCGCTCCCCAGGAAGCTCCACTGTTATTGACAAGGATATCGATCCGGCCGAATTTCTCCACAGTTTGTTCTACTACGCTCTTCACATCTTCCGGATTGGTGATGTCACATTTAAGAGCTATGGATTCAACACCAATTCCCTTCAATTTCTCGCTAACTTCTTCACAGGCTTCGACCCGCCGTGAGCAAACTACGACATTGGCACCTGCTTCTGCGAAACCAATCGCGATTTGTTCCCCAAGGCCTCTTCCTCCGCCAGTGACAATCGCTACTTTTCCTTTAAGTGAAAATAATTCAGATACATGCATTGATGTCTCCTCCTTACATATATTTTTTCAGTTCGTATTTTGCAATCGCTCGTTTGTGTACCTCATCAGGGCCATCCGCCAATCTTAGAGTCCTGATATTCGCCCATGCCGCTGCGAGAGTGAAGTCATCACTTACACCTGCCGCACCAAATGCCTGGATAGCTCTGTCGATGATTTTCAGTGCCATATTAGGAGCAACCACTTTAATCATCGCGATTTCAGCCTTGGCTTCTTTGTTTCCTACCGTATCCATCATGTAGGCAGCCTTCAATGTCAGGAGTCTCGCCTGCTCGATATCAATCCTTGCTTCCGCGATCCACTCCTGGATGACACCCTGGTCGGCGAGCCTTTTTCCGAATGCAGTCCTTTGAAGAACCCGTTTTGACATCTCTTCCAATGCACGTTCGGCCGCGCCAATCGTTCTCATGCAGTGATGGATTCTCCCTGGTCCAAGACGGCCCTGAGCAATGGCAAAGCCTTTTCCTTCTCCCCATAGCATATTGGAGGCTGGCACTCTCACATTCTTGTATTCTATTTCTGCGTGTCCATGAGGCGCATGGTCGTACCCAAATACAGGCAGGATTCTTTTAATCGTTACTCCTGGAGTATCAAGAGGAACAAGAATCATAGATTGCTGTTCATGCTTCGGGGCATCTGGATCATTTTTACCCATCACGATCGCAATCTTGCAGCGAGGATCTCCTGCACCGGAAGACCACCATTTTGTTCCGTTTATGACATACTCATCACCATCACGGACGATGCTTGCCTGGATATTCGTTGCGTCGGAGGAAGCGACGTCAGGCTCTGTCATCGAGAAGCAGGACCTGATCTCGCCATCAAGGAGCGGTTTCAGCCATTGTTCCTTATGTTCTTCAGTTCCGTAACGGACGAGAACTTCCATATTTCCCGTATCAGGCGCAGCACAATTGAACACCTCTGGAGCGATGCTTGACCTTCCCATGATTTCACAAAGCGGTGCGTACTCAAGGTTGGTAAGGCCTTCGCCGTATTGGCTCTCAGGTAAAAACAAGTTCCAAAGTCCTTTCTCTTTCGCTTTATTCTTCAGCTCTTCCATAATTGGAGGAACTTTTGAAAAAGGGTCATTCTTATCTATCTGGTCTTTGTATACCTTCTCATTAGGATAAATGTATTCATCCATGAATTCAGTTAGCCTGGCCTGGTATTCCTTTACCTTCTCCGTATGGTTAAAATTCATCCATACCACCTCTTTCTTTTTTCATACTAACTAGTAGGTATGTTGGCGTGTTAATACTCTTTTTCAAGCTGGGCAGCTATTATGTTTTTCTGTATTTCAGACGTGCCCTCATAAATTCTTGCGATCCGAGCATCACGGAAATATCTTTCAACCGGGTAATCTGATATATAACCGAGACCGCCATGAATCTGCACTGCTTTATCGGCGACCCTGTTGTAAACCTCCGATCCATAGAGCTTTAGCATGGCAGCTTCCTTGATGACCTTTTGGCCGGAATCAACCATCCAGGCAACTCGGTATGTAAAAGACCTGAGTGCTTCGATCTCCACAGCCATTTCTGCTAGCATATGGCTTACTGCCTGGTGCTTGATAATCGGTTTTCCGAACTGGATCCTCTCTTTAGCGTAGGCAACAGACATGTCAAGGAGTTTCTGGCATGACCCCAGATTACGTGCTGCGAGGCCAGCCCTTCCATTGGCCAATATTTTCAACGCATTTACATAGCCTTGGCCTTCAGTTCCAAGAACATTTTCAACTGGAACCTCACAATCCTCGAACACCAATTCTGCTGAATGGGACCCCTTCAGGCCCATCTTTTTTTCTACTTTGCCAAGCTCGAAGCCGGGAAAGTCCTTCTCAACGATAAACGAAGTGATTCCCTTTGCCCCCTTTTCAGAGTCAGTTACTGCCATCACTGTAAAAACACTCGCCTCAATTGCATTTGTAATATAGTGCTTCAAACCGTTGAGTACATATTTATCGCCTTTTTTGACCGCTGTCGTTTTTAGGTTGACCGCATTCGAACCGGCATCAGGTTCTGTGAGAGCAAAGGCACCGATTTTTTCTCCGGCGGCCATAGCAGGCAAATATTTTCGCTTCTGCTGCTGATTGCCCAGCTCGACGATCCCGACTGTGCCAATCCCGGTATGCGCTCCAATTAATGTTGTATAGCCATTGTGCGTCTGGCCGATCTCCTCATACAGCGCACATTTCTCCACCATTCCGATACCGAGCCCGCCATATTCCTCCGGTATGCTTAATCCAAAGAGGCCCATTTCCCTGGAAAGCTGTATAATGTTTTGCGGAATTTTGTCCTCTTCTTCGATTTGCATCGCAACAGGCTCGACTTCACTCTGGATAAAATCACGGACATTTCTTTTTAACGCGAGTACATCTTCGTCAAAATCAAAGTTCACTTGGGTTTAACACCTCGGTTCTTCTTTTTGAATTAGAAATTCCAGATACAAGTAGTGAATTGGAAGTCGATATTCCTTAAAATCACGTTATATTCCTAAGTGGCATCCAATGCCCGTTATAGCAATAAACCCAGCAATTTTATGCCGGGTTTTTGGTTACTAAGAAGCATACCGATGATAGAGGACGTCTCCCTTAATGACTTCATTGCCATTTTGATTGACTGCCTTAACGTTGAATCTAAGGATGTTCGCATTTTCCTCAGCCAGTTCAGCCTGGAGAGTGACTACGTCATTCAGGAACACCATCCCTTTAAACCGAATCGTATAATCCTGAATGAATCCTTCCTCGTAAAAATCAGTGAATAGCTTTGCCAGGTTGCCCATTGTCCACATGCCATGAGCGATGATTCCCGGTAACCCAGCTTTCATAGCTTCATCATCGATTGTATGGATTGGATTGTAATCTCCTGAGGCATCAGCATATTTGATCAGGGTAATCCGGTCGACAGGTTCAAGCTGGACCTCCTTCAGGGATTCTCCTACCTTCAATTCTGCTAAACTGCTCATCCGATCAACACCTTTCTTACTGCTTCCGTGATAATGACAGTTTGAGTGGAGGAAAAAACTAGTTTTCCCATTTCATCCTCACCAAAGCTTTCTAATACAAGAAAGCCCATCTCCCCCTGAGTTCCTTTCTTTTCGAAATAATTTTTGATCACCGAGTAACAGGTTATTTCTTCCCCAACAAGCAAAGGTCGTTCGTAATGATAAGTCTGTTCGCCATGAATCAAGCCTTTATTAGGAAGATGCAGGCCCTCGATTGTTCCGTAATCAAAAACCCTCGGAAAAGTTGGCGGGGCTATATTCCTGTTATATCTTGATCTTTTGCCAGTTTCCTCATCAATGAAAATGGGATGAAGATCTCCGATTGCTTCGGCAAATTTCCTGACAGCGCCGCGTTCCACAATGTTTTTAACTTTGTTGGACTGTTTGCCAATATGCTCTTTGAACACAGGTTCTTCACCTCACATTAATTTTTTGGACCGCCAGCTACATAGATGACCTGGCCGTTGACAAAGGACGATTTTTCATCAGCAAAGAAGGCAACTGCATTGGCGATATCCGCAGGTTTTCCGCTCCTGCCGACCGGAATGCTAGCCACACTGTGCTTAATCAAGTCATCGAACGAGATTCCGATTCGAGCGGCAGTTTCTTTCGTCATTTCCGTCTCGATAAAACCTGGAGCGACTGAATTGGCTGTTATCCCATAACGTCCCAGCTCAATTGCGAGTGTCTTAGTAAAACCCTGGAGGCCTGCCTTTGCGGCTGCATAGTTTGCCTGGCCTCTGTTGCCAAGAGCGGAGGTGGATGAAATATTGATGATCCGCCCATATTTCTGTTCTACCATATACTTCTGAGCTGCTTTAGCAGCATTGAACGAACCTTTCAAATGGACATCCATGACTGTTTGCCAATCGGAATCTGTCATTTTGAACAGCAGATTATCGCGGATGACACCTGCATTGTTCACAAGGATGTCGACAGAGCCAAAAGTGTCATGCACCTCTTTCATTGCTTGTTCCACCTGTTCGGAGTCCGTCACATTTGCTACTTTGGAGAAAACCTCGTATCCTTTTTCACGCAGCTCACTTGTGGTTTCCGCCAACGCTTCCTCATTCAAGTCAATAAAAGCAACCTTCGCACCTTCCTCTGCGAAAAGTTGAACAATCCCTTTCCCGATTCCTCTGCTTCCTCCCGTCACAAAAGCAACCTTGCCCTCAAATCTTCCTGCCATTCTAGTTCCTCCTCTATCTATCACTCTGTTAACGCTTACAATTATCTATTAAACAAACTGGCCGATCTTCACATGTCCTTTCAAAAGGTCCCTGGCGATGATCATTCGTTGGATTTCATCCGTGCCGTCGTAAATTCTCCAAAGTCTTGCTTCACGATACCAGCGCTCGATCGGCAGTTCCCTTGTGTAGCCCATACCTCCATGAATTTGCATAACACGGTCCACAACCCTGTTCCCCATATTGGAACCATACAATTTTGCCATGGATGCCATATGCCTGTTATCTTCACCGGCATCCAGAGTATAGGCTGCATTGAGCACGAGCCATCTTGCGGCTTCGATTTCCACTGCGGAATCCGCGATCATCCATTGGATAGCTTGTCTTTCGGCAATCGGCTTGCCAAAAGTAATCCGTTCTTTTGAATAGTCAATCGCCATTTGCAGCAAGCGTTCCGCGGCTCCTATCGCCCTTGCACCAACAACCCATCTTGCAAATCCGATCCATTCCAGTCCCAGTTTATAGCCTCCATCTACTTCGCCCAGGATATTTTCCTCTGGTACACGGACGTTATCAAACACCAGTCCCGCCGGCCCCCATTCGCCCATCGTATGTATAAACTCTGATTTCCAGCCCATATCCCGGTCGACAATAAAGCAGGTCACCCCGTCACGGCCAGTGGCACGGTGCTTTTCTTTATCCGTGATCGCGATGACCATGACAAAGTCAGCCTCGTTTCCACCTGTAATAAAAGTTTTCTCACCGTTCAGTACCCATTCATTTCCGTCCTTCACAGCTGTCATTTTAATATTTCTTGTATCTGAGCCCGCTCCAGGTTCTGTCATCGCAAAGCATGATTTTTTCTCACCGTTGATGGTTGGAATCAGGTACTTCTGCTTTTGTTCTTCATTTCCATAGTAAAGAATGTTGTCTGCCGAACCGCCAAATTGGAAAGGCACGAACGTTTTCGAAACTTCCATCAGGACGATGGCCATCATCATCTGGCCCAAATCGGCACCGCCATATTGTTCTGGTGTATTGATCCCCCAGAAACCTGCTTCTTTAGCCTTCATCTGCAATTCATTCATTTTTCCGGGAGGAAGGCTTGGCCGTCCTTCTCTCTCATTTCTTAAGACTTCATTTTCGAGCGGCATTAATTCTTTTTCCACAAATCTGCGAATCGTTTTTTGCACCATTTTTTGTTCTTCTGTAAGGCGTAAATGCATACTTGTCACTCCCATCCTATACTTGAATTCTGATAGTCTATTAAAAATATATGTCATAACTTCTCATTACATACCTACCGGTTGGTATGTTAGTTTTATTTTAGATTGAACTTTCTGAAAAATCAAGTAATTTATAAAAAATGCAGGGAAATCTCCCTGCTAAAAATGAGGTAAATGATCGAGATTGTTTTCCTTAATTCCATCTGGCTCGCTCCTCAGAATATCGCGGCCGTATTTATGGAATACATCAACGTGTGCAAGCTTGCCCGCTTTTGCTTCAGACAGCGCTGAAACATAATCGAGCTCTCTCCCGCTCTCAGTTTTAAAAGCAATCAGGTCACCATCATCATTTTTTCGTACGGCAACGATTTGCTCTTTTCCTGGTTGCGGTGAGTTTGCTTCCAGCTCTGCCTGCCCCTGGCTTTGTTCCTTGTATTCATTGTAAATCTGGTTATAATCTTTACTTTCCATAAAAACACCTCCCGAACATATGTTTAGTGTTTGCTAAAGGGAGGCTTTTATACAAAAAAAGGGTGACATTAAGTCACTCCTCAAAAAGGCTGCCATGCCAATGTTCTGGCCTTATTAAACCGCTGCTCTACTTCTTTCCAGTTGACGACCTTCCACCAGTTTTCAACATATTTAGCCCGTTCGTTCTTATACTGCAGATAATAAGCATGCTCCCAAACATCCAAGACAAGTAAAGGGACAACATCCCACTGGGTTAAGTTTTGATGCTTTTCAGCCTGGAGGATTTCCAACCTGTGGGAACGAGGTGACCAAACAAGAATTGCCCAGCCAACTGCTTCAACATTTTTGGCGGCTTCTGAAAAATGTTTTTTGAATCCATCAAAGCTGCCGAATGAATCGTTGATTGCTTTCCCGAGCTGTCCCTTTGGTGTGCCGCCGCCATTTGGGCTCATGATGTTCCAAAAAATTGTATGGAGATAATGGCCGGCTCCATTGAAGGCTGCTTCTCTTTCCCAATGTTTAATCAAACCGAAATCGCCTGTTTGTCTTGCTTTCTGCATTTCTGTTTCTGCCTTGTTCAATCCGTTTACATAGCTCTGGTGGTGCTTTAAATGGTGAAGTCTCATTATCTGCTGATCAATCACAGGCTCAAGCGCATCATAAGCATAAGGCAACGGAGGAAGTTTGTGGCCGCCTATAGGAACAGGCTGAAGTCTCTGGCCTTGCTGCCGATCAATTTCTGATCCAGAGCCATATAAATATCCCGCAAGCTCGTCATATAAGCTTCTAGCTTGAGCATATAGTGCTTCATCATCCATGGAATTTTCGGCATGAGCTTTCAGTGTCAGAAGATTTGCTTCCCATTGATTTAAGGCGGTTTCATCAGCGGAATCTCTAAGTTGCCCTTTTACTGAAGTCCATTTCGCTTCCATCTCCCTGCACCATTCCAGCAATGAATACCTGAACCAATACCCATTCATCTTAATCCCTCCCAAAACTGCATCCATAATCAAAATATGAATAGACTTGGTAGGTGATTACTGTATTTTGGATAAAGGTTTACTTTGCTGCGAGAAAAAAGTTTATAATATGAATTATGCGAAGATTTTTATTTGAGAGGAGTTTTATTATGGCATACCCCAACACAGATGAAACATTAAATTTATTGCAGGAATTGGTCAGTATCCCCAGCCCTTCAGGAAATACAAACGAAGTCATTACATATGTAGAAAATTATTTGAACGAATTGCAGGTTGAAACAAAACGAAACCGAAAAGGAGGTTTGATTGCGACTCTTCCTGGCAAGGATCAGCTGAACCACAGAATGCTGACTGCCCATGTGGATACTCTCGGAGCGATCGTAAAAGAAATCAAGCCGAGTGGACGTCTTAAGCTTGATTTGATTGGCGGCTTCAAGTATAACTCCATCGAAGGTGAATACTGCGAAATTGAAACCTCCAGCGGCAAAAAGTTCACCGGTACTATTTTAATGCACCAGACCTCTGTCCATGTATACAAGGATGCTGGAAAAGCAGAACGCAATCAGGACAACATGGAAGTGCGCATTGATGAAAAAGTACATAGCGCAGATGATGTCAAAGCACTTGGAATTGAAGTTGGAGATTTTGTATCGTTTGATCCGCGCGTTCAGACTACTCCTTCAGGATACATAAAATCACGCCACCTTGATGATAAAGCAAGTGTCGCCATCTTGCTTCAATTAATCAAACAAATGAAAAGCGAAAACATAGAACTGCCTTACACTACACACTTTTTAATTTCTAATAATGAAGAAATTGGCTATGGCGGGAACTCGAATATCACACCGGAAACCGTAGAGTATTTAGCAGTCGATATGGGTGCAATGGGTGATGGCCAGTCAACGGATGAGTATACAGTCTCCATCTGCGTAAAGGATGCGAGCGGCCCATATCATTACGAGCTAAGGAAAAGGCTGACACAGCTTGCGATTGACAATGAAATCGGCTACAAACTCGATATTTATCCATTCTACGGATCAGACGCATCTGCTGCTATCCGATCAGGGCACGACATCATCCATGGACTGATTGGACCGGGAATTGACTCATCACACGCATTCGAAAGAACACACAAGGATTCTATCGAAAACACAGCGAAACTCTTGTACCATTACGTACAATCTGAAATGGTATTGTAAAAGTAAAAAGGTGATCACCTGCTTAATGAGGTGATCACCTTTTTGGTAATTATTGGTGTGTAGGTACGTATAGGTGTTAGCTGCCAGCCATAATTGGCAACAAGAAGTGCTGCTTTTACCGAAAAAGGGCTTTCCACTGAATTACGGGCAAAGCAGAGTGATTGCTTTTACCTAAAAAGAGCTTTCCATTGAATTACGGGCAATGCAGAGTGGTTGCTTTTACCGAATAAAAGCTTTCCACCAAATTACAGGCAAAGCAGAGTGGTTGCTTTTACCGAAACAAAGCTTTCCACCAAATTACGGGCAAAGCAGAGTTTGCTTTTCCTAAAAAGGGCTTTCCACTGAATTACGGGCAAAGCAGTATACTTGCATTTACCCAAGTTACCATCACCATCGATTTTCGGACACCTACGCAATTTCTCCGTTTTCTTATTTCACAGCTTCTTCGGTAACCGAGCCAAATGGCCAAGCAGGGAGCATATTGGACAATGGCTTATCAACACGATAACCTAAAGCGTACTCTCCTTGCATGACTGTGTGGATTTCTCGAGTTCCTTCATAAATGACGGGCGCTTTGGCGTTACGCAGATACCGTTCAACCGGGTATTCGTTGGAGAAACCATAGGCTCCATGGATTTGGACGGCATCATTTGCAGCTTCATAGGCATAGTCGCATGCCTGCCACTTGGCCAAAGAAGTTTCCCTGGTATTTCTCTTCCCCTGATTTTTCAGCCAGCCTGCACGGTATACCAGCAAACGTGATTGTATGAGGCCTGCTTCCATCCTGGCGATCATTTGCTGGACAAGCTGGTGCCTGCCGATTTCTTTGCCAAAGGTGCTTCGTTCATGACAGTACTTCACACTGGCCTCAAGGCTTGCCATGATTGTTCCGCATGCACCCGCAGCTACTGTAAAGCGTCCATTGTCCAGTGCAGACATTGCAATTTTAAATCCATCTCCCTCCTGTCCCAGCAAATTTTCTTTTGGAACCTTTACATTATCAAAGAAGATCTCACCGGTATTTCCGGCCCTAATACCCAACTTCCCTTTTATGGCTTTAGAGGAGAAGCCTTCCCAGGTTCTTTCCACTATAAAGGCAGAGATGCCATGGTGTTTATTGCTTTTATCTGTATAAGCAAATACAAGAAAATGATCAGCTACATCACATAATGAGATCCATGTTTTTGATCCATTGAGTACGTAGTGATCTCCTGCATCACGCGCCGTTGTCTGCATTGCGGCCACATCCGAACCTGCGTTAGGCTCGGTAAGCCCGAATGCTCCAACCTTCTCTCCTTTTGATTGGGGAACGAGATATTTTTGCTTTTGCTTCTCGCTTCCCCATTGGAGCAATGTCATGCTGTTAAGCCCGGTATGGACAGAAACCGCAGTCCTGAAGGCTGTGTCGCCGCGCTCAAGTTCCTCGCATACAATCGCAAGGGAATTGTAGTCCATTCCGCTTCCTCCATATTGCTCTGGTATACAAACCCCCATGAGCCCCAAATCGGCAAGCCTTGTTAAAATACTGGTTTCGAAATGCTGTTTCTCATCCCATTCTTTTATATTTGGCAGGATCTCCTTATCTACGAAACTCCTCACAGTTTTTCTCAAAAGCTCTTGTTCCTCAGTAAAGTCAAAATTCATCTTCTGTGAACACTCCTTTATAGTCCTAATCTGTTAGGAACTGTAAAAAGAGGGTGAACCCCGTTCGGTTTCCCCCTCTAAGTATATTATTTAACCCCAATCGGCACGACCTGCTGGCCGATAGCCTGAATCAGTTCTTTTGGCATCGGGAAGGATACGGCCGCAGGGTCCTTTGCAACGGCACCCGCAACCCTTTCCAGATCTTCCTCGGTCAGGTTGTATTCTGTAAAGTCTGAAGGCAATCCAGTCTTATGCTGAAGCAGCCGCAATTTTTCAACGACTTTAGCCAGGACGGTCTCATTCTCCTCATCGGCATCAAGGTCTATTCTCAATGCAGCGGCCAATTCTTTTACCTTCGGGAGGTACAGGCTTGGTACATATTCCATTACTACTGGCAGGAAAACAGCATTTGCCAGTCCATGAGGGATTCGGAATAAAGCGCCATATGCATGGGCGAAATTATGCACCGGAATGGCATTCAATGCAAAACTGAATGCGGTGATTCCCATTAGGCTCGCCTGCAGCATTTCCATTCTCGCATCAAGATTGGAACCTTCTGCAACTGCAAGTGGGAGATTTTTTTCTATCAGCCTGATTGCATGCAAAGCATGGGCATCAGTCAGTGCAGTAGCACTCGGTGAAGCAAATGCCTCGATTGCATGAGTCAAAGCATCAAAACCGGTAAAAGCCGTGATTGCCGGCGGCAGTCCTACAGTCAAGTCCGGATCCAGCACAGCGATATCAGCGCTGAGAAAAGGATTGATGATATTGCCTTTCATCTGTATATCCTCATTGTAAATGACTGCAATCGGCGACACTTCTGACCCTGTACCCGCTGTTGTAGGAATGGCGATATGTGGAATTGGAATATACGTCGCCTTTGGAAACTGCTCAAATAAAAAGCCGCCGGGGATTGCTTCCTTGATGTCGGTTAACCCTTTATGCATGGCATATTTTACTCCCTTAACTGTGTCCAGCACACTGCCGCCTCCGACAGCAAGCAATCCGTCAGCCCCCACTTCCCTCGCATATCGGAGAGCTTCATTCACTGAACGACTTTCAGCATCCTGGGCTATGTCTACATAAATCCCTGCCAGTTCAGGTCCAGTTCCTTTACTGGTCAACTCGAAAATCTGGGCGACCTTGTCTGCTACTCCGGCTTTTTCCAGCCCCCTGTCGCTAAAAAGAACCACTCTCTTAGACCCTAATCCCTTGAACAAATCAGGTACCATGGCTCGAGAATTTGACCCACTGTAAATTGCCGAACGCAGGGAGAACTGTGATAATGTTGTCGTTTGCATCCTTTTCACCTCATTAGAATTTTTTATTATTCAGCACTGTCAGAAAGCAGCAAACCATACCATGTACGCTTATGTGCTTCAGGGACAAAGGAAGTGTGGACATGCTTGACTTGAGTATATGCATCGAGTGAATGCTTGCCCATCTCGCGGCCGATTCCGCTCTGCTTGTATCCGCCAAATGGAGCATCATTGCGCAGCATATGCCAGTCATTGATCCAGACGACACCAGCCTGCAGCTTGCGGGCAACCTCATAAGCTTTATTCACATCCCTGGTCCATACGCCGGCAGCAAGACCATAAATGGTATCATTCGCCATCTTGATGGCATGGTCCAAATCGGTATATCGAATCACAGATAAAACAGGTCCGAAGATTTCTTCGCGGGCAATTTTCATGTCATTGGTTACATTTGTGAAAATCGTTGGTTCAATGAAATGTCCATTTTCACAGCCAGCAATCTTTGCTTCCTTCCCGCCGCAAACTAGGGTTGCTCCCTCTGCTTTTCCAGCTTCGATATAGGATAAAATCGTCTCTTTTTGCTTTTTTGAAATAACCGGACCGACATCACTTGCTGGGTCAAGTGGATTTCCTAGCTTTATTTTCCCGGCAAGCTTTACAAGATTCTCAACGATTACATCATGTAAATGATCCGGAACAAACAGCCTCGTTCCTGATTCACAAAGCTGTCCCGAATGCAAAAATACGCCAAACAGGCTTCCTGGCAGGGCTAAGCTTAAGTCGGCATCTTCGAGAATGATGTTAGGTGACTTGCCGCCAAGCTCGAGAGTCGTGTTCTTTATTGTCCCTGCTGCAAGCTGCATCACCTTTCGGCCCACTTCAGTCGAACCTGTAAAAGCAACCTTATCAACTTTTGGGTGACTTGCCAGCTTTTCTCCAACTTCTGCACCTGGTCCAGTCACGACATTGATGACTCCTGGTGGAACGACCTGTGAAATGATTTCTGCTAGCTTCAATGTTGACAATGGAGTGTAGGTCGCTGGTTTCACCACAATCGTATTCCCCATCGCCAGTGCTGGTGCGATTTTCCACGTCGCAATCACCATTGGCAGGTTCCAAGGAGTAATCGCTGCGCAAACTCCTATTGGCTCGCGCCAGATAAAATTATGTGCCGGTCCCGGGAATGGCGGACTTGGAAGAGTTTCAGAGAATTCGTATTCTTCAACGAACTTGGCCAAAGTCTGGAACAAATCGACCATTTGTAAAATATCGTTTGCGCCAATTCTTCTAACTGTACCCCCGGAACTGACGGCTTCCAGATAAGCAAGTTCCTCAGCATTGGCAGCTATTTGATAGGAAATCGCATAAAGAACCTTCGATCTTTCCTTCGGGTTCATATCCTTCCATTCCGTTTCATCAAATGCATTACGTGCAGCCTCAACAGCCCTGTCCACATCGGATGCATTCCCTTTTGCCACTCGTGCCACAAGCTCTCCAGTCGCAGGATTAAAGACATCAAAGGTTTCCTGGCTGTCCGCTGCTTCCCATTTTCCATTAATGAATAACGGGAACGTTTTTACATCTACATTTACTGTCATTTTGCGTCCTCCTTTAAATAATTTTTTTGGGGTTAAACCCCTTAATGGTGATCGTTTTTCAATATTTGCACTTGTCTTAGCCTACTTGCTTGAAATTTTAGTTTTTTCCACCTTTTTTTCGGTTCGAAATCATTAATCCGACCACATTTGTGATTTATTCGACCACATTTGTGATTTATTCGACCACATTTGTAATTAATTCGACCAGATATTCGATTAATTCGATCGCATTTTCATTTATTTCGACCAACTAGCTATTATCGCTAGTAGTTGTCCTTATAAAACTCCCATCTCAGTCTCTGAAACTCTATAAACCTCTTCAATCCGTTTGCCCCTTGCACGTGAAAGGATTTCCATCCTTACAGACAGCTGTTTCATGGTAAAATTCATTGTATCTTCAATCTGGTTTCCAAAAGTGCTTACATCCTTCCCTTTGAATCCCTCCTGGTTCAGGCGGATGGCAAGCGGGGTGAGTTCCTGCATCTTCCCTTCAACAAACTCGTACAAATGTGGATGCTCACAAATCAGTCTTTGCAGCAGGAAGGTTCCATAGCCAATATGCCTTGATTCATCTCTTTTTAAATTGCCGATCCCCTTGAGCAAACCTGGCATCAGACCAAGTGTTTCAAGATTTTGATAGAATGAGTAATAGCCCGTTTCAGCAAGGACCCCTTCTACGAACATATTGTAAACAGTGGCTGCTTCGGCTATGGCTTCAGGTGATTGGTCAGTAAGCAATCGGTCCATCGTTGTTGGAAGAATCTCATAGAAAATCCTTTTATACGTTTCTGTATGGTGTCCTGATAGATCACCTGTTTCCCCTAGCGCATTCAGGACTAGCCGGAAAAACTCTGTATGTTTGGCTTCTTCAAACAAGAAGGTAGTTAAAAACATCTCCTCCTCAAGCCTGCCTTCCTTGGCAATAGCCATGATCAGAGGCAGCAAATCGAGGGTAACGGCTTCCTCACCAGCCTGGAACTGTGAAATCAGGCGCAGAATATCGTTTTGCTGTTCGGCGTCCAACTGTTTCCAGTCTTGTTGATCCTGAGTAAAATCAATGTCAGCAGGGTTCCAGATTCCAAATTTCTTCGCTTTTTGGTATAGCCGGAAAGGAAAGGAATCTATCTGCAGTCCCCGCTTGCTGGTTGTTAATATTGTTCTTTGTTCCACTTGCAGTCCTCCTTATATTGTGATGATAGTAGCAGCTGTTTCTCTTAGACGGGTCTTGAGGATCTTGCCGACTCCATTCCGTGGCAAAGTTTCCATAAAAACAATCCGTTTCGGTGTTTTGTTTTTCGCCAGGTGGTCCTGGCAGTAATGGATCAGTTCTTCTTCCATAACATTGTATCCGGCCTTTTTCACGACACATGCGATGATTTCCTCACCCATCGCTTCATCAGGCACCCCTACAACAGCGGCCTCTGAGACAGACTCATGGGCGTTCAGCAGCTCTTCAATATCACGTGGGTATACATTAAAACCTCCCCTGATGACCAAGTCCTTTTTCCTGTCGACAATATAGAGATAGCCTTCGTTGTCTACTTTGGCCATATCACCGGTGAAAAGCCAACCTCCCTTGATTACCTTGTTTGTTTCTTCACTGTTCTGGTAGTATCCCGGGGTAACATTGTCACCAGAAACAATCAATTCGCCAACCTCTCCTGGAGGAACTTCACTTCCCTGATCATCAACGATTTTTATGCTGACACCTGGAAGAGGAATGCCGACTGAACCTGGTTTTATTTCAATTTTTTTATTATGCGCTGTTACGATTGGGGCTGCTTCTGATAACCCATAGCCCTCAAAAACCTTCGCGCCAAACTTCTTGTTAAAACCGTTCAGTAGCGCAATGGGCAGCGGAGCCGAACCTGAGCCAATCCACTCAAGGGAGGATGTATCATATTGGTCGGCTTTTGGGCTGCCAACCATGGCATGAATCATCGCAGGCACTGCGGAGAAAGCTTTTACCTTAAAAGTCTCAATTGCTTTGAAAATTTCCTCTGGGTCAAACCGGGTAAAAACAACAACTGAACTTCCCGTTATATAGCACGTATTCGATATGGTAAGACCATAAACATGTGCTAACGGCAGGACGCCAATCGTAACGCCTCTTTCGGTTTCTGCGGAGTTGACTGCATTGGTGAAGAGATTTTTGTGGGTCAATAGAACGCCTTTCGGATTTCCAGTCGTTCCTGAGGTGTATAAAATCACTGCGACATCGTCTTCATTTGAATTGTCCTCGGTAACAGCTAAATCGGGAGACATGAGATCATAAAGATTTATCATTTCGTCACTGCCAGGAAGATCTGCAACAACCAGGATTGGTTTGACTTCAAGGCCTTCGATTGCCTTTCTCATATTTTCTGCTGTATAGGAAGATGCAATGACAACTTTAGCTTCGCAATTTTTGATGATGTATTGTATTTCTTTTGTGTGAAGGGTGAACATAATCGGAACAATCACTGCGCCGCTCCTGGTGATTCCTTGATAAGAGTAAATCACCTCTGGGTTATTTGGCATACAGACGACAATCCGGTCCCCTTTTCCCACACCGAGCTTATGGAGACCATTCGCAATTTGGTCAGCATAAAGCTTCGTTTCAATGTTTGTATACTGCTGGTCTTTATAATAGATAAATGGGTATTCACCGTAATGACTGATATTATTTTCAAGCAGATCTTTCAGCTTCATTTAATCCACTCCTGTTAAAAAGTTTAAGAAGCTATGGCAACTATCAGATCAGTTTGTAATAAATAATTGAGTCTCTTTCCTCTTTCATCACCTCATTTCGGGCTTCCATCAAATCAAGATGACCTTGTATTTGTGAGAGTCCAAGAAAAACAATACCGCCCTTCAAGTGCGGGTAGACTGCCCGGCATATTTCAAAAACATTTTTATCGCCCTCTTTTAAGACCTGCCGAATTTGCTGGCAGCGTGCATCCTGCTGAGACAATCTTTTATCAATGAGTTCTATATGCTGTGAAAAAGGTTTTCCATGCCCCGAATAACAGGTTCCAAGCTTTCTCCCCCTTGAACGAATCAGGGATTCCCTGTATTGGATCAAGGGAGATGGACGATGCTTCTCTCCTGGTACAGGAGGTTCGATAAAAGCGTTGACTGCCAGTTCCGGAATAATATGGTCCCCGACAAATGTAATTCCCTGCTCCTCATTAATCAGAAGGATATCTGTCTGGCTATGGCCAGGGACATGCAACACACTGTATGATTTTCCACCTATGTAAACATCATCACCTTCGCTGACAAAATGGACATCCTTCCAAATTTCTTCCTTGTATTTTCGCGGGTGCTGGTGAACGGAAGGATCAGCACCACATTCCTTTAGGAAATCATTAAAAAACTGATTGAGTCTAATAAACTCAGTTTCTCCTCCTGTAACTACTGGCCTGGCAAGCTCATGTACATAAACGGGGAGGCTGGCTTCCTGCTGGATCAGGCTGACTCCTCCACAATGGTCCGTATGCATATGGGTGACAATGATATGATCAAAGTCTTTAAACGTCAGATTGTGCTCATTTAATAGAGATTTAAGCTGGTAAAAGGATTTCTCGCCTGGGTTGCCTGTATCTATGAGTGTTGCTGATTCACCAATAACTGCATACACGACAACGATTCCTTCAGAAAAAGGCGAATCCAGCGTAAGCGGTATAATTTTTTGGATAGGTCTTCGCCCCTTTCTATTAGAATCTGATTCTGCACCTGAGAACTGTTTCTAGGAAACTACCTTTGCCGGAGCGCCAGTGAACAGTCCGGCAGCATTACCACCGAGCATTTTATCAATTTGTGTTTCAGATACTCCATTTTCCCTAAGCTGTGGAAGGATATTGTTGAAAATATGTCCTGGCTGCCAGTTTTCCATGATTTTCGCGGCTTGCTCCGGCATAACAGGCGGGCGGCCTAACCAGATATTCACAGTATCATGCGCCAGTAAAATTTGATCTTCGTATCCATCATTAAGTAAAGCCAATAATGTCTGTACCCGTTCCTGGTCAAAAGGAGCTCCAACCATTCCCTGGATGCCAAAACGGTCCAGTCCGACCCTTACTCCCTGATCCATTACCTGTTTATGATATTCAGGGTCAGTGTTTCCACACATATGGCCGATAATGATTTTTCCCGGATCTGCTCCATTCTCGATTAACAGCCTGACCTGTTCAGGTCCCATTGTACCTTCCTGGGTGTGTGTGAGGATTACTGCGCCAGTTTCCTGCTGTACACGGGCACCTGCACGGAAAAACATTTTTTCATACTCTGTGATTTCATCCTTACTTGAAGCGAGCTTGATCACCCCAGGCTTGATTCCGGAACCTGCGATTCCTTCCGTGATCTCTTTCTTGAACATTTGATAGATTTCCTCTTCTGCTGTCCCCAGAGCCTGCCGGAACTTAAAGTACGGGGTTGCCCCTTCGCCTTCGTAATAGTAGCCGGTCGCACAAATTATCTGGAGACCAGTCACTTCAGAGATTTTCTTTAAAAACTCCGGGTTCCTTCCACATTCATTTGGTGTCGGATCCACGACTGTCTTCACGCCAAAGCTCTGCATATACCTGGCAATGTTGATTGCCTCTTCAAGAGCTGATTCCTCATTAAAAGCACCCAATGTTACATCTCCCTGGAAACCAGGATATCCAAAGATAAAGTGCTCATGAATCAGTGTCTTTCCCAATTGCTCTGCTTTGATAGGACCAGTTACTGTATTAATAGTTGCCATTCAGCACACCCCTTATTAAGGTTTTAGAATCAACTTACCCTTCGTCTGCCGTGATTGTAAAAGCCGATGGACTTCTGCTGCCTGCTCGAGTGAGAATACTCCTCCAATTGTCAGCTTTAATTGTCCCTTTGATAAATAACCAAGCATTTCAGCCATACTTGATTGAATCAATGCTGGTTTCCTCATGATTTGTGGCAAGAAAAAACCGATGACTGACTGGTTCCTTGCCATCAAGGATGATGGATAAAAGCGGCTCTGCTCCCCACTAGCCACTCCATAGATAACGAGTCGACCAAATGTGCCAAGACATTTAAGCGTTTTGTTGAAAATCTCGCCGCCTGCCATTTCGAGGGCAACATCGACCCCTTTGCCGCCAGTCGCCTCAAGAACCTTTTCTTCCCATCCTTGTGCCGTATAATTGATCAGGACATCAGCTCCCATATCAGCGGCCAATGCCAATTTATCATCTGTGCTAGCAGTCGCTATTACTTTGCTTGCTCCTGATAGCTTGGCAAGTTGGACAGCCAGCGTACCCACTCCTCCGGCTGCAGCATGCACTAGAACGGTTTCCCCTGCTTCCAGGCGTCCCATCGTTTTCAGAATATGATAAGCACTCAGACCTTGAAGCGGGAGTGCCACCGCCTGCTCAAATTCCATCTTCTCCTGTAAAGGAATCAGTCCACGGCTATCAGCCAGCGCAAACTCAGCGTAACCTCCAGATTCAATCAGGGTAACCACACGGTCTCCTGCCTGAACATTTGTGACGGATTCTCCTGTTTCTACTACTACTCCCGCAATCTCTGCACCAGGGATAAACGGAAGTTTTGTTGGAACAACATACTGTCCTTCTCTTCTTGCAGTGTCAGCATAGTTGACCCCAATCGCATGAATTTTGATTAATACCTGATGCCCTTTAGGAACTGGGCGTTCCAGCTCTACTACCTGAAGAACCTCCGGACCGCCATATTCTTTCAGTTGAATTGCTTTCATGATTTGCCTCCTCGTTAGTTGCCTGTAAAGTTTGGCTTTCTTTTTTCTTTGAAGGCTGCAATGCCTTCTTGATGATCTTCCGTAGAAACCATCATTGTCTGTGTGATCCTTTCCTGCTCAAGAATCTCTTCAAGCGTAGCTGTCATGGAATGGTCAACCAGTTTTTTGATCATACCGTATGCCCTGGTCGGCCCATTTGCAAGAAGGCCAGCTAGCTTAAGCGCCTCTTCCTGTAATTGTGCAACAGGGACAAGATGGTTTATCACGCCCAGCTGGTATAACCGCTGTGCCGGTATTGGTTCTGCAGTGAACATAAATTGTTTTGCCAGGTGAGGACCGACTAATCTTGGGACAAAATAGGAACCTCCGCCATCTGAGACAAGGCCAACCTGCGAAAAGCTAAGCGCAAATTGACTTTCTTCCGCAGCGACAATTAAATCACAAGCAAGTGCCAGATTAAAACCTGCGCCAGCAGCAAAGCCATGTACCGCTGCAATAATCGGCTTCTCCAAAGCTTTCATTGCAAGGATACATTCGTTCAGCCTGCCTATATGGTCATATACTCCTGCCGCGTTTGCCTGGCCCATCGTTTTTACATCGCCGCCAGCACTGAACGATCGACCGGCGCCAGACAATACGATTACTTTTACCTCAGGGTCAAGCTGTGCCTCTCTTAATTCCTCCGTCAGTGTTAGAATCATTTCCGGACTGAAGGCATTCAAGCTTTCGGGTCTGTTCAATGTTAAGGAAAGTACCGCCCCATTTTTGTTCTTGACCAAATGGTCACTACTTTTTACATTCGTCAAATCAATCATCCTTTCTCGGGTTTAATAGAATCATAGACTTATTTAATCAGCCAGCCGCCATCAACGAGAATGTCGGAACCTGTCATGTAAGAAGCTTCCGGAGAAGCAGCAAATGCAATCACATTCGCGATTTCATCGGGCTTGCCAACTCGCTTCAAGGCTGTATTTTTTCTGATTGCTTTTATAAATTGTTCATTTTGCATTCCTTGCTCAGTCAGCGGAGTTTTCACGAATCCAGGTGATACGGAATTGACCCTGATCCCGAAAGGAGACAATTCCAAAGCCAATGCTTTAGTAAAATTGATGACACCCGCTTTTGCTGCACTATAGTGAGGGATATGCGCACCGGCCTGGTGACCGGATAAGCTGGCCACGTTCACGATCGAGCGGTTTTGCCGGAAATCTCTTTTTTCGTCTGAGTGATCAGCCATGAGTTTTCCAAGCACTTTCGAAACGAGGAAAACGCTTTTCAGATTCGTATTTTGTACAAAATCCCAATCACTTTCCGAGGTCTCCATTATTTTTGAGTGGACCGAACCGCCGGCATTATTGACTAGAACATGCAATTCGCCAAATTGCTCTTCCACATATTCAGCTAACTCGATAATATCTTCCTCATCTGTTACGTCAGCAGGGAAAATTTCAGCTCTCGGAAGCTTGTATGATTCATTTATTTCGTTTGCCGCGCTCTCAAGTTTGGATTTCGTCCGTCCAACCAAAAGTACTTTTGCTCCTTCACTTGCAAACCGGGCGGCGGCCGCTTTCCCGATTCCACTCCCTGCTCCTGTAACTAGAACCACTGTGTCTGCGAATCTCAATCCTTTCACCTCCTGAATTTTAACGGAATATTCAGTTATTTACGCTGGCAGTAAATAACTTTTCAGCCCCTCTTTCAACAAGTCGGGTAATACCTCACTATTCTGGTTTTTAAAATCATAATACACAATAATTGCGGTACCTTTAGCAATCAACTGCTGGGTCTGTGAGCATACAATGTCATGCTCAAGCTGGAAGCTTTTTGAACCAATTCTTGAAACATAAGTTTTTACAGTCAATAGCTGGTCGAAATACCCCTGGCTGACAAAATCACATTTGGTGGAAGCCAAAATGAATTTCCAATCGTTCAATTCCATGCTATATCCTAATGTTTCAAAAAAACGGATCCTCGCCTCCTCCAGATAGACAAAATAACTGGTATTGTTGATATGTCCCAGCGCATCTGTCTCGCCAAAACGTGCTTGAACCTGGATCTCCTGCATGCATCTCTCCTCTTTCTCTCTGAGTATAGTTTTTCGTACTAACCGGTTGGTATGTAAGTGGCGTAGAAAGAGGCCAGGCTTTCAACGCCTCTCCCTACAATATACTTCAGTTGACTTCGATTCCCTTCAGAATCATTTCAACAAAAATCTCCGCCACTTCCCGATCAGAAACTTTCCCTTGTGGATTGAACCACTGGTAGCTCCAGTTTGCAGCGCCCAGTATACCAAATGTCACAATGATTGGATTCAAATCCTTGCGGAATTCACCGCTTTCGATCCCTTCGCGAATGAGCCGTTCGACGTTCAATCTGAATTGGTCGCGTTTAGCGACAATCTGGGCCAGACGATCATCACTTAAGTGGCGCATTTCCCTGAAAAAGATTTTTGCGGATGCTCCTTTGGATTTAATGCTGCTTATCAGCATATAAACGATATCGAATAATTTTTGCTTGCTTGTTGATGGCTCGGCGAGAATTTCTTCCTGACGGCCCAGTAATTCGTCAATATATCTCAGGTGAATGTCCATCAGTAATTCTTCTTTGCTGGAAAAATAATAATAGAAAGAACCTTTAGTTACCCCAAGAGAATCCACGATATCCTGGATCGATGTTTCACTGAAGCCTTTCTTCTCAAATAATTTTATGCTGTGTGCGGTAATTTTTTCTTTCACTTTGCTGTCCTCGCAATCCTACTAGTCTGCACAGAAATTATACCATATTTTACCCCCTGTCCCATTGGGTTAAAAGTATTTATCTGCTCTTCACTTCTTCTCTTAGGGCCCTTCGCAGTATTTTGCCAACACTTGTCTTCGGCAGCTGTTCACGGAATTCGACGACGTTTGGAACCTTGTATGCGGCCATATTTTCACGGCAAAATTCCTTTATTTGATCCTCATCCGCCTCCTTGCCTGCTTTGAGGACGATCACTGCTTTGACAGCCTCGCCACGGTATTCATCCGGGATGCCAATGATAACGGCCTCCTGTACAGCTGGGTGCTCATATAAAACTTCCTCAATATCACGCGGATAGATATTGTATCCGCTCGCGATAATCATGTCTTTTTTCCTGTCGACAATATAGAGATATCCGTCTTCATCAACTTTAGCGATATCTCCTGTATATAGCCATCCATCTCTTAAGGTGTTGGCTGTCTCCTCCGGCATATTCCAGTAGCCTTTCATGACCTGTGGGCCTTTGAGGATGACTTCACCCAGCTCTCCAGCTGGGACGTCTTTTGTCCCTGTTGCCAGGTCGACGACCCTGTATTCCGTTGAAGGCATGCCAATACCGACACTGCCAGGCTTTCTCTCCGCAAAACTTGGATTGCAATGTGTAGTAGGAGAGGCTTCTGATAGGCCATAACCTTCAAGGATTTTTGATCCAGTTTTTCTCTCGAATTCTTTCAGCAGCTCTACTGGCATTGGTGCGCTGCCACTGTTGCAAATTTCTATGCTGCCAATTCCATACTCCTCTGCCTTCGGATGATTCGTAATGGCGACGTACATTGTCGGAACGCCTGGGAACATGGTGGGTTGCTCATTTTTAATTGTATTCAGGACCTCTTCCAGGTCGAAACGTGGCAACAAAATGATTTCTGCTCCTGTATAGATTGATAGGTTCATGCATGCTGTCATCCCGAATACATGGAACAGCGGGATGACCGTCAATGAACGCTCCACTCCAGGTTTGATGTCATGCTTGAAAAATTCATATGATTGCAGTACATTCGCGAGCAGATTCCGATGGGTCAGCATCGCACCCTTGGATCTTCCTGTAGTACCGCCCGTATACTGCAGGACAGCGACGTCTTCAGCTGGATTAACATCAACTACAGATGTCCTGCCGCTGCTTTCTGCTAAAAACGCTTCAAATTTTGTATCCGGTACAAAGGTATGTTCGGTAGGCTGAAGGCTGACAACGATAATATTTCTTAGTTTGGTAGAAGCCTGAACACTTTTAACCTTGGAATAAAGCGCATCAAACACAACAATCGTTTCTGCTCCTGAATCATTAAGGATGTATTCAAGTTCGCGTTCAACGGACATTGGATTAACCTGGGTAATGATCGCACCTGCGGTCAAAATACCAAAATAGGTTATGACGTATTGAGGGCAATTTGGAAGCATGATGGCAACCCTGTCTCTACCCTCCACACCTCTGTTTTGCAGCGCTGAAGCAAAATGTGTGACTGTTTGGGATAGTTGCTCATAAGTGACTTTTCTGCCATAGAAGGATAAGGCATTATTTTGAGGATACTTCTCAGCTGATTCTCGCAGCATTTGTGGCAAAGATTTTTCAGGAACTGTGATTGTGGATGCAATGGAGTCAGGATACTTGGAAAGCCAGACCTTATTCTCGCTCATTAAATTTCCCCCATTCAAATAATAACTTGAAATATATGGCTAAAATGTCAGTCCACCGCCGTCGACTGACAAAGTGGCACCGGTTATAAAAGAAGCTTCATCAGAAGCGAGGAACAGAACCGCATTAGCGACCTCCTCGGGTGTGCCGATCCTGCCTAAGGCATTGGCCTTTGAAATGATTGGCCATTTGCGTTCATCATTTTTCCATCCTTCTATAATATGTGTATCAATGACACCAGGTGCAATGGCGTTCACACGTATATGATTTTTGCCATATTCCAATGCTGCATTTTTTGTCAGCAGGATGACACCGGCTTTCGATGCATTGTAAGCTGCAAGATACTTTTGCCCCTTTATGCCAAGCAAGCTTGAGGTGTTGATGATTGCGCCGCCGCCAGCCTTCATCATTTCAGGAACTGCATGTTTAATACCGAGGAAAACACCTTTAAGATTAATATCAATAATCTGGTCCCAGTCCTCTTCATCGAGATCGACACTTTTTACATTCGGATTTCCTATCCCTGCGTTATTAAAAAGAATATCCAGCTTCCCAAAGGTTTCGACAGTTACCGAAATAACTTCCTTCATCTGTTTGGAATCGCTTACATTTAATTCGGTAAAAATCGCTCTTCCTCCATGTTTCTCAATGAGTTCTGCAGTCGCCCGGCCGCCATCAACATTGATATCCCCGATAACAACCTGGGCTCCTTCACGAGCAAAGCGGAGTGCGGCTGCACGTCCAATTCCACTGGCACCGCCAGTAATAGTGGCTGTCTTGTTTCCCAATCTCATTTTATTCCTCCTACAGCTTTCTACTAACCGGTCGGTATGTATTATTAATCTTATTATAACGTTTATATTGAAATATTCAACTATTAGTCTAAATATTCTAATAAATTAGTAAATAATGCTACTAAGAAGGTTCGTATTTGGTGCTTGGTACTATTCCGGCTAAGATGGTTATTGCACATAAGATAAAAAAGCCCTAAGAGTACTTAGGGCTAAGATTATTTAGAGCTTTATTTTTACAGCTTTTGTTGCGACAAAGCATTTAATAAACTCATCTAGTGGCCTTCTGCCGCCAAAATCGTCCTCATACAAACCAGCAATGACTAGGCCTGCATCAATTTGACCTTGAATCTGGTCTTCTAGTGTATGAAAAAATTCAATGGTATTGTTTGATTCTATATATTTCTCTTTTTCATAGTCTGTCAGGTTGGCCAGGGAAGATCCGGGAATTTTGTTTTTGACCACAAGATTTCCTTTCATATCCTCTTCATCATCAAAGATGAATAAGAGAGGATTTGTAAATCCCGAAATAAGTGTTCCTTTGTTTTTCAATACTCTTGAAGCTTCTTTCCACACTTTGGAAATATCCTCTACGAATACATTCGACACTGGGTGGACAATCAAGTCAAATTCCTCATCGCTGAAAGCTGAAAGATCTGTCATGCTGCATTGCAGAGTGCTTAACTGAAGTCCGTCTCTATTAGCGACAAACTCATCCTGCTCCAGTTGTTTTTTTGAAATATCAACAACCGTTACATCCGCTCCAGCTGCCGCCAGAACAGGCCCCTGCTGTCCTCCGCCAGAAGCAAGACAAAGAACCTTCAAGCCCGCCAACGATTCAGGAAACCAGTTTCTAGGAACTGGTTTTTCCGTTGTCACCGTAATTTCCCATTCGCCTGCTTTGCTCTTTTCAATAATCTCCCTGGAGACAGCCTTGGTATATACTGATTCACTTTCAACCTTCTTGTCCCAAGCAAGGCTATTTTGTTTAATAGCGTCCATTCTCTTCACCCTAACTTTCCTAATCTATTATTTTTTACTTTCTGCAATTCTTAAAATATGCTCATAAAGCTGGTGCCAATCATGGTAATATTCTTGTACCTGGTTAGGATCCAAGAAGATTCGTTCTGAGGATTCGTATTCTGCTTCGAAATTATGGACTTCCGTTATATCCATCCGATAAAATACCTGGAAACCGATTTTTGGATAAGGACTATCCTCATTCCATTGGGTGTTTTCACTATGATCGACTATAATCGAACCTAAAAGCGTACAATCACCAGAAACATAGGCCTCTTCCATGGTTTCTCTCTTAAAACACTCCTCAGCAGATTCATCTGCCTCAATATGACCGCCAGTCATATCCCATCCACGTTGATTCAAATTCACTAGGAGCACCTTGTCATCGAGGAAGCAGAAGCCATGGACACTGCTAATCAAATCCCTGGGAGGAAGCTGATCCTCTTCCTGCCATGATAACTTTACTTTTGCATGATCCCAATTTACATATGTAGTGACCAACCATACTCCCCCTTTCAGTTTTGCAAACGCCCTTGCTTCCAATTGTAACCAAAATATGAAGTGGGTGACAATATAAAAAAGCATTGGCAAATTGGCCAATGCTTTTAAGTTTCTGGAATACTATAAATTCATTCTCAAGGTGTGAAGTCAATCATTGTCATTAGCCCTTTTGCCTGATTCTTTCAACAACAGTGCCTATTTCATCAGGTTTGGCAAATTCCACTGGTGAAAAACCTTTTTCAAAGGTAATCGTATCAGCTTCAATCATGATGACATACTTACCGTTAACCTTTGCAAGATGGATACTGTCACCATAATCAGCCAGCAGACCTTTCACGGAAATGTGGTCGAGCTTCATCTTTAGCTCCAGTTCAGGTGTATGCTCGATAAGCTGAGCAGCCGCTTCAATCACCTGCTCTGGTTCGAATCGCTCCTGGAGCTCACGTTTATCGCTTGCAGCCCAGATTTCCATCGCATTCTCCAGCTGCTCCCGTTCCTCGCTTTCAGGCTCAAAGGTTTCCTCCATATGCCCTCTGACCATTTCAATGACCTGGGTTTTAACAATTTCCGGCATCGACTGGCCATACTCCACATATTTCAAAAAGTCTTCAAAATAACGTGCATGCGAAGATTGGTTAATTTTCAATTCATTATCCTGGATCATGCCCTCTTCTGGCATATAAGGATATTGAATTGATTTCATATTCTTCGTTGTGATCGCCATCTCAACCTGCCGAATCAAAGTCGATTCATCTGAAATGGAAGCTACTTTTGGTTCAAAGTCACATTTCAGGATGAACACAAACGCATCATCGAAAAACTTGCGAAGCTTTGCTCTCGCCACGATAAACGCACCGCCTCTCACAGCGCTTGTATCAACGTAGGCGATGGCAAACTTTTCACTCTCTTGCTGGAATGCCTCTTTTGACTCCGCAAAGCGAACACGATGAAATAGATTGTAGTTTGGATTTGATGTTAAATCATGTCCTTCTTCAACGATGAAGTATCCGAGTTTTGTAGGAACTTCGTCCGTCTTTGGATGACGCTCCACCTTGCGCTTGACGATTTTTGCAAACTCCCCATCGAGGAAATCCTTTAATGGACCGGATTCATATTCTTCCTCATTCAAAGTCTGGAAATGCTTATATCTTTTATCTGCTTGCTCCCCTTTGCCTTCTACCTGTACAACATAAAAAGAAAGGTATTGAACTTCAAATTCCATGATTAAACTCCCTGCTGACTATATTTGATGAACGTTTCGTAAATATGCATAAGGATCTCCAATAAGCGCGAAAATACAGCATCTATCTGTGGAAGGATGCTGTATTTCAGCGTCAATTCATTAAGACGAATTCTGTTTTGCTTCCTGTTTGTGTAGAGATAACCTCAAGTCTTGCATCAATTCTTTCCTTTAATTCAGGAACGTGGGAAATAATCCCGACTAGACGGCCGCTGCTTTGTATATCGATCAATGCTTCGATTGCCTGATCGAGTGACTCCGGATCAAGGGTTCCAAACCCTTCATCAATGAACATGGTTTCGAGCGAAACACCGCCAGCATAGTTCTGGACCACATCGGCCAAGCCAAGTGCCAGTGATAGCGCGGCTTTGAAGCTTTCGCCTCCGGATAGGGTCTTGACATGCCTTTCTTGCCCTGTATAGGCATCTAGCACGAGAAGTTCCAAACCACTCTGGACATTGCCTTTTGAACGATCCGTTTTCCTCATTAACCGATATCGGCCACTCGTCATTTTGTTCAGCCTTACATTTGCCTCTTGAAGGATATCATCGAGGAAAGCTGCTAGGACAAAGCGCTCGAATGTGATCCTATATGTGTTCTGACCCTTTGAGATTTCATATAAATGACCTACCAGTTTATACTTTTCCTCAAGCACCTTCATTTGTTCATTTAAGCTAACAACCTGTTCAAAGATCGATTGATTGTCGCGTTTTTTCATATTCAAATACTGATACGCCTCGTCAGCTTCTTTAATCTTCTGGTTTAATTCCGCAAAGAGATTTTGGAGTGTATCCATATCCGGCTTTTTAACTTCCTTTAACATCTCTGTAAGTTCTGAAAAACGATCCCTTACAGACCGGATCTCTTCACGATAGTTCCTAACATCTGATTCAAGCTTTTGTATGGCTTGCTCAGAAATTTTAGCCTGACTATAAGCTTGGTAGTTTTTAAACCCCTGTGCTGTCATATTGTCTTTGAATGTTTCGCGTTCGGTTGTCAATTTTGTTTCAATTTCTTTTATCCTTTTTTCAGCCTCTTCACGACGGGCAGTTTCGGTTCCCAGCAGTTCCTTGGCATCCTGGAAGTTTTTCCGGGCCTGTTCAAGTTCCTGATCAAGCTGCTTTTGCAAAAGTTCTGCGGAATGGAGGCTTGCCTCGAAGGCCTGCAGTGATCGAAGCTCAGCTGGTATCCTTTCTATCATTCGCTCCAGCGTCGTCTTCTTTTCTGTATACTGGATGACCAGTTTTTGATAGGCTTCGTCCAACTCTTTCAATT
Source organism: Mesobacillus sp. S13 (assembly GCF_020422885.1). NCBI lineage: Bacteria > Bacillati > Bacillota > Bacilli > Caryophanales > Bacillaceae > Mesobacillus > Mesobacillus sp. S13. The sequence goes on along the minus strand of NZ_CP084622.1, from coordinate 2,471,266 downwards.
GCTGTTGCAATTTTTCTTTTCCTTCTTCGAATCTAGTGATTTCTGTTTTTATTTTCTCAAGGTTGTCTTTCTTCAAAGAAAGGTTTTGTTGCTCTTTTTTTAGCTTTTCAATATCCCTTTCAGTCAACATCACAGCATCGGACAGCTGTTCCATTTCAAACCCAGCCAGGAAGCCGGTAATTTCAGCAAGTAATTCCTCTCCCGCCTCGTTCAAAGACCTTAGGTTCGCTTCAGTTTCAATAAAGGATTTTTCAGCACTGCTCTTTTCTTTTTCAAGAAGAGAGACTTGTTCACGTGCAGCTTTTAGATCCTCTTCAGTAGGAATGAAGCCTTCGCTTGCTTTTGCTGGTGAGGGATGATGGTCTGAGCCGCAAACTGGGCAGGCATTGCCATCGCTAAGCTTTCCGGCCAGTACAGCAGCCTGGGAATGAAGCCATTTTTGCTCCAGCTCTTCTGCTGCGGATTTGCCATCGTTTAAACGGGCAACAGCCTGGTTAAACAGCCCCATTCTTGTTTCAAAGCTTTTTTGGGCCTGATGGAGTCTTTGGTTATGAATGGAAAGTTTTTTCAGCTTGTCCAGTTCACGGTTCAGTTTTTCCAGCTGCCTGTCATTCTCGAAATAAGTAATCTGAGCTGTTTCTGCCTCTTCTTTGCCAGCCTGTAAAACCTTAAGACGGTCTTCTGCCGTCTTAAGGGTATTTTCACCCTTTTCCCGTTCCTGTTTTTTTGCATCGAAGGTTGCTTTTATTTTCTTTACCTCGGAATCAATGCGGGAAAAGGCCAGGACCTCTTCTTTCATATTCGCCAGCTTACTTAGTTGGTCAGCCGCCGCCTTCCGTTCTGGTTCACGGTCAATTTGCTTCTGCTGTTCCTGTTCAGCAGCCTTCAGTTTCACTGTTAAGTCTTCGATTCGTTTCATTATTTGTGCAGCCTGGTTCGAAATGGAATCAAAATCAGCCTTCAATCTGTGGCAGAGCTGTTCCTGGGCGTCAAGCAGTGCTGCTTTTTTCGCCAGCATAGACTGCTTCTCTTTTTCAACAAATAATGACTCCTGTGCTTCCAGTTTTTCCTTCACAGTCTTTAAGGTCTCAAGAGATTGAATTTGTTTCAATGTAGCTTCGGCTTCGAATAGCCGTTGCTGCATCTGGTCACGTTCAAGCTGAAGTTTTTCACGGCCTTTTGCCAGATGCTGAAGCTTTTCCTCCATAGCACTTATTTCCTTTTTCAGAAGTGGGAGGATCATGGTATCATTCACACTGCCCGCTGCTAGTAGCACCTTGAGTTCATCATTCTCGACAGCTTTAATGCTTCGGAGCTGGGAGTCCCTCTTTTCAACCTGGTCCTCAACCGATTTTTTCAAAATTGTTGCTTCTTCTTTAAGTTTCTCTTCTACCCTTTTATAAATCTCAGTATGGAATAATCTCTGCAGGATGACTTCTTTTTCCTTGCTGTCGGATGTTAGCAGCTTGCGGAATTCCCCCTGAGGAATCATCAGGATCTGCCGAAATTGGTTGCTGTCGATGATCATGATTTCCTTGATTTTTTCATCAACTTCGCGAACATTGGATGCTAACAGCTGCAATTCACCATTTTCATCAATCAAATAGAGTTCGGCTTTTGCTCCTATATTGGTTGTTCCTTCCCCTGACTTCTTTTTCCTCTCCTGTTGTGGAGATCTTGTGATTCGATAAGTCTTTCGGCGAAGAGAAAACTCCAACGTAACCTCTGTCAAAACATCATCTTCTGCGAACTGGCTCCGCAAGTCAGGCCCGTTCCGATCCTCCCCGCTTGCCTTGCCGTAAATCGCATAACTGATTCCATCAAAAATCGTTGTTTTACCTGAACCTGTTTTCCCGGAAATGACAAACATCGTCCTGTTCTCCAACTGTTTGAAGTCGATAGTTTCGGAACCGGCATAAGGACCGAACGCCTGCATGGTCAATTTAAGAGGTTTCATTTTTGCGCCTCCTCTTTCAGCACATTGCCAATCACATCTGTCATTACACCTCGTTTTTCGTCTGTGAATTCACTTGTCGTCATTTCCTGATAAAACTGTTCGAATAGCTCTAGTTCGGATTTTTTTTCTTCCCTTATGGATGTGAAGCTTTGCTTATGTTTTTGGTCGATGGATTCTATTTTTCTCTCAAGGTGGAGAACATTTGGGAAAACCTGACGCAGCTTGCCCATTGGGTCAATCATCGCCCCATCATCAAGCAAAGTTACTTTTAAATAGTCATTCGTATTCTCTTTTTCATAAAAGGATGGATCAAGTAGCTGTTCTAAGTGGCCTTCCAACTCCCGCATATCTTGCTTCGGCTTTAAAGTCTTATAGCGCATCTCGAAACTGCCGTTATCATTCATTTCAACGATTGAAATGGACTTCCGCTGTTTTGCCTCGGAAAAGGAATATTTTAAAAGGGATCCAGAGTACTTAATCTTGTCATGTTTGATCGCATCAGGACTGTGAAGATGTCCGAGTGCTGTGAAGGAGAATGGGTCAAATAAATCCTGCGTAACACAGCCAGAACCGCCAACTGACAATGACCTCTCCGAATCACATGAGTCCCCGCCAAGTACGAAGGCATGTCCTACAAAAACGTTTGGCTCGTTTGGGTTCAGGTTTTCTTCTATTTTACCGATCACTGCTTTCATTGCTTCCTGATGGGAATGGATGGATGAATCGTCCAGCAAATGGCGGACAACTCCAGGTTCCGCATAAGGAACCAAATGGAAATTCACACCATTGATATGTACTGGCTTAAAATCGTTCGCCAATTTTCCTGTAAGGTAAAAATGATTATGGCGGTACCATGAGCTCCCAAATGACAGGCGCTCTGCACTATCGTGGTTACCAGCAATTGCAACAACCGGAGTGTTCAGCTCCACATTGATCCGGAACAGCACTTCATCAAGAAGCTCGACGGCATCTGTTGGCGGTACAGACCTGTCATACAAATCACCTGCAATCACTACAGCATCAGGTTGTTCTTCTGCGACAAGCTCAACAAATTGATTCAATACTTCTCGCTGATCTTCTGTCATGTACATTCCATGAACCAGCTTCCCAAGATGCCAATCACCTGTATGGATAAATTTCATCCCAAATCCCCCCTGTTAATTAAATTATCTATTTAAATAGTTCTTAAATGCTTTTTTGACAATGTTTCTATTATACCAAACTCAAAAATCTAATGGGCACTCAAAAAAAGGAAAGTGAAAGGAACGTTTGTTCTGATTCTATCAAACATCCAATCTGAAATCTACCTGAATTTTCCTCTTATTTTGTCTATTATATTACAGTTAATAATTGACTCTCAGATTTGACTTTTCTACCACGGTTTTCCACAATAGAGGTAACGACAAATCAATTAAAGCAGGGATTAAAATGAAAACAAAATCAAGGGCATTATATGAATTTTTAGTAGAGCATGCAACGGATTTTTCAGAGGATTGGCTTAAACGCCAGCGTGTTATTAAAGGTTCGGATTACTCTGCTGATGCTCCTTCTGAAGTAATGAACAGAGTGAAGGAACAGAACTCAAACTATGTTCGCCTTGTGGCCAAATCACTTTATCAGTCTGAGGAAGAGATGAAGGAAACCATTTCAGCCTGGACGAGTCAGACTGCAGCTGACCGCATTAAATCTAAAACCGACCTGACAGAAGTAGCATGGAATTCAGGAGTTTTTAGACGTGTTTATTGGGAATATGTTCAACGCTTCGTAAAGCAGACGGAAATGGAGATTACACTGGACGACATATTTACCTGGGAAAAAAAGATCAATTACACATTGGATTATGTCTTTGAAACTTTTATCGTTGTTTTCATGGAAATCCTTATGAATCGCTTAGCCTCCCAAGCCACACTAATCAAGGAATTGAGCACTCCAGTGATTAGCTTGACTAAGGAAGTCGGCCTCCTGCCATTGATTGGTGAAATTGATACAACGAGAGCAAAAAGCTTGATGGAATCAACACTTACACAAAGTATCGATGCACGAATTAACACCTTGATTGTCGATCTTTCAGGGGTCGTGATGGTTGACACGATGGTAGCCCATCAGATCTTCAAACTGATGGACGCATTAAATCTACTTGGCGTGCGATCAATCGTAACAGGTATCAGGCCGGAGGTTGCCCAAACCGCTGTTCAGCTAGGAATCGATTTTTCAGGAATAACAACGGAAGGCAACCTGCAGAATGTCGTGAAAAAAATTATTCAAAGTTAAAACCTGCTAGCAAGCCACTAGCAGGTTTTTCTTTTTAAGAGGAGCATCCTCCGCCGCAGCTCGAACAACTGCTTGAACAGCTGCTCGAACAGCTATGGCCTCCTCCGTCGTTATGAGAATCATTAAGCCCTCCCGAACCGCAAAAAACAGCACTGCAGCCCGATGTACCGTTTATCTGGTTTGAATAGGCATATGCTTTAGCATAATCCCAGTACTCATCAAAGTAGTAATAAGAATAAAATACCATTACCAAGCTTAATCCGGATAGGTCGCCGAAAAGCCCTGGCCTTTCAAAAGCCCCTTTTTTATCTGTATGATAGATTTCTTGAGCATCTTTCAGTTGCGCTCTTAACTGGGTTATTAAGTAATCCACCAGTTCCTGATTATCCCCAGTTACGTTAAATAATTGCTGTTTCAATTCATCGTCACTAAGGAGACTCATTTTTTGGAGGACTTGCCTATCCATTGGATAATGGAAGAAATCTCCCCAGGCCTGCCACGTATACTCAGTTATTTCAAACAGCTGAGAGAACACCCAATCAAAAAATGCTCTTTGCTGGGGTGCCGGTTCAGGTTCCAAGTTAGGGGTATGATGAAGCATTTTCCCAAGGAATCGATCAGAAAATCCTTCATATTGCTTTGTGAACATCAGCATCTCATGCCAAACCTCATCCACCTTGCTGCTGAACATTGGCGTACTTTTCAAAAAAGAATTAAGGAAGAAATACCGTTTTAGTTCGAAAAGACGCCACTCGAATTCATCTTCAGACACTTGGGGATGATCACTTAAGAAACGTAGTTTCACTTGATGGATGTATTCATAAGGCAGTGCGTTCTCTAGTTTTTGGAAGGTGGATGAAGCTGGAACGTTTCCCAGCAAGCCAAGGCGATCCGGGATGTTCTCCTTCAATAAAACCTTCTTCTTGCTTCCATTGCCAGAGAAATAGTAAATCGCAAAAAGGATCCCTGCTCCAGCGGCAATCGTTAAGAAAATACCCATTTATCATGCACCTCACCTTATGTAATCATTGTTAACGTTAATACGGTTTTCTTAATGGAAAAGTTTCAAAGTGGGTGAATTTTTTGATTAAAAAAGCCCAGCCAGCTGGCTGAGCTTCAAGTGGAATGAAGGGAGCAATTGTTTTAAAAAGTTAGCAGCAAGTCATCTTTACAATGTTTTGGTGAAGCGAATATGGAAGGTTGTCCCCATTCCAATCTGGCTTTTCACTTCCACCTTCCCTCTCATTGCACGAATGATGCTGAATGTTACCATCATGCCAAGACCAGTTCCTTGCTTTCCTTTTGTCGTGTAGTATGGTTCACCCAGCCGGGCAATTTGCTCTTCATTCATCCCGATCCCTGTATCCCTGACAAGAATATGGATCACAGAACCGGTGAGGAACGTCTGGATGATCAGTTCACCGCCATTTGGCATAGCCTCCAAACCGTTTTTCATCAGATTAATGAATCCTTGCTTAAACTTCGAGCGATCTCCTGATATGAATAAACCTGGACTGAATTTTTTTGTTATTTTGACACCATTCAGATTGGCCAATGGGCTAAGTACATTAAGTACATGATTCAGTTCCTTCTCGACTTCGATTTTCTCTTCCTTTTCAAACGCTGGCCTAGCAAAAGTCAGATAATCATTGATCACTTCTTCCGCCCTCTTCAATTCCTGGACAGCAATATCAATGAATTCTTTTTTCTTATCTTCAGGATAGTCTTTCTCACCTAAAAGCTGCAAAAAACCTTTTACTGTGGTTAGCGGATTACGGATTTCATGAGAAATAGACGCACTTAAATGGCTGACTGCTTCAATTTTATCAGCCTTTGCCAACCTTTGGCGGATAATGAAGGTTTGGCGGATCGTCTCAATTGAATAACTGACTAGACCTGAAGTTAAGGCAGGAATCAAGATGAAGCTGATCCATGCTTCTGGATGACTAATGGGTTCGTTAACTATGGCGACCATCTGCATTAATAAAAAGGAAGTGATGACTGTCAATAAGACAGAAACACCGACTCTGCTGTTCAAGCTTAACCTGTTAAACCATGGGTGAATCCACTTCAAAAGGATGGCAAGTCCGGAAAAGACCCCAACCGACACCCAGAACCCATCGTTTATTCCCAACAAAGCTCGCATTAAAAGAGTAAGCCCTGCAAGAAGAAAACTATATCCAGTATAGAGACCACCGAGAATCATCGGGACCTGTCGAAGATCAAAACGGATGCCATCCTGAACTTGAACTGAAAATATATAACAGGTAAAAATCGATATAATAAAATAGAATAATTGATAAATTTCACGCTTCTCTTCATTTACTTGTCTTTCAATGATTAACTGTGTAAAAAACAGCAGGACAAGGAGCAGCGAGAGGTTCATTAATAAATGCTTTGTAATTTCCACTGCAACACCACCATAAGTACTTATAAAGATAGTATTATAATCCTGTGGACAGCGCAAATTTTACCCATTATCACCTTTTTATTCCTTGTCATTTGTTTTATATTGGAAAAAAGGAGTGTTGTATATGTTATTATGGATCATCGTAATTTTGCTCGTTCTCATCCTTATTGATGTTATAAGACTGCATAGAAAGGTTGACCGATTGTATGAGTTCTTAAATCCAAAGACTCCGCCAACAGTTGAAGAAATCGAAAACATGTTAACATCGAAGAATGATAGCCTTGAATAAAAAATGGCTTCCTTACGCACTCGTCCTTATTTCAGTCTTATTAATTTATACATTGGATACCTTCAATTCACGAGTGCCAGAGCAGGAAAAAGAAGCATCTACTAGTATACCGAAAGCTGTCATCACGATTGACGGTCAGGAAGTATTGTATAAATCAGGTGCGTTTTCCTGGGTGGAAAAAGGAATCGGACCTGTAGTCGACCAGGATGAGCCACCAATCCTGTTTCATGATTTGCTTCCTGTAAACGTAAAACCATTCAGCAAGTTGAAGATCACTTTACCTGAAAAAGCCGGGATTGAAACTGTTTCCGTTTATCGCTCACGAGGAGATTTGGAACTGGGCCCACTTCCTTTAGAAACGATTTTTGATGATACCTATACTTTTAACAATGTGGCTGGACTAAGTACGGTAATCATAGAAGCCGGCAGGCAAGATCAAGTCTATCATTATACTTTTCCAATCATCCTAGAAGAAGTGATTTCTTATCAATCCCAGCTCGCGGAAGAAAAAGGCTATTTGGCTGTATTGGAGCTATATCTGCCAGACGCACAGCAGCAAAATTGGGCTCTTGAACAGGTAAACAACAAGTATGTTCATAAAGCTCATTCCATGCAGGTGAATAATGTTGAAGAAGCACGCCAGCAATTCCCCGATTTAACAATCGAAGCACTGCCGTATTATGCCATCTTCAATCATGAAAGACTGCTCTATGAGGCAAATAACCGGGAAGATTTTTTCAAGCTGCTGAAAGTAGCGGCTCCTTAGTGAAGTTGGAGCTGGTCTGTACAGTGAATGAGAAACGCCATCCAAAATGGATGGCGTAAAGTCTGACATTCTCTTATTCTGTGGCTGTTAAAACCTGGCTGACGGACATTTTTTTCGATATGGGCGTAATTGTGTCCGTCATTGTGTCGTTGATGGTCACTTTTTTCGAAAGAAGTCGCGGTTTTTGTCCATCATAGCGTGATGATGGACACTTTTTTGAATGAAGTCATGATTTTTGTCCGTCATATGCTTGATGATGGACATTTTTTAGAATGAAGTCATGATTTTTGTCCATCATAGCGTCGATGATGGACATTTTTTGACTTGAAGTCTTGGTTTTTGTCCGTCATATCCTTGATGATGGACATTTTTTAGAATGAAGTCATGATTTTTGTCCATCATATCCTTGATGATGGACATTTTCTATCGATATAGTCGTGATTTTGTCCATCATGATCTGGCTGACGGGAATTCATCATAATGAATAGAAAAGCCCCCCCAGAGGAAGCTGTGAAAGTCAATTTAGCTTTTTTTCAATTTGTTCTCGGGTCATTTCTATTTTTCCTGGCAATACGAACAGATATTGAATTAAGTCTTCCAGTAAATCCATGATTAGTTCAGTCATTTCATCATCCATCTCGTATTCCAACTCAAGCATCTTATGGAGCGCCCCTTCAGGTTTCATCAAAGGGCTTAATGAAGTGACTGCTCTATCCAAATGAATATGGTCCGGCAGCATTTCGAATTGCTGGTCAAGAGTCAAGCCCTTTGCCTTATCCCCCAGAAAGTTTTTCAGTACATTCTCAAGAACCCGCTTGGCCAATACAGCAGTTGCTGTATTTTCTTTTGAAAGATAGACGCTGACTGCTGATTTATAGGCCCTGACCAATTCTTCTGGTATTTTAGGAATGTGCTGGATCTGGTTTGTTGGATCAGTTGAGCTTTGTGGATCATATATGTATACTTCAGGCTGTGTCATGTTTTCCCTCGTAATGATCACAAATGGAACACTATTTTTACATGAGGGGCAAACACTTTCAGTCATCAGTCCATGTTTGCTGCTCTGATACGTCGACTTAAGTACAAACTCCACCTTCTCCTTGCAAACAGGACAGATATTCCTTATACCTTTAGGGACCTTCAAATGTCCGAACTGACTATAAGATGTAATCGAGCCGGCAAAGATTCGCCTCATTTTCATGCCCCTTTCTGTGCCGCAGTTTCCATTCGCTATCAATAGCATATGTTTCCATACTTCCCAAAAAATTAACCATGCTTTTATATATCCCTAATTTATGCAATAAAAACTCTACTTTTGACTTTGCTCTATGTTCATATCAATTTGTTTTCCCAAAAGTCCTGAAATTAATTCCAGGGAGCTAAGTGAGGAAATATCCTGCTCAAGGAGCGGAAGGAAAACTTGTCTCTGATTTTTGAATTTTTCTGCGATTTCATCTAGATACAATCTTTCGTTCGATCTCCTTTGTGCCATGAACCTTCCATCTGCCTCCTCAGGGATAACCTTGTTGACAACGATGGAGTTCACATGAATTCCATGCTGATGAAGTGTTTCTATTGCCTTGGCTGTTTCAAGTATTGGCAGACGTTCGGCGTTCAGTACAAATACATACTCTGTTTGTCTACCGTCAAGCAGGATTTCCCTAACGCGTTTGAATCGATTTTTTCGTTCATTCAGCTTGTCATATAAAGGGTCGTCAACGACTTCTCCATCATTCATCCACTGCGCGTAATTTTCGTTCGCCTTTTTCCGCCGTTCCAACAGCCCGTCCATCCAGACACCCATCAACTCCGGCAGAGTCAGCAACCGGATTGTATGACCTGTCGGTGCTGTATCAAAAACAATGGCATCATAATTTGTTATTTCCTCCAGAACCAATGAGGTGATTTTGTCAAACAGTGCTGCTTCTTCTGACCCAGGCGAGGATGCGGCCATATCAATCTGTCTGTTGACCTCCTCCAGCATGGTCGCTTTCACCAGTCCTTTCAAATTTCCCTTTACACCATTGATGTAGTTCCTGGACTCCTGTTCTGAGTCGATCTCCAGAACGTCAAGGTTTCGAGTTGCTCTTTCAATTTTTCCACCAGTGAAGTTCCGGTGAAATAAATCCCCGGTATTATGGGCGGGATCTGTTGAAACCAGCAGGATCTTCTTCCCTTTTTGCGCAAGCAAGAGCGCCATGGCTGCTGATGTTGTACTTTTGCCAACACCACCTTTTCCGCCAATAAAATATATCTTCTTATCCAGCATAGTCATAACACTTCCTCCTAACAGCAGCGTATTCCTTCAAGCGGGGATTTCTCCATACCAGCCCTCAGATGCCAATCATGGAAACGTTCGATAATGACAGGGTAGAGTTCCAAAGTATAGTAAAATGCCGGGTTAGGCAGGCCGAGCATTTCCGAAAAACAAAGGAGCATAAAAAGGTCTTCTTCGTCTCTTAACTCACGGGCAATTTCCGTTCTGTGCGGCTGCCTGAGGATTTCATCGTATACAGCGATGGCGCGTTTGAATTGGTCATAGAATCCCACTATGCTTTACCCCCTTTCCAAAATGACAATAGAGACCGGTCACCCGGCCTCCACTAACTTACATTTCCTTGCCTATAGGCGGCGGATTGTTCTTACTAAAAGCAGAGATTGCCTCGAGGATGATCCAGAATACAAAAATCAGGATCAGTCCGCCGATGCCAAAGAGCAGCATATTCAACTCGCCGCTTCCATAACCAGACCACTGGAAAATGACCTGCTGAATCATTGCCCAGAGTGTCATGAAGAATACAAAAACCATTGGAATGAAGGTGACAAGATAATTCCTTCCCTGACGTTTCAGCCAGATGGAAACAAGGAGAAGACTTACACCTGCCAAAAGCTGGTTGCTCGTTCCAAACAATGGCCACAACAGGTATCCACCAGAACCGAATCCGTTTGGTCCCTTTGGCAATAGTACAAGTGCAGCACTTGAAACAACTGCTACAGTCGTGGCTACATGAGTTTTTGTCAAAGCCTGGACGTTGTACTCGCTTCCAATCTCAGCGATGATATAACGCATCAATCTTACGGATGTGTCTAATGTTGTAGCAGCAAAGCTGACAACGATAATGGAAACAATCGTCCTTGCAATATCTGCAGGAATCCAGATTCCAGTTGCAAGCTGTGCAGCACCATTGATGAAGTTGCCAAGGCCTCCTGCACTTGCAGCAGCAAAGCTAGAATAAGCAGCAGTAAAATCTGCTTTTGTTGCAAATACGGTGACTACCGCAATGATAGCGATCAGGGCAAGTACCCCTTCACCGACTGCTCCGAGATAACCAACAAACCGCGCATCGGTTTCTTTTTCAAGCTGCTTGGAGGATGTTCCTGAAGAAACAAGTCCATGGAAACCTGAAATTGCCCCGCATGCAATTGTGATGAATAAAAGCGGGAACCAGGAAACATCGGTAGCCGCAGCATTCATAGCAGGAGCTGTAACCTCAGGCTGAAGGAAAACCAGCCCGGCATATAAAATAAATAAACCTACAACCAATTGGTGTGAATTGATGTAATCGCGAGGCTGGAGAAGCTTCCAGACAGGTAAAGTCGAGGCGATGTAAACATACACCATCAAAACGACAATCCAGACCAGGAATGCCATTGACACACCACTAAGACCGAACAGTACAGTATTATCCGCTCCGCCAAAGTACTTCACAAGATCAATTTGGAGTGCAGGCACACGGCTTGCAAGGATTGCCGCCCCATACATGACTCCCAGAGCTATCAATGAAGGTACAAGCATTCCCTTCTTCTTTTTATAAACTGCGTAACCAATCCAAATTGCAAGCGGGATCTGAAGGAAGACAGATAGAACACTCGCAGGGAATTTTACAAACAGGTTGGCAATGACCCATGCAAAAACAGCATTGACCATCAAAACAAGTATTAAAATAATGAATAAGAACATGATTTTTGCGCGTTTGCCAATCAGTTTATTGGTGATGGTCCCTACTGACTGCCCCTTATTCCTGACTGAGAGGACAAGAGTTCCGAAATCATGGACACCTGCAGCAAAGACCGTGCCCAAAGTAACCCACAGGAATGCTGGCAGCCAACCCCAATATACGGCGATTGCTGGCCCTACAATTGGTGCCGCACCGGCTACAGACGTAAAATGATGTCCCCAAAGGATCATTTTCTTTGTTGGGACAAAATCAACCCCGTCAGAATATTGATGTGCCGGTGTCACATAATTCGGATCGAGACGGTAAATCTTTTCTGCTACCCACTTGGAATAGAATCGATAGCCAATCGCAAAGACAATCATCCCGATCACGGCTAACCATAAAGAGTTCATTGATTAAAACCTCCCTTTTTATGAGTTGGTACTACAACTTAATAATAAAAATATATTGGTGAATTAGTCAATAAATTCTGACTACTTTTATTGAAATTTTGTTATATCCCCTTTTCTCATATCGCAAAAAATTTCCCAACATGATAATTCGACATTTTGCGACTTAGTTGTTGAAATGTTCAGACTATTGAAGTATAAATATGATAATCTACTAATTATTATTAGCTAGAATTTGATTTTAGGAGGAGTTTATTTGAAAAAGAAAGTAGTTTCCTTAAGTTTAACGGCAAGTTTGGCATTAAGCGGATTGGTTGCGGCAACAGGCTTTGCTGCCCCAACGGATTCAGCTTCAAAGAAGTTCACAAAAAGCCATGGCGCTCCTGAATTTGTTGCCGGGAAGCTGACGAATCCATCCCAAAAACCAGCAAAGGACGTTGTTCTTGGATACTTGAAAACTTCAAAAGGAAAATACAACCTGGGAACAAATGATGGTTTTGTCGTTAAATCACAGGAAGCAGATAAACTTGGTGGAGATGTAGTCCGCCTTCAACAGGTATATAATGGTGTCCCTGTCTGGGGAGCAACACAGGCTGCAAGAGTGGACGAAACGGGAGTTCTTAAAGTTCTTAGCGGAACGGTCAGCAAAGGACTTGATAACAAACTTGTTAAGGCATCCAATAAAAAATCCCAAAGAGACGCCATCTCTGTTGCTGAAGGCGACTTAGGTTTCAAACCTGATTATGAAGTTGCGCCATCCGCTGAATTGGTTGTTTATCCTGGAGAGGAACAAGCAGTATACGCTTACCATGTCACGTTGAATTTCCTTAGTCCTGAACCAGGTAATTACCAGTATTTTGTCAACGCAGCAACTGGGGAAATCATCAATAAATACAATGCCCTACACACTGCAGGGAAAACCAATCCTTCTTTAAGTGGAACAAACACTGTTGGATCTGGCGTAGGAGTTCTTGGAGACACCAAAACATTGAATACTCTTCTTTCAAGCGGCTCTTATTATTTGCAGGATAATACACGTGGAAATGGAGTATTCACATACGATGCAAAGAATCGCCAGAGAACGCCAGGTTCCCTCTGGGTGGATGCTGATAATAATTTGAACGCTTCTTATGACGGTGCCGCAGTAGATGCTCACTACTATGCAGGGCTAACTTATGATTACTATAAAAATACTTTTGGCCGTAATTCTTATGACAATAAGGGGGCAGCTTTGAAATCCACTGTCCACTATGGAAGAAGCTATAACAATGCTTTCTGGAATGGCCAGCAAATGGTATACGGTGATGGAGATGGAACTACATTCATCCCACTTTCCGGCGGACTCGATGTAGTGGCACATGAACTGACACACGCTGTGACTGATTTCAGTTCGGACCTTGTTTACCAGTATGAATCAGGTGCTTTGAATGAGGCGATTTCTGATATCTTCGGTACGCTTGCTGAATTCCATGACAACAATAATCCTGATTTTGAAATCGGTGAAGATATCTACACACCAAATAAAGCCGGTGATGCCCTTCGTTCCATGAGCGATCCTGCTAAATATGGTGATCCGGACCACTATTCTGTGCGTTACACTGGCACATCGGATAATGGTGGAGTCCATATCAACAGCGGAATCATCAATAAAGCTGCCTACCTTCTGAGCGAAGGCGGTTCGCATTATGGAGTATCTGTACCAGGCGTAGGAACGGATAAAATGGGCGCGATTTTCTACCGAGCAAACACAGTCTATTTCACATCTTCCACTAACTTCAGCCAGGCACGAGCCGGAGCTGTACAAGCAGCAAAAGATCTTTACGGATCCACCTCCGCAGAAGTAAATGCTGTCAATAAAGCCTTTGATGCTGTAGGAGTTTATTAATAGTTATCTATTAAGCAAGACTGGCTCATCTTTTAGAGGTGAGCTAGTTTTTTTATAGGGTTCTTTTGAAAATGAGGCTTGCTGTTTGGAATGGGTGCTGGGGTGCTCTTGACAGGTTTGCCTCCATAAACTGAAAAGCTGTCATAAAAACAGCAGATTCTTGACAGCTTTGCCCATATAAACTGAAAAGCTGTCATAAGAACAACGTATTCTTGACAGGTTTGCCCCTATAAGCTGAAAAATTGTCATAAAAACAGCAGATTCTTGACAGGTTTGCTCCTATAAGCTGAAAAGTTGTCATAAAAACAGCAGATTCTTGACAGGTTTGCCCCTATAAGCTGAAAAGTTGTCATAAAAACAGCAGATTCTTGACAGGTTTGCGTCCATAAGCTGAAAAGTTGTCATAAAAACAGCAGATTCTTGACAGAGTTATGCCTTTAATCTGAAAACCTATCATAATAACATCAGATTCATGACAGCAGTAGCCCCCTTATCCCCCAGAATCTATCAAAAACAAACTAATTCGCACACCCACCATGATTTTTTACCTATTTACTTTACCGCTTTAATTAAATGATTGACATTGACCCTGAATAGCTGTAATATTTAGAGAAATTTAATAATTCAATATTATGAAATCTTATCCAGAGAAGCTGAGGGTCCTGGCCCAATGAAGCTTCAGCAACCTTCAACCTTGTTTGTTGAAAAGGTGCTAATTCCAGCAAGTTTTTTAACTTGGCAGATAAGAAGAATGGCTATCATCTGTAAAAGTCTTCTTCTTAAGAAGGCTTTTTTTGTTTTATCAAGGACTTCCCGCATTGTTTTCTGGAGCTCATGTGGTACCTGTCTGTTTTAAGTCGAAGATCTCGTCTTTTCTCATAAAACAAAAATTGCCCTCCACTACATCATTAGGAGTGAGTCTATTGGCAGAAATCGATACAAAGCTTGCGCAGCTTGGAAACAGGAGTGAAACAATAACAGGAGCTGTCAATCCACCAATTTATTTGACTACAGCCTATCGTCATGAAGGGATCGGCCGATCAAGCGGCTATGATTATGTCCGCACCGGCAATCCTACTCGTGAAATTCTTGAGAAGGCGATCGCAGACCTTGAGGAGGGTGATCGCGGCTTTGCCTGCAGCTCCGGAATGGCAGCAATCTGGACCGTTCTTTCACTATTCGAGCACGGAGATGAATGGATTGTCTCTAAGGATTTATATGGAGGCACTTATCGTCTTCTCGAACAAGGTTTCAAAAAATGGGGATTAACCAGTACTTATACTGACATGTCTGATCTAATCGAAGTCAAATCGGCCATAACACAAAAGACGAAGGCTCTTTTTGTAGAGACGCCGACGAATCCGCTGATGGAACAAGCTGATATTGAAGCAATTGCCAAGATTGCTAAAGAAAACGGTATTCTTCTGATTGTTGATAATACCTTTTACACTCCCCTGCTGCAAAAACCATTGACTTTAGGAGCAGATATCGTCATTCACAGTGCAACTAAATATCTTGGCGGTCATAATGATGTGCTTGCTGGGCTGATCGTGGCAAAGGGTGAGCACCTATGTGAATCCCTCTTCCTCCATCATAATGGCGGCGGAGCGGTCTTAAGTCCATTCGACTCCTGGCTGCTGATTCGTGGTATGAAGACATTGTCATTAAGAATGGAACGCCATGAGAAAAATGCCAGTGAATTGGTCAGTTATTTACAGCATCATCCTGCAGTGAAGGATGTCCTTTATCCCGGAAGAGGCGGAATGATTTCTTTCAGGGTACACTCCCCTGCCATGGTCAATCCATTTTTACAAAGTCTATCAGTCATCACGTTTGCTGAAAGTCTTGGCGGAGTTGAAAGCTTTATTACCTATCCTGCAACACAGACACATGCTGACATCCCGGCAGAAATACGAGAAAAAACGGGTGTTTGTGAACGGCTGCTGCGGTTCTCGGTGGGAATCGAAAATGTGGAGGATTTGAAATCTGACTTGGATCATTCATTCAATAAAGCACGCCTGGAGGTTGAAGTTTTATGAGCCATCGATATACATTCGAAACCCAGTTGCTGCATAACAAACATAAAGTAGACCCAGCCACTGGCGGAGTGAGTGTGCCCATCCAGCATGCCTCTACCTTCCATCAGTTTTCTGCGGATGAGTTCGGAAAATATGATTATAGCCGCAGCCTTAATCCCACCAGAGAGGCACTAGAGGAAATTATAGCCGAACTGGAAGGCGGTGTCCGCGGGTTTGCTTTTTCATCTGGCATGGCTGCTATTTCAACGGCATTTTTGCTTCTCTCGCAGGGAGATCATGTGGTCGTCACCGAGGATGTTTATGGAGGAACATACCGGATGGTGACACAGGTGTTGAATCGTTTTGGTATAGAGCACACTTTTGTCGATATGACCGACCTTGAGGCAGTGGAACAAGCGATCAGGCCAAACACAGCCCTGCTATATGCAGAAACGCCTTCCAACCCCCTGTTAAAAGTAACGGATATTGCCGCGATCAGCGAAATAGCGAAGAGTCACGGTGCCCTAACCTTTGTCGACAACACTTTCATGACACCTTACTTGCAGCGTCCTCTTGAACTCGGAGCTGATATTGTCCTTCACAGCGCCACAAAGTTTTTATCCGGCCATAGTGATACGGTCGCGGGTCTAGCAGTAGTCAAGGATGAAGAACTGGCAAAAAGGCTGTATTGCCTTCAGAACTCATTCGGTGCAGTCTTGGGAGTACAGGATGCATGGCTTGTGATGCGAGGCATGAAGACTCTGTCGGTCAGAATGAATCAGTCTCAGGAAAGCGCCAAGAGAATCGCTGAATTTTTACATAAACAGCCTTTCATCAAGAATGTTTTTTACCCTGGTCTTCTGAACCACCCTCAGTCAGGCATTCAAAAGCAGCAGGCTTATGGACCCGGAGCTGTATTATCTTTTGTACTTGAGAATTCAGAGCTTTTATCTAGATTTATAGAACAACTGAAACTGCCTGTTTTTGCAGTTAGTCTTGGAGCGGTTGAGTCCATCCTCTCCTACCCCGCAAAAATGTCCCATGCAGCCATGCCGCAGCATGAACGTGAAAGACGCGGAATCAGTGATGGCCTCCTCCGGCTCTCAGTAGGGCTAGAGAGCGCAGAGGACCTGATTGCGGACATTGACCAAGCTTTGAATAGTGCAGGGATTTTTGCAGTAAAAAAGGAGGAAGCCAAATGAGTTTTCTGAAACGCCTGGAAAATGAAATATTAATTGCCGACGGAGCGATCGGGACTCTCCTCCACGCTTATGGAGCCGGTACTTGTTATGAGGAGTTGAATGTTTCGCATCCTGATGACATCATCCAGATCCATAAAGCTTATATCAATGCAGGTGCCGATTTGATTCAGACGAACACCTACGCAGCAAATTATATAAAACTTGAAAGATATGGACTCGAGGACCAGGTAAAAGAGATTAATAGTGCGGCAGTTAAGCTCGCCCGCCAGGCAGCAGGCACTGATGCATATGTACTTGGAACAATTGGCGGGAACCGTGGTATAAGACCATCTGCCATCCCCATTGAGGAAATCAAGAGAAGTTTCAGGGAGCAGCTATACTGCCTTCTTCTTGAGGGTGTAGATGGACTGCTGCTGGAAACCTTTTATGATATGGAAGAAATCGAAACTGTGCTCGAAATTGCCAGAAAGGAAACCAATTTGCCGATCATCGCCCAGGTTTCCCTTCAGGAAATTGGGATCATGCAGGATCAAACTCCCCTTCAGGAGGCATTCCATCGACTCGAAGATCTTGGCGCAGATTTAGTTGGCCTAAACTGCAGGCTTGGACCTCATCATATGATTTCAAGCCTGGAGCAGATTGAGCTGCCTTCTAAGGCATTTCTTTCAGCCTATCCTAATGCCGGTTTGCCTGCTTATACGGATGGTAAATTCCACTACGAAGGCGATCCTGAATATTTCGGTAAGTCGGCCCACAGTTTCCGGAACCAGGGCGTAAGGCTGATTGGCGGCTGCTGCGGAACGACGCCTGAACATATTAGGGCATTTGCTGATGAGTTAAAGGGTTCAGCACCGGTGTTAAATAAGCAAATCCCAGAAAAAAAACCGAAAATTATTGTCACTCCCACTGATATAAAAAGGCCGGTGGCTCCGCTTCATCAAGTAGTACAAGAGCGCCCTTCTGTAATCGTGGAGCTTGATTCACCTCGGAAACTGGATACTACTCGATTTTTTGAAGGAGCAAGAGCACTAAAGGATACAGGGATTGATGCCATTACCCTGGCTGACAATTCACTTGCTTCGCCAAGGATTTCGAATGCGGCAATCGGACAGCTTGTGAAGGAAAAAGTCGGTTTGCGCCCGCTAGTGCATCTAACATGCCGTGACCGCAATATCATAGGACTTCAATCTCATTTAATGGGTTTGCATACACTTGGGCTGCATGATGTGTTAGCCGTTACCGGGGATCCTGCCCGAGTAGGTGATTTTCCAGGAGCATCTTCTGTATTTGATGTCTCTTCCTTTGAGTTAATTGAAATGATCACTCAGTTTAACGAGGGCCTTTCCTACTCTGGAAAAGATCTAGGACAAAAAGGAGTTTTTTCAATAGGTGCAGCTTTCAATCCGAATGTCCGTTCCATCGATAAGGCTGTCTTGAGGATGGAAAAGAAAATCCGGGCTGGTGCACATTATTTCATCAGCCAGCCAGTTTATTCTGAAAAAATGCTTCTGGATGTTCACGAAGCGACGAAGCACATCGATGCTCCTATTTTCATCGGACTAATGCCGCTTACGAGCAGCCGAAACGCGGAATTCCTTCATAATGAGGTTCCTGGCATCAAGATTTCACAGGAAGTCCGTGACATTATGGCGAAATTTAATAATGAACCACTGCAATCGAAAAGGGAAGGAATAGCGATTACAAAGGGTTTGATTGAGGCTGCAGCAGAACTGTTTAATGGAATCTATATCATCACCCCTTTTATGAATTATGAAATGAGCGTCGAATTGTCCAGCTACGCTAATGAATACAGCAGCCTTCTAAAGAGGAGGAAACAAAATGTCAACGTTGTTAACTGAACAGATGAAGAAGAAAATCCTGATCATGGATGGCGCGATGGGAACAATGCTCCAGCAGGCAGATTTGACTCCAGAGGATTTTGGCGGAGAAGAATATGAAGGCTGTAACGAAATTTTGAATTTAACCGTACCAGATGTAATTGAAAATATACACCGGGAATACTTTGAAGCTGGCGCAGACATCGTTGAGACCAATACCTTCGGTGCCACAAGCCTTGTCTTAGATGAATATGGACTGGGCCATAGAGCATACGAAATCAACAAGGAAGCGGCTCTTATTGCCAGAAAAGCTGCTGACGCGTCCTCAGCACCCTCCAAGCCTCGATTTGTGGCAGGATCTATGGGACCGACAACCAAAACACTGAGCGTGACTGGGGGTTCAACCTTTGAAGAGATGTCTGCTTCCTACGAAGAACAGGCTCTAGGCCTGATTGATGGCAATGTTGATTTGCTATTGCTTGAAACAAGCCAGGATTTGCTAAACATAAAAGCAGCCTATACGGGAATCCAGCGTGCATTTCAGAAAAGTGGCAAAGAGCTCCCTCTTATGATTTCCGCCACCATCGAACCAATGGGAACGACACTTGCTGGCCAATCGATCGAAGCTTTCTATATTTCAGTGCAGCATATGAATCCGATTGCGATTGGACTGAACTGCGCAACTGGACCGGAATTCATGCAGGAACATCTGCGTTCACTAGCCTCCCTTTCGACTTCTGCTGTCAGCTGTTATCCGAACGCGGGCCTGCCAGATGAGGAAGGTCAATATCATGAAACACCTGACACGCTTGCCCAAAAGCTCTCCGATTTTGCCCGTGAAGGCTGGCTTAATATTGTTGGCGGCTGTTGTGGCACTACTCCAGCACATATAAAGGCAATTTCTGAAAAAATGCAGCAAAGCCTGCCAAGGCAGACGGAAGAAAATAAACTTCATATGGTTTCGGGGATCGAGCCTTTCATCTATGACGATCCAACACTAAGGCCAATTATGGTTGGTGAACGTACCAATGTAATTGGATCACGGAAGTTTAAGCGCCTGATTTCAGAAGGGAAATTGGAGGAAGCAGCTGAAATTGCAAGGGCTCAGGTCAGAAACGGGGCTCATGTCATCGACATCTGTCTGGCGGACCCGGACAGAGATGAGCTTCAAGATATGGAAGGATTCATAAAGGAAGTTGTTAAAAAAGTGAAGGCGCCGCTTGTGATTGATTCTACTGATGATGAAGTCATCGAAAAAGCGCTCAGTTATTCCCAGGGTAAGGCGATCATTAATTCCATCAATCTGGAAGATGGAGAAGATCGGTTCAAGTCAGTAGCTTCTCTTATACACAAATATGGTGCTGCAGTGGTGGTCGGAACGATTGATGAAGAGGGCATGGGTGTTACAGCTGAAAGAAAATTGGAGATTGCCAAACGATCCTATGATCTGTTAGTCAATAAATACAAAGTTCCGGCCCAGGATTTGATTTTTGATCCGCTCGTCTTCCCTGTCGGCACCGGTGATGAACAGTATATTGGCTCAGCGAAAGCAACCGTGGATGGAATCAGGAGGATTAAGGAAGCGCTCCCGGAAACACAAACGATTCTTGGAATCAGCAATGTTTCTTTTGGCCTCCCTCCTGTTGGCCGTGAAGTATTAAATTCTGTATTTCTTTATCACTGCACCCAGGCTGGACTGGATTACGCCATTGTGAACACGGAAAAACTTGAACGCTTTGCTTCAATAAGTCCACTTGAAATAAAAATGGCCGAGGACTTATTATTCAATACAACAGATAAGACACTTGCAGATTTCACTGATTTTTACCGTGATAAAAAGAAGGAAACAAAAAGCACCCTGCCAGATATGACACTGCACGAAAGACTCGCCTATTATGTAGTTGAAGGCACGAAAGAAGGCCTTCTTCCGGATTTAGATGCTGCTCTTGAAACCTTCCCTGCCCCGCTGGACATCATCAACGGTCCATTGATGGACGGGATGAAGGAAGTTGGCAGGCTATTCAATGATAATCAGCTGATTGTGGCCGAGGTCCTTCAGAGTGCCGAAGTCATGAAAGCTGCAGTTTCTCATTTGGAGCCTCATATGGAGAAAAATGATTCAACTGCTGCAAAGGGAAAGGTGCTTCTCGCCACAGTAAAAGGTGATGTCCATGATATCGGAAAAAACCTGGTGGATATTATCCTCAGCAATAATGGTTATGATGTTGTTGACCTTGGGATCAAGGTTACCCCTACTGCCCTTATTGAGAAGATTAAAAAGGAAAAGCCTGATATCATTGGTCTCTCAGGGTTGCTAGTGAAATCCGCTCAGCAGATGGTGCTGACTGCCCATGATATGAAGCAAGCTGGAATCGATACACCCATCCTGGTGGGTGGTGCTGCTTTATCCCGGAAATTCACAGATACAAAAATCGCCAAAGAGTATGACGGACTTGTAATATATGCAAAAGATGCGATGAACGGGCTGTCAATCGCAAATCAACTCAGGGAGCCGGGCGGGTACGAACAATTTTTAACAGAACATAAAGCGAAACAAGAAGCTGCAATGAATAAGCAAGAATTTTCAGCAGCTGGCCGCACTTCTGCTATAACCGTTTTGGAACGTCCAAAGGTAATCGCAAAGGCACCGGTATTTATTCCACAAGATACAAAAAGGCATTTGGTTAAATCATACTCCCTGTCCCATATTGAGCCTTATATCAACCAGCAAATGCTGATAGGGCACCATCTCGGATTAAAGGGAAAGGTAGATAAATTGCTTGCTGAAGGAAATGAAAAGGCAATTAAGCTTAATGAAATCGTTGAATCTTTGCTAAAAGAAGCAAAAGCAAATGGATGGATTAAACCAGCTGCTGTCTATCAGTTCTTCCCTGCCCAAGCAGATGGAAATAGTCTATATATATTTAATCCAGAACAGCATGATCAAATGATCGAGGCTTTTGAATTCCCGAGACAAGAGGTTTCTCCGGGGCTATGTCTGTCAGATTACGTCCGCCCTGTCAGTGATTTGGAAAAGGACTATGTCGGAATGTTCGCTGTCACAGCAGGAGCCGGAATACGCCAGGCGGCAGAACAGCTGAAAAACGAAGGCAGATTCCTGGAAAGCCATGCTCTTCAGGCACTTGCACTCGAGACGGCAGAAGGGTTTGCCGAATTGATCCACCGCCAAATCCGGGATCGATGGGGTTTCCCAGACACGCCTGATATGACAATGAAGGACCGATTTGCCGCTAAGTATCAAGGTCAGCGCTTCTCATTCGGCTATCCTGCCTGTCCTGATTTAGAAGATCAACGGAAGCTTTTTAACTTGATCAAACCAGAAGATATCGGTATTCAGTTGACCGAGGGGTTCATGATGGAACCTGAAGCATCAGTTACAGCAATCGTATTTTCCCATCCAGAGGCAAGATATTTCAATGTGTTGAAGAATTAAGAAAGGTGAATTGAAGCAAGAGGGTACCCCCCTTCTTGCTTTTATGATTTCAATAATGGATAAATAATCACGAATTGGTAAATATTATTTCCATGAAGAAATGCTGGAGGTTTTTTTTATGGAATATCAAAACAATATGGAGTTTGAAATTCAACATGGGTTTTTGCCGAATATGTACAATTCAGACAGGTTGAGGGTTTTGGAGGTTTCAAACAGCAGTGTGATCATCAAGATGAATAACACGGAGAATCGAAGTGTTTTTCCGCTGGATAATTTTGATTACTGGATCAAACGCGGCCTTTTGGTGAATGTAAACGAAAAAAAGCGAACCTCCTGACAGAATAGGATGCAGGAAGTCCTGGCTGAACTAAAATAAGAAAACAGCGGCTTTATTTTTTAGCCGCTGTTTTTTTGCTATGCTAAGGCCTGAGGCAACATTATTCTGACCTCTTCTCTCTCCTTAGCGGATTGTTCCAATTAAAACGCTTATAAAGTTTATACGTTTCACGAAATTCATCTTTCCTTTTCATTTCTTCTTTCTTTGTGTTCCAAATATATTCTAATGCTAAATAATTCATTTCCATATCGTTCGCCTCCCTTGTTCTTAATTTAAGAATAAGGGAATTTAAATATGGAAACATTCACCATCCGATTGATTCTTTCTACGTCTTTTGGCGGATTGTTTTTCAGACCTCTATACGCCTTTTTTCATTTGTGCTTCGTATTCCTTTGATGTCCTCACTTCTACTGTCAAAGATCCTTTTCCAACGATTGCTTTCAGTAAAAGAGGCACACCTGTTGTGTTCTCGAACCTGAAGTCTTTGCCTCCATAGGAAACCGTTGCGTCCCTTCCTTCTGGGACATAGCCAACAGATAGTGAGTGATGATGTTTTTCTACATACCCGACACCAACTACATCAATAGCGTTGTATAAAGTAGACGAGGTCTGGCAGATGCCTCCGCCTATTCCCATGACCAGCTTTTTATTGACAATTTCCTCAGCAGGCTGGTATCCATGCGCTTCATCACTAGGACCTACAGTCGTATTGAAAGAAAATACATCTCCTACTCCCAGGATGACATTGTTGATTGCCTCTGCTGACAGCTCGATGTTCTTCGTCCTGCCAGCAACGGATGCGTTATAGTAGGTTGTGTATTTACCCACAACTACCTCAGCAAGCTGCCCAGCATCACTAAGTTCATATCCGCTCGCGGTCACATACAGCGGAAGCTCGACATTCCCTCCTTTTTCTGAAGCCTGGATAATATTTTCCACTAGTTCAGCTTCTTCCAAAATGATTAAAGGACTCCCCGTTATCACCTGGCCACCCTGACCAAGTTTATCTGGGATCATCCTTTGGTCATATCCTGTAGTCGTATCAGTACCACGAGCCAACTCACTAGCCCACTTTGCCAATTCAGCTTTATACTTTTCATCATCGCTTCCATAACCCATGTCAATAGGTGTAAGTGATCTGATTATTTCTTGAGTGGTAGGCTCGATAATATGCACTACAATCGGTTCAGCCTCTTCTTCTTTTTCTTCTTCCTCAGGCTCAATTTTGTCATTTGCATTTTCTCTTTCTTGTTCGCCTTCCTGTTCAATCACCTTTTTCTCAGTGTCAGCCTTCTCTGCTGTAGGTTGGGTACAGCCAGTCAATCCAATGAATACCGCAACAATCAACAGCCAAATAACCTTCATTTTTCTCCCCATACTACCCCCATCATTCCTCTATATATTAAAATCCAGCATTCTATTATATTCAGGAATACTTTTCCATATTTCCTAAAGTTCTCTGGAAAATAAAAATAAATACTCATGGCTTCACATTTTTAAGAAAAAAAGATAAAATACATATAAACCAATAAGAAAGGTCGGAATTAATATGACTACCCAAATTCGTACGATTCCTAGGCCGCTGGTTAGAACCAATCAGTGGTTTATTGTCGTAAGTGTCATTAGCACATGGTTAACAGGCTTAGAATGGATCCTGGCTTTGCCGCTTCTCGCAGGAATCTCAGGACTGCTATTTGGATATAATCCGGTAATGAAAATAGCGAGCACCTTTCTTAGAAAGAAAAAATCAGACTATATCCCGGAAGACTGGGATCAACAGCAGTTCAATCAAAAAATCGCTGTTGGCTGCTTAGCAGGCGGACTTATTGCCTATGCCGCTGGTTTAACGTTTTTGGGACACATTTTTACGATCATGGTAGCGTTAGCCGCTTTTATAGCAATCCTGGGATTTTGCATCGGCTGCTTCATTCGTTTTCAATACTCTAAATACAAACCAAAGAAACATGCTGCCAATTCTTGAGAGAGGCCTTCTATTAGGTCTCTTCTTTATTTAGAGCCGACATCATATTCGCATTAAATTGCCGTGATTTCCCCTTTGGAATGCTGAGTGTGCTCCATTCCTCATTCTTGATCAACTTCGCTAAATAGACGATCTGTCCAGCATGAGATGCTTGATGGACAACCTGACGTTGAATCGCTTCAATTGCGGTGTGGGGTTCATTTCTAATGTAGACTGTTTTATCCAAGTCTTCCTGTGATAACTGCGAAAGTGTTTGGAAAAGTATATTCCAGCCAGCATTCCAATGAGAAAATAAATCCTCTCTCGTTTGAAATGCACCTTCGAATTCCCCGTCCCTGTCGCGGTCGGGCTTTTCACCATCACTTGTCAAAAAGTCACGGAATCTTGATTTGAGATTGCCGCTCATATGCTTCGCAATAATGGCAATGCTGTTTGATTCTTCGGTTGGCGAATAGTGAAGCTCCTCTAACTTCAATTGTTCCATTGCTCTTTCGGACTGATTTTTTATGCTTTTGAAATTCTCTGTGGCCAACTTTAAATAACCCATTTTCAACACCTCCATAAAATATTTATTCCTTCAAAAAGCGAGAATTCCTTCTTTGTTTTTTCCAGTATCAGGATTTTTTTAAAAAAATAAAAAAAGCGAGATTCCGATTGGAACCTCACTCAAATTAAACAACCTCTGCCAACTTAGCATTAAAACGACGCTTTTGGATAAAGATCAATCTCAACGATAAGGATATCCCTGCCGCGAGCAATCCGATTGTCAACCCTACCCAATATCCCGAAGCTCCTAGGCCGGTGTTGTGTGCCAGCAGGTAGCCGACCGGCAGGCAGATGAGCCAGTAGGCGATCAATGTGATGATAAAGGATATATTCACATCTTTATATCCGCGCAAGGCGGCTAGTGCAGTGGCCTGGATGGCATCAGATATCATAAAGAACAATGCATAAATCAAAAATTGGCCTGTTAAAGCAATGACCGCGGGTTCATTCGAGTAAAACCCGGCTACCTTATATCGGAATAGAACGACAAGCAGTCCTGCTCCAACAGCGATAATGGCGCCGAGATAAATGCCCATCCAGCTGTATGCTTTGGCATCTTCATAACGGCCGGCACCTACCTCAAAACCAACCAGTACAGTTTGAGCCATCGAAATACTCATCGGGATCATATATAAAAAGGAAACGATGTTCAGTGCTGACTGATAGGCAGCAATTGTCGTAATGTTGAATTTGCTGATAAGAATTGTGACAACAGCAAACATGCTGGTCTCAAAGAAAATCGATAATCCCATCGGCACACCGATTTTCAGAATCTCCTTCACTTTTTCACCGGAAAATTCCTTGAAGTATTTCAACCCGACAAACTCCGAGAATGGCCGTTGCTTGATGATCACCCACGCTGTCAAACCTGCTATCACATAATAAGTGATCGACGTGGCATAACCAGCTCCGGCCCCTCCTAATTCAGGAAAACCCCAGTGGCCGAAAATCAAGACGTAATTCAAAAAGAAATTGAGTGGCAATGACATGAGAAGGATATACATGACCACTCTTGTTTTTCCGAGAGCGTATATGAATGATCTCAATACATTAAAAATAAATAGTGGTATTATACCAAAACTTAAACCAGCCAGATAGCGAAATGCCGTTTCATGGACACTTTCCGGAAGATTCATCGCGGTTAAAATTGGATTAAGCAGAAAAACCCCCAGGATGATGACAAGTACAGCAATCATCAAAGCTAAGTAAATACCATGGGTGAGGATAGAAGATACTTCTCTTCCCTTCTTCTCACCAAATCGCTGAGCTGCAATTGGCGATACAGCAAGAAGGATCCCGCTGAGCCCTGTAAAGACCGGACTCCAGATCGAGGATCCAATGGCAACACCTGCAAGATCTGAGGAATTATACTTTCCCGACATGATGGTGTTGAAAAAAACCATTGAAAACATGCCTAATTGAGTGATTAAAATTGGGATCAACATGACAAAAATCTGTTTTATTTTCTCTTTTGTCGAATATGTCTGGTACATCTGTATACTCCTTGAATATAGTAATTACATAATTATAACAAAATATCATTTCAGGAACCGAAATTTTTTTGAATCACGAAATATTATTATTATTTTAAAAATGGAAATACCCCCCTAATTATTTCCTTTGCAATCCTTGATACAATAGAAGTATATCGAGGAGTGATTCACCATGAAAATCATCAAATTTCTTCTTCTGTCGTCTTTGCTTGCTCTTTTGTCGTTTTCCGCCTGGATCTATTATCCACAATACCAGATAAACAAAATCAAGCAGGAACATGCACCCAATACTGAAAAGACTAATAAGCTCACTTATATAGATTATTATCGTACCTCTTCTGAAAGTACCATCAATCACCTTGCACTCGGTGACTCAATTATCCGTGGATACCGAATCCCGGATGAAGAAAATATCATCAGTCAATTCTCCTCCCAGCTAGGTGTGGAAACTGGCAAACAAGTTCTTTCACAAAATGAAGGTGTGATTGGGATTACAAGCGAGAGGCTGAACGTTCTGGTTCAGGATGGAGTGTACGACGAAGCAATCAAAGAGGCTGACATCATCACTGTCAACGTCGGTGGCAATGACATTCTTAAATTGGTCAAAAAGAGCGATATATATAGTACCCTTAAATCCTTCGACAGTCTGCAGGAAGTGTTTTCTCAAAACCTTGCTGAAATCACTTCAAGAATTCAAGAATTGAATCCATCAGCAACGATCGTCCTCATGGAGCTTTATAACCCGATGCCAGCAGATCATCAATTTTACTCATTGGCAGATAAGCTTCTTCCGCAGTGGAATTTAATGATTTACGAAGCTGCAAATAACACATCGTCTTCTATCGTGGTTCAAACCACGAATGTCATTAACAGCAAAAACCTCGAGTACCTGGCTAGTGATGGAGTGCACCCGAACCTATCAGGGAATAC
This sequence comes from Mesobacillus sp. S13, assembly GCF_020422885.1. Lineage (NCBI taxonomy): Bacteria > Bacillati > Bacillota > Bacilli > Caryophanales > Bacillaceae > Mesobacillus > Mesobacillus sp. S13. The sequence goes on along the minus strand of NZ_CP084622.1, from coordinate 2,443,541 downwards.
GGCAATATCAAGTCAGATGCTAAAGCAATTTCAACAACAGCAGAAAGCGGATGCCGTACTGGCAAACCGCGAAAATTAAGCTGGGCCTTACGCCTGGCTTTTATTTATTTTCCTGTTCCTCCTGGAAATATTCATTTAACAGAGGATTTTCAGTTGTCGCAAAATTAACCGATTGCAAACTTGTTTCTTCATCCAGTCCGAATAGTTGAGCTACCTCACTCTCGTGACCTGCTTTATCCTTATGCATATCGGCAGACCTCCTTTCATGATTCAATCTATAGTGAACTTCAACTCATTGATTTTTTTCTCTGAGAATGTTTAAGTCTTCAATCAGAATGACGTTACTCATGGATTTCACCACATAGTTTTCAGCCTATAATCAGGTCCTTCACCAAGCAGAGGCAGGTTAAGTCTGTTCATCATCCGTCGGTATTCATGCGAATTAATCTTTCTAATAAACAATTTGTGTAACAAGAGGATGCGGCCTTTGCTAATTTCCAGCTGCCTCACTTCTTTTTTCTGTTTATTTAAGGATAGATTCCCCTTTGAAAACGAAATTATAATGGTATTACTGAACCTGTAATGGTCAGCTTTTACAGTTTTGAAATGACGAATTGATTCACCCTGAGCAACACCTATATTCGTTCGCCACAAAGAAATAAAGCCAGCATCCTGATGTTAATAGGAGTGCTGGCTTTATTTTTTTCATTTTATAAAAACCATACTTTTGCTATCTTCTCGCCATCTATTTCATATATGGCGACAGCTTTTTTGGGTGTGGAATTTGCCCTGCCTGTGACAAGTTCATGGTCGACTACTCTATTGCCATGGACGATCCTTGCCAATAATTCCGCATGATTATTTGGATGCTCCTTAAAAAGCTGGCGATATCTTATCCGCATTTCATCAATGCCCTTAGTCATTACCTTATTGCCGGGAAAATCCATGATGATCACATCATCACTATACACAGATAAAAACTCTTCTAAATCTTGTTTATTATAGGCATCAAGTTGCTTTTGCGCGAGCATTTCTGATATTTTTTCCATAATCCGGTCTCCTCGGTTAGAATGAGTTCACTTCCAATTATACAAAAACCCCCTGGAAACAGGGGGAATGAATTAATTATTGACCAATTTAGCACTTTGCTTCTTAACTGGGGATTTTTTGCCAATTGTGTCTTCTGCCTGTGTAGCTCGTTTGATAAAGAAAGCAAGTACCAAAGCGATGGCTGATAAAAATACAGTGACATAAAATGCGTCATTGATTCCGTGGAGCATAGCCTGCATGGCAATCTGCTGTTGCATTTCTGCCTGAACTGCAGGTGTTACGGCATTTCCTGCTGCTGAAGCCTCTTTTAGCGCTGAAGCAGCTAATTCTTTCCCATATGATTCCGCGCGCATGGACATGACAGTGACCAGCAATGCTGTTCCAATTGCTCCGGATACCTGCTGCATCGTATTGTTCATAGCCGTGCCATGTGGATAATAACGTGCAGGCAACTGGTTAAGTCCGTTTGTATTAACGGGCATATTCACCATCGACATGCCGAACATGCGAACTGTATAGAGGATGATCAGCTGTGTGTATGTTGTTTCCATTGATAGCTTGCTGAAATAGTAGCTAGTCACAAGCGTAATGGTCAAACCTATTAACGCCAAAGCACGGCCGCCAAATTTATCAAATAATCTTCCCGTGATAGGAGACATGATCGCCATGGCAATCGCGCCGGGCAATAACATCAATCCTGCATCCAATGGAGAAATTCCGCGGATGGTCTGTACGTAAATCGGCAGCAACAGCATTCCTGAGAACATGGCCATTGTGACAATCATTGAAATCACAGAAGATAAAGCGAACATTGGATACTTATAGATCCTGAAGTTTAGCATTGGATTATCCTGGCTTAATTGGCGAAGGATAAAGACAATAAGTGAAACCGCCCCGACTGTCAGTGTCAGATAGACATGCGGACTGTCCCAACCTTTCGATCCAGCAGAGCTGAAACCGTACAACAGTCCGCCAAAACCGATACTTGATAAGGATAAAGAGATAATGTCGAGACGCATCTGTACTTTTTCTTTTTTATCTTTTAGCATGAAGAACCCAAGTAAAAGGACAATAGCTGCGATTGGTGTGACAAAATGGAAAAGCATTCTCCAGTCGTAATGCTCGATGAGCCACCCTGAAAGTGTCGGTCCAATAGCTGGAGCGAACATTAGGACCAGACCGAATACACCCATTGCCGTTCCTCGTTTTTCAATCGGAAAGCTGACAAGCATAACATTCATCAATAACGGCATCATGATTGCCGTCCCGGAAGCCTGAATCATCCTTCCTGCCAATAAAAGCGGGAAAATATGAGCTGCTCCGGCTAAAATCGTACCGGCTGTAAACAAACCCATTGCTGTCAAGAATAATCGTCTTACCGAATATTTTTGAATCAAATAGGCACTAAGCGGGATCATCACACCGCTTACAAGCATGAAGCCAGTCGTAAGCCATTGAACTGTTGTTGCTTCGACCTTCAAATCAGTCATTATGGAAGGCAAAGCTATATTGAGCAATGTATTATTTAAAAATGCAATAAATGCTCCAACAATTAATACCGCCAGTATTCCATAGGGCGGTTTGTCAGGTGTTTTCATATTCTGTTCCATTCTTTATTTCCCCCTAGATTGTTCACAAATTTGTAAACAATGTAATTGCATAGACACTAGCATATACCATCGGTCCAATTTTTGCAACGGTTTTAAATCACCTTTACAAAGGGATTTGTAATGTCCGAAAATTTAATGTAGTATATTTTTTATACAACCGGTACAAAAAAGGTCAGGGTGATGAAATGAACGACAGAAAACGCCATGTAATTGAAAAAGCACACCAGCTTTTTATCGAAAAAGGATTTCAGACCACCTCTATTCAGGATATCCTGGATTTCAGCGGAATATCAAAAGGAACCTTCTATAATTATTTTTCGTCTAAGAACGAGCTGCTTATGGATATTTTCAGAACAGCTTTCCGTAAGATGGAATATGAACGGAATGGCATGTTGCTTGGTAAAGATCCTGGGGACGCGGAAATTTTCATCAATCAAATCGAATTTCAGGTGAACGCTAACCGTGAAAATAAGATCATTCCTCTTTTTGAAGAAGTGTATTTCTCAGGAGACAAAGAACTGAAACAATTCATCGAAGTAGGACAAATGAAGGTATTACGCTGGTTCGCTGAACGACTTGGGCAAATAACGGACGTAAGTACACAGCCATATCTTCTTGATGCGGCAATCATGCTTAATGGCATCCTTCTCCAGAACATCAGGTTCCATCGTAAAGCGAACGGAGAAACATCGAGTTTGCACCCTGTTGTTCGGTATAGCGTTACTCGAATTTTGAATATGCTAGATGAGCTTGTGTTTTCCGGGGAACAATTAGTAGCACCAGAAATCATGGAGAAGTGGCTGCCTGTTTCCAAATCAGAGGAACTTGACTGGAGGATTAAAATTCATACAGTCATCTCGCGCTTGAAAAAGCCAGTCTGCAATAACACTGATTATATAAGGAAGCTTGAATTCATTGAGGAAGAAATCCTCCGTTCATCCTCACCAAGAAAATTCCTGATTGATAGTGTCCTTCATTCAATGAAAGAAGTCGATGCCAATGAAATTAACGACTTACAAGCTTTAATTGATGAGAACCTGCTTGAAAAAGCATAAAAAAACGTGGCAGAAAACGATTTTGTTTTCTGCCACGTTTTTTTAAGGAATTTATTGAGGAGATTCCCCTTGCGTACAATTATATTTTTTTACCGCAGTTTGTTTTTGTCCTTCTAATCGAAAATGAGTAAATCTATGGTTCAGTTCTATAAGATCATAATGGCTAATGCATTTTATTGGCAATTTTCACAATTTTATTGGCGATAATTTCGTTTTATTGGCGGTTTCTCTCTCTTTATTGGCGAAAATTTAAATTTATTGGCGAACTGGAAATTTCGAGCGCTTTTTTCCAGGTGAGCAAAAATGGTATCTCGGCCAACTGCATATTCACTACCGCCACTTGCGGTCATTAACCACATAGAAATTACTCTTACTAAACAGTATGTTACGTAGATTCCTGATCAAGTTTACTTAAATAATATTCCACGAGTTCTGGATAGTCCTCGAGTTCTGATTTTCCTTGCTCTGTAATCACATAAATGCCTCTCTCCACTCTTTCAAACCACTTATAATAGTTTTTCTGAAGAATCAAGGGCGTTTTATTTCCTGTTCCGAGAGCAACCAGTGCTTTTGGAGACATTTGCCCGAGCTTTTCAAGATAACAGGCGATTTGGATGCAATTTTCTTTGTAGGCAGTCATGATCTTGGTTTTGCTGCTGCCGCCAATATTATAGTCAGCGCTTCTTCCTTCTATCTCCTTGATCAGCGCAGCTTTTTTCCTGGTGTTCTTGCTTGTCATACGTTTATAAGGTTCGGGGTGAATCTTGAATTCAACTTTCTTCCGGTTACCAGCAAATGATACGATAATCAACCCCAGCTCAAGCCTTTGGATCAATTGTGTAATATCATTCCATCGTTTCCTCGTGATCCGTTTCGGCTTAGGAATAGCTATATAAACAAGGTCTGTCAGGCGCTGCCTTCTCGTAGCCTGAAGCAAAAGGTCGATATTCAGATTTAGTTTTAATTCCACGATTATGAGAACGTCATCCTTTACAGCTGTTAAATCGCAATCGTGCACCTCACCATTGACACGATAGCCTTGTTTTATAAAATGCTTGCGGATCGGCTCATATAAATCGGCTTCGTATAGTTTCGTCATGTGTCAAACCCTTCTGTCTATCCGGCAGTTTTTCCTATCATTATAGCAAACTTTTTAAATGTTTAAGTCATTTAGACAAGCCTTCAACATATAATGTTTACGGATTAAGCAGTGGAGGATGAATGATGAGGGTAGTGTTCTTGTTTTTATTGACGATGCTTCTTGGATTGATGATTTACTTGAAGGTTGAAATGGATGAAGCCAAAAGAGCTTCGAACGAGACGGAAGCAGAGTATATTTTCGAAGAATACACAATCAGCGAGAGAGATGATTCTGGATATTACGGAGCAAGCAGAGATGGCAAAAGCATTTATTTTAAAAAGGAAAAAGTGCCAGACCACGAGAAGATTGAAAATGGCGATTCCGTTCTAGTGTACTTTGATAAAAGCGGGCGAATTGACGGACCTGTAAAAATAGAAAAAATAGACTAGGGAGCCAGTTGATAACCGGCTCCCTCGAATTTTTATCGGATTACCTTTCTTTCCTCAAGCTTTTGTGCGATTGCCGTCGTAAGCTCTTGGCCGCTTTTCGGCAAAGATGTCTTCATTACGGCATTCATAACTGGTGCAAGTGCGCCTTCAGCGGTCATTTCCAGATAACCAGTCATCTTTGTCCGGTTTTTATCCAGCGCTTCAGCGTTAAAATAACCGTTACCACTGAGGTTTTCATTGATTCCCTTTAAATCAAAAGTCACTCTAGTCGGCTCAATCCATTCCTTGATAGTCACCTGCAAACTGATTTTTTTCTTCAATACACCCACTGTTTCCTTGAACGTCCAATTGGACTGTTTTTCGTTCAACTTTTCATGGCTGATATATCCAGGCAATAATGGCGCCCAGTTGTCCATGTCTTTTACGAAATCCCAGACCTGTTCGATTGGAACATCAATGACAATATCGTGTTTTCCTTCTGGCATAATATCTCCTCCTTTTTCATCCTTTATGAGATATATGTTTTCTGTATGGATTTATACTTTGTCCATACTATTTAAAAGAGCAGTTTGCCATTCAATTAAAATTGTATTTACTGTAAAAAAAGACCATTCTAGATTGGAGCCCTCTGTCTGTATATTCCCAACATAAAACACAAAAACACACCTTTTCAGATGTGTTTTGCTGCTACTTCATATCAAATCCATTGACGAAAAATTGTACTGTTTCAAGTTCGTCCTCGCTAAGGTCCCTGCCAGCCATATTCCTGTATTCGTCAATGATCACTTTTGAAACTCCTTCGTATTTTTCTGTCAGATCCGCGATGGATCTTAGGAGTTTTACTTCCTCCTCGAACTGTTGCTTAGATAAGATGCCGGTATGCGACAGAATATAAAAGTCTGCATCAAAGACTTCAAGTTTGTTCAATAATTCCCTGATTCCATCGACTGTATAGTTATCTTTCCCGGAAAAAATATCTGGATAAAAGCTGTCTGCCAGGAACAATATCTTTTCCTCTTTGACATAGATGACCACCGAATCGTCAGCATGGTCACCTCCAACATGTTTAATAATGCATGTGATGCCGCCAAGGTCGATCTCGATTTCATCTTCGAATGTCATCACAGGCAGAGTGATGCTAATGTCCCGCTTTTCAGGAAACTCCTGTTTTATCGCATTAGCGCAAAATTCAATCTCCGTTCCTTCCGCTACCCTTTGATCTATTGCCTGATTGGACCAGGATAATGGGCGCAGCTTTTCAATTTCTTTTTTCGTCTTCGTCGAAGAAATGGATATTATTTTGCCCAAAGCAGATAGGCCGAATATATGATCCCAATGCCAGTGAGTCAAAACTACATAAGAAGGAAGATCCACGCCCTTTTCATTGACCATTTTCATGAAAAGGTTAGCGTGGGCTTCAGAATTTCCCGCGTCAATCATCAGAGTTCTTTCGCTGCCTGCAACGATTCCGAGGATTGGCCTGTCTGTCTCAGAAACTGGCGTCATATACCAAAATCGCTCGCCAATTCTTTCAATTGTTTGCATCCATTTCACCTATTTTCCTATTGCTTTCGTCCAGAAAGCCTTTAATTTTTCTTGATATTCTTCTTCAGCGATTGTATACGCCTCTGTGTGCCCAGCTCCCGGCACAATCCAAAGTTCTTTTTCGCTATTTGCTGTATCAAATAAACGTTGTCCCATTTCAGTTGGAACTAATGCATCCTGATCACCGTGGATGATGAGTAATGGAATTTTGTTTTTTGCAACACTGTCAATTGCCGATGCTTCAGCGAATGAATATCCTGCCCTGATATCCGTGATGAAACTTGTAACCTGCATGACCGGGAAAGCTGGCAGTTTGTATAAATACTTCAATTGGTGGCTTAATTCCTCAAGAACTGTCGTATATCCACTGTCAGCAATGATTCCCTTAACTTGCTCAGGAAGTTTTTCGCCGCTCGCCATTAGGACCGTTGCTGCCCCCATGGAAAAGCCATGCAAGAAGATCGTTTCCGCTCCAGCTCCTTCAGCTAAAAACCTTGACCATTGAACATAATCTTTGCGATCATGCCAGCCATACCCAATATACTCACCTTCGCTAAGACCGTGTCCCCTTGCATCAGGCTTAAGAATATCATAGCCCTGCTCATAATAAAACTTCGTGATACCAGGCATTTGTTCACTGTTTCCTTTATATCCATGAGCAAGAATCACTGCTTTACCGGAGGGATTCTCATTCTTTAGAAAGCGAGCCTTCAGTTTGAGCCCGTCTTCTGATTCTATTTCTACCAACTCAAAATCCTGTTTCGCTGTCCAGTCAGTGATTTCCTCCAGCTTCCTCTGCTCCTCATCTTCACTTAACAGTTTGGCAGCCGTTACACTTTTTCCGCCACCATGAAGGTCAACAGATTCTTGGCTCCGATTAATCGCGACATTATAAAAATAATTCCCTGCAGCAATCAATAGAATGAAAATCGTCAGAAACGTACCAGTTACTATCCATATTAATTTTTTCTTCACAATCACATTCCCCTTTTTCCCCTAGTTCTTGTCCTTTTTAAAAATAGTTTACCAGAAAGTATGGAAAAAAAGACCTTTTAGCGGGAATTTGTAAAAGTTAGTGCGGACCATTTTATGGGTATATACCAATAAAACGGATAGGAGGCTGATTGCAATGGAAATTGAAAAAAAACATATCCTTAAGTCATATAAAAACGAAGAAGAAGCTATAGATTCTATTGAAAAAATGAAAGATGAAAAAGATCATCCAGTAAACAGTTCCATTTCCGGCTATAACGTAGAAAAGAAATCCACCAAAGAATACCCTACGAATGCCTTTAGTCCAGGCGAGCTCGATATGGGAGAGCCGGCTTTTGAAGATTACAAGGATGACCCAACAGAAAACCCAGCATTAGAAACAGATAAAAAAAGGGATATAGAGCGGCCATTGCCTGAACGGGCTATGAATAATCGCATTAGATAAAACAAGGTGCACGGATGTTTATCCGTGCACCTTGTTTATTATTCAATTTCATCGATACATTGATATGCAACAGATTTTTCTAATCTATTTGTGAAAAACACATTTGTTAACTAATATATTTTTAGGTTGACATAAAATATTCAAAAAGTTTATTCTTTATTTATATTACGAAAAAGGAGCGCATCATACATGAAGTTCAAAGCATTGGATTTAACTCTAGCATCAATGTTCGTTGGCCTAATGGCTATCGGAGCTAACATCACCTCATTTGTGCCGTTCATGGTCGTTGGCGGTGTACCAATCACTCTTCAAACATTTTTTGCTATATTAGCAGGGATTATCCTCGGCAGCAGATTAGGAGCAATCTCAATGACTGTATACGCATTAGTAGGATTAGTAGGCGTACCGATTTTCGCTAGATTTGGAGCTGGTTTTTCTACTATTATCAGTCCAACATTCGGATTTATCCTTTCTTTTATTTTAACCGCCTATGTTGCAGGCAAAATCGTTGAAAAAAACCGAACACTTTCTGCTTTTGTCATTGCTTCATTAATCGGTCTCGTCATCAATTATGTTTTCGGAACAAACTGGATGTATTTTGCCTATAAATTCTGGGCAACTGCACCGGAAGGATTTACATATAAAATGGCTTGGCTCTGGATGGTCGCGCCGCTTCCAAAAGATATCATCCTTGCCGTGTTCGCTGGCATGATGGGTCACAGACTGGAAAGAACGGTCCTATCCAAAGGCAGTTTCAAGCACTTAAGAAAAGCAGCATAATCTAAAGGGGTGTAAGCATGGGAAACTGGAAGGAGTTAGCGCTTCACATTCTCGATGGATACGAGTTATCTGATGCAGAGGCATTAAGTATACTTAATTGTCCCGACAGTGAACTGCTCGAATTGCTTCAAGGAGCATATACAATACGGCATAACTATTATGGAAATAAAGTTAAGCTAAACATGATCATCAATACTAAATCTGGATTATGCCCGGAAAATTGCGGTTACTGTGCTCAGTCGAGTGTCTCTAATGCACCGATCGAAAAATATCGGATGATGGATAAGGAAACAATCCTGCAAGGTGCAGAACAAGCATATAACCTGAATGCAGGCACGTATTGTATTGTTGCCAGCGGCAGAGGACCTAGTGAAAAAGAAATTGATACAGTTACTTCTGCTGTTGAGGAAATTAAAGAAAAATTTGGACTTAAGGTTTGTGCTTGTCTCGGTATCCTTAAGCCTTCTCAAGCAGAAAGACTCAAGGCAGCAGGTGTTGACCGGTATAATCATAATCTCAATACGTCAGCAAGCCATCACAATGCCATCACGACATCACATACATACGAAGATCGAATCAATACTGTTGAACTTGTTAAAAGTTCCGGGATCTCACCATGTTCTGGAGTCATTATCGGAATGAAAGAAACTATGCAGGATGTGGTCGATATGGCCAGAAGTCTCAAGACGTTGGACGCTGATTCGATTCCAGTGAATTTTCTTCATGCTATTGACGGTACTCCTCTTGAAGGAACAGACGAATTGAATCCACGCTATTGCTTAAAAGTCCTTTGCCTGATGAGATACATCAATCCAACAAAAGAAATTAGAATTTCCGGCGGCAGAGAAGTTCATTTGCGAAGCTTGCAGCCTTTAGGCCTCTACCCTGCAAACTCCATCTTTGTTGGAGATTACTTGACAACAGCAGGCCAAGAAACTACTGCTGACCATATGATGCTACAAGATTTGGGATTTGAAATTGAATTTGCAAAAGAAATGGCAACATAAAAAAGGAAAACAGCTATTAAGGCTGTTTTCCTTTTTTGTTCTATAGCTATATGTAAGGAGACTGTACCTAATCAACCCTAAGGTCATGTCCCCAGTAAAAAGTAATCTGGCTCCCCAGGCAACTCACAAATCACTTCCTTTTATTATCCTTTTCAATTTTCCTGTGATCCGGTTTCTTCGGATAATCAGCAGTACCTTGAGGCGGTGCAGTAAAATCCCCTCTTTCATTTAGGTAATTACTTTTACTCTTCATTATAAAATCCTCTCCCTTCTATTACATATCAGAATGTTGCTCCTTGATTTGTTTCTTGATCGCCTTATCCCTCTCTCCACCATCTGCAAGTTCCTCGGAAAACTCATGCTCCTGAAGTCCCGGCTTACCCAAGAGTTTTGAACTCTCAATTGTCTCGGCAGAAAGATTATTATTGGCTGCACCTTCTTCGTTCCATTTTCCCATGCTACTCCCCCCTTTTTTCTTACTATTTGTTAAATCATTCCCCTTCATTCCAGATTAATGATGTATGAAAAAGAAATAAATCATTTGCTTTATTTCATGCACTTTTTTAAAAGTGGGCAAGAATAAAGATATAAATTTACATGGATGGACGTGAATTTCATGGATCACTGCGAACTGGTTGTGCTTCAAACAAGCGATATTCATGGCAATCTTTTACCTATAAATTATGGAGATCATTCGATAACACATTCAGGGATGGCGAAACTGGCATCTGCCTTCAAAGAGGCACGGCTAAATTGTGATTGCAGCTTATTAATAGATAACGGAGATGTCATTCAGGGCACGCCCCTTACTTATTATTATGCGAGATATATGAACAGACTAAAAAATCCAGTTATCAGTGTAATGAATTACCTGGGGTATGATGGCGCAGTCATTGGTAATCATGAATTCAATTATGGAAAGGAATTATTGAAAAATGCCATTAAGGAATCCAATTTTCCATGGCTATCCGCGAATATAGTGACGATGCATTCTGGGGAACCTGCTTTCGGAAAGCCGTATTTTATCAAACCCTTCTCAAACGGCTTGCGTGTAGCGGTCCTTGGAGCCACAACACATTATATACCGAACTGGGAAAACCCTGCTCACATCAAAGGGCTTGAATTCCATGATGCTTTTGAAACACTAAAAAAATGGGTTGTGTATTTACAAGAACACGAGAAATACGACCTCCTCATTGTTTCTTATCATGGTGGATTTGAACGAGACATTGAAACAGGATGTGAGACTGAACAACTAACTGGTGAAAATCAAGCCTATCGAATTTGTAAGGAAATACCGGGAATCCATGTTTTACTGACTGGTCACCAGCACTGCCAGCTTGCGGGGCAACTTAATGGAGTGCTGGTTGTTCAGCCAGGCCATAACGCACAGGCTTTTTCAAAGGTATGTATTAAATTTGAAAAACCGAATGGTACTTGGAATATTGCTGATCAGTTACTTGAGGTAATAGAAATTGATAAAAGCGTTAAGCCTGATGCAATTATCCTAGAGTTGACCAAGGAGTACGAAGAGGCAACGCAAAAGTGGCTCGATCAGCCTATCGGGGAAATTATTGGGGATATGCGTGTCTACTCCCCTTTTGAAGTCAGAAAAAAAGATCATCCACTCATCGAGTTTATAAATAAGGTACAAATGGATGCTGCCCAAGTGGATATATCTTCAACAGCGCTTTTCCATAATGGTGCCCCTGGATTTCCGAATAGGATCACCATGAGAGACATCGTTTCAAACTATGTCTACCCCAATACGTTGAAAGTGATCACTGTTTCAGGACAGGATATTAAAGACGCACTCGAAAAATCCGCAGAATATTTCCTATTAGATTCCAAAGGCGAAATCCAGGTTAATCCCGCCTTTGAGTCTCCTAAACCACAGCATTATAACTATGATATGTGGGAGGGAATTGAATACCTGCTTGATATCTCCCAACCTATCGGTAACAGGGTGAAACATCTGGAGTATAAAGGGAAACCTTTGCAATTAGATAATGCCTTTGACATAGTCGTCAATAATTACCGTGCAGGCGGTGGCGGAAACTACAATATGATCAAAGATAAGCCTGTTAAAAGAGAAATCCAGACAGACATGACAGAATTACTAGCTGAATATATCCAGAGACATGGGAGAATTCAGGCTACTTGCAATAATAATTGGAGAGTGTTGTCGCCTTAATAGGCAATTAGGACGAAATCTTTTATTAATGTTTGCTATTGATTCCAGTATCTGTTATGATGAAATAGAATTATTTTTGTTCGGTGTAAAGGATAGAAATTATTTCGTCTTAATGATCACTTTGGGCAAGGATAGTAACATAATGTGCAAATGCACTGGGAGGTAACAAGTAATGGAACAAGGTACAGTAAAATGGTTTAACGCAGAAAAAGGTTTTGGATTCATCGAGCGCGAAGGTGGAGACGACGTATTCGTACACTTCTCTGCTATCCAATCTGAAGGTTTCAAATCATTAGACGAAGGTCAAAAAGTATCTTTCGACGTTGAGCAAGGCGCTCGCGGACCACAAGCTGCTAACGTAACAAAACTATAATATTAGTTTTGTAAAATGAAGAAGGTTCCACTGGGACCTTCTTTTTATTATGCTTACTTCCCTCTCTCACCACCCCACTAATCCAACAATCACCAACTTTTTCATTCACATATCCCAATCAAGCTATAATTAGAAATGAACTTTTTACTAACCATGAGAATGGAATGTGAATTTTATCGAATATGTTATCGACTCCAAGCAAATAATTTAAAAGACTAAAAATAAGGCGGGATTACTATTGAATCAGCTGGAATTATTGCTCAGGATCGCTATTGGTTTTATTGTCTTACTTTCAATGGCACGATGGGCTGGCCGAAAAGAAATCAGCCAAATGACTTTTTTTAACCTAGTATCCGCTATTGCATTTGGGTCAATAGCGGCCGCGCTGGTAGTCAATTCTGCGGTAAGCATTGTTAATGGTGTCATTGCGTTAGTTGGCTGGGCTGCTTTTACAGTCCTAACCGACCAAATTCACTTAAAATCTAAAAAAGCCAGGAAACTGCTCGTCGGTAACCCGGTTATTGTTATTAACAAAGGTGAAATAATGGAGGGGGCTCTTAGGCAGACTCGTCTTGATGCAGATTCACTACAAGCGAGACTCCGGGAGAAGAATATCTTTTCTTTGAGCGATGTTGACTATGCAATCTTTGAAACAGACGGAAAACTTTCTGTCTTAAAGAAAGAAGGCAAGCAGACGGTTACAAAAAGTGACATGAAAATAGCGAAGACTTCAAGCGACTTTGTTCCGCTTTCAACAGAACTGGTATCTGATGGAATAGTAAATGTCCAAAACCTTGCAAAGATGAATAAGGATCAATTGTGGCTTAACCAGCAGCTTCAACAGGCTGGAATTCAGTCTGCAGAGGATGTCTTTTATACAGAAGTACAGCCTGATGGGAAGTTGTATATTGATAAAAGAGATGATCTTTTGAATTAAAAAGGGTGATGTTTAACGTATTCTCTTTATTGTAGTTCAATCTGAAACTATTGGAATGGGCCTCAAAACTAGAGAATAACTCATACTGAAAAAGTAAAAGAGGTGGAAAGCATACATCCACCCCTTTTCTTTCTATTACACTCCCTTAAATGCCAATCGATAGATTTCGGCTAGTTCTGATACTAATGGCAGCTTAGGGTTGGCAGTTGTGCACTGGTCTTCGAAAGCACGATCTGCAAGCTGGTCTACTTTTGCTTCAAATTCGGCTTTGTCTACTCCATTTGCTTCGATGCTCATTGGAATATCCATTTTCCTTGCTAATTTGATGATTGCCTGGACGAGACTTTCCACCCCTTCTTCAGTGGTTCGACATGGAAGTCCTAGTATCCTGGCGATTTCTGCGTACCGCTGGTCGGCGACAAAGCTTTCATATTTAGGGAATGCCGTGAATTTCTTCGGCTTTGTCGCGTTATAACGGATGACATGCGGCATTAAGATAGTATTGGAACGGCCGTGTGCAATATGGAATTCCGCTCCAAGCTTATGCGCCAGGCTATGGTTGATACCCAGGAATGCATTGGCGAACGCCATTCCGGCAATCGTTGAGGCGTTGTGAACCTTTTCCCGTGCCACTTCATCCTCCCCATTTCGATACGCTCTTGGCAGATACTCAAATACCAATTGGATGGCTTTAATTGCAAGACCGTCTGTATAGTCATTTGCCATGCAGCTGACATACGCTTCAATGGCATGTGTCAGTACATCCATTCCTGTATCGGCCGTAATATGCTTCGGCACAGTCATGACAAACTGCGGATCGACAATTGCGACATCAGGAGTCAATTCATAGTCTGCGAGAGGGTATTTGATATTGGCCTTTTTATCGGTAATAACCGAGAAAGATGTCACTTCTGATCCAGTGCCTGATGTTGTCGGAATCGCCACAAATTGTGCTTTGCGGCCTAGCTGCGGGTATTTGACGATTCGTTTGCGAATATCAAGGAATTTCTGCTTCAAGCCATGGAAATCGGCGTCAGGATATTCATAGAACAGCCACATGCCTTTTGCCGCGTCCATCGCTGAGCCACCGCCCAATGCAATGATGACATCCGGCTGGAAGCTCGTCATCATTTCCGCGCCTTTCATGACCGTTTCAATAGATGGATCTGGCTCTACATCAGAGAAGATTTCACAGTGTACGTAATCTGGACGCTTCCTTAAGTGATATAGCACTCTATCAACATATCCCAGCTTCACCATACCAGGATCGGTGACAATGAAAGCTTTCGAGATTTTTGGCATTTTCGCAAGATATTGCGTTGAGTTCTTTTCAAAGTATATTTTTGATGGGACCTTGAACCACTGCATATTCACGTTCCTTCTCGCAACTTTTTTCACATTGATCAGGTTGATGGCACCGACGTTCGTAGAAACTGAGTTTCCGCCATACGTTCCGCAGCCAAGTGTCAAGGATGGCAGGTAGGCATTATAGATATCACCAATCGCCCCCTGGGAAGACGGTGCATTCACGATGATACGCCCCGCTTTCATTTTTAGCCCGAATGCTTTTATGACTTCATCACTAGTGGAATGAATGACAGCAGAGTGGCCAAGCCCGCCGAATTCGAGCATCTCTTCTGCCCGCTTAAGACCTTCTTCCGTTCCATTCACTTTGTAGCAAGCCAATACAGGACTTAACTTTTCACGTGAAAGCGGGTATTGCGCACCGACACCCTTCAGCTCTGCAATAAGAATTTTAGTTTCTTCAGGTACTTTCACTCCTGCCATTTCAGCAATCTTATGTGCCGGCATTCCCACTATATCTGCATTAACTGCACATGAGTGTTCATTGATGACAAGTTTCTCAACCTTCGATCTTTCTTCTTCATTTAAAAAGTAGCAGCTATTGGCGATCATTTCTGCTTTAACCTCATGATAAATCTCTTTGTCAATGATGACAGCCTGTTCGGAAGCGCAGATCATCCCGTTATCGAAAGTTTTGGATAAAATCAGGTCATTGACTGCGCGTTTCACATTAGCAGTCCGTTCGATATAGCAAGGCACATTCCCTGGCCCAACGCCTAATGCTGGTTTTCCTGAACTGTAAGCCGATTTCACCATTCCGGCACCGCCAGTAGCTAATATCAAAGAAATCTTCGGATGGTTCATCAATGATTGTGTTGCTTCCAGAGAAGGCTTTTCAATCCACTGGATACAATCTTCTGGTGCACCGGCTCTAACTGCTGCATCGCGGAGGATTTTCGCTGCCTCACTGCTGCATTTTTGCGCAGACGGGTGAAAAGCGAATATGATAGGGTTTCTTGTCTTTATTGAGATTAACGCTTTGAACATCGTTGTTGAAGTAGGATTCGTTACAGGTGTAACTCCCGCAATCACTCCAACTGGCTCAGCAATCGTGATCATTCCTTCATGCTCGTTCTCGTCAATGATGCCTGCTGTCTTGTCATATTTGATATTGTGATACACATACTCTGTCGCAAACATATTCTTGATGATCTTATCCTCATAAACACCGCGTTTTGTTTCTTCAACTGCCATTTTAGCAAGGGGCATATGTTGATCAAGACCCGCCAGCGCCATTTCTTTTACAATTTTATTCACGGCTTCTTGATCTAGCTCCCGCATTTTCGCTAATGCATTCAATCCTTTTTCTAAAAGACTATCAACCATTTTAGTGACGGTTGTTTGTTCTTTTACCACTTTTTCAATTGTCCCCATGTTCAGGACCTCCTCTTTCTTTTAGGTTTTGCTAAATGTATGTTGTTCATATGTTGTTGAGTTTTGGATTAGGTTCATTGATTGAAGAGAGTAAGTGTTTTGTTTGTGAACATTTTCACAATTAGTGTCGAAAAAATCACTCGCAAACTGGATTTCTAGGTATTTTTTCAAAGCTGATGTCTGTTAAGAATTTCGTGCTTCTCTTAACAATGACAACGAAGTTAACTGTCCAGATGTAAGCTGGAATTTCTGTATCATCTTTATACATCATTGCTTCAAACTCATCACCTATTACTTCCTCGAGCATTTCCTGAGTATAGGTCTCAGTATCAGTTGAGAAAGGTTTAAATTCGCAGTACATCATTTTAATCACTCCTTTTCCTTTTCTAATTAAAGATTAACACATAAAACGAATAATACTTTGTGAAATATTGAACAAAGTATGAATTATCATTGTTCAATATTAGTAGGAAGTGAGACCAATAAAATGAAAACGCTTACAAATATAATGTTATTTAAATATAATAAAAGAGACTCTTTAAAGAGTCTCTAAAAATCAAATTGTACCCCGGTCAACTCTTCTGACACTTGCCATAAACGGTTCATGGTCACTTCATTAAACACACCAGGGGCCGGGATTTCAATTGCAGGATATCCTTTTCTATTGCCCCTGCCATCTGGGCCGATATATTCACCGCCGTTCAAGCTGTCATCCGCTGCGGCATAAATCGTCGGAAGTGCCCCCATTGCTGCAGGTTGGGAGAAGAGTTTCATCAGACCTTTCATATATTTAGGAGTTTCACCTTTTCCTAAATTGAATAGATTCGTATTTGATATTCCCGGGTGACAGGCAACACTGATTGTTTCAATTCCATGCAGTTTCAAGCGGTTATCAAGCTCCTTTGCGAATAACAGGTTCGCAAGCTTGCTCTGACCGTAAAACTTCATTGCTTTATAGCCTTTAGAGCCGTCTAGATTGTCAAAGTCGATTGAAGCTCCACGATGAGCAATACTGCTTAGAGTGACCACTCGGGATCCAGGTGTCTTTTTCAAAAGTGGCAGTAAAAGGCCTGTCAACGCAAAATGTCCTATGTGATTGCTGCCAAATTGAAGTTCGAACCCATCTTTTGTCTTGCCGTATGGAGGAATCATCACCCCAGCGTTATTGATTAATATATGTAAATGTCTAAATTTTTCGATAAAACCTGAAGTAAAATGGCGGACACTTGCAAGGTCTGCCAGATCCAGTTTCATCATTTCAACTGATACTTTACTATTTTCTTGCAGAATGGAATCTACAGCAGCCTTGCCCTTTTCTTCATTCCTCACCGCGAGAATGACATGAGCTCCCTTGTCGGAAAGCTTTCTGGCAGCTTCAAAGCCAATTCCGCTATTTGCTCCCGTAATAATAACGGTTTGTCCTGATAAGTTCTCCCTTAACATATACATGCACCTCCAAAAGCTTCTATTTTACAAAATGGCAAATGTTCTCGATGACTTCTTTTTCCCAATAGTATGAATTAAAGGTATGGTCTGCCCCAGTCACCAGGTGTAGTGCAGCCCGTCCCTGGTAGCATTTCTCCTGATATTTCTTGGATTCCTCAATCGAAACAGCTTCATCCCTTGTTCCATGGATGATCAAAACATCCCGTTCAAATGATTTAGCCCTTTCCCATACATTAAAGGAATTTAGCTCAGCAATAAAATCCTTTCCTATTAAATTCCCACCTATGTCGAATGCGTTCTCTTCTTTTATATAAGCAGAATTTTTCTCCATAACTTTCACCTTCTCTGCCATATTGCCAGCTGGAGCCAGTAAAATAAGTTTCTCAATTTCCCCTGGATGATCTCCGGCAAGAAGACTGGCAACCAATCCTCCCATGCTAAAACCAAGAACAATTACTTTTTCCTTATCAATTTCTGGATGTGATTGAACATACTCGAGAATCGTTTCTGCCTCTGCTAACTCATTCAAAACAGTCATATCTTCAAAATTTCCATCGCTTTCTCCGCTTCCTAAAAAATCGAATCGGAAGCTGGCAATCCCAAGTTCTTCAAGTGCCCTGGAAATCTTTAAAAAGAAACGGTGCGGCTCGAGCTTGCTTCCAGTAAAGCCATGCAGAAGAATAACAGCAGGAGCCTTTTTCTGAGCCAACAAGGGGAAATGCGCCATCCCCCTCATCACCTTGTTTTTATGTAATAGCGAAACAGCTTGTTGCATTCGCATAACTCCTTCCGATGTTTTCAATATCTTCAATGGTATCACAATTGGTCTGATTAACCATTGAAATTAACTTGAATATATTCCATACTAAACACATAGGAATTATTGGAGGGATAAAAACATGAATCTTTTTGCTGAAAAATGTCCGCGTTGTAAAAAAACGCTGGAAGTTAAAGCGCATCCTTCAAGCAAGACGATCATCATTAAGGCTTGCACCTCAGGCCATTATGAAAAGGAATTCCATCCAGCATTGGAGACCTATATAGAGAGAAATAAAGTATCATAGTCTTTGAAGCAGGGCCTCAATTTGAGTGCCCTGCTTTTTCGTCAATGGGTTTTATTTTTAATTCACCAAGATGACAATTTTTGTTTTCATAATTTGTTCACATTTGTCTTCAAAACCGTAACAATTTCCATGTTAGAATGATTACAAATAAATTAGTGTGATATTTATCACACTTATTACCACAACTTACCGTTCATTTTTGGCTCTTTTTCGAAAACTTTGTGAACGAATGAACATAAGTTTGTGATAGAATGAACAAGTTCGATATTTGAAAGGAGCTGCAGTGATGAAGAAATCAAAACTTTTTTTGGTCTCCCTCACCTCGATCATAGCTGTGCTGTTGCTTAGCGGCTGTGAAAACAATATGGTGGTATTCAATCCAGAGGGACCAATTGCAAGGCAAATTCTGGAGTTAATCAACTTTTCGATTGCTTTGATGCTACTTGTTACAGTGGTTGTTTTCGGGCTATTCGGATTCATCGTCTGGAAGTATCGTGAAAAGAAAGACAATATGGATTACGAACCACCTGAAGAACACGGCAGCACTGTGCTCGAAATAATTTGGACAGTGATTCCGATATTGATTATCGTAGCTTTGACGATCCCTACTGTTAAGACGATTTACGCTATAGATGAAATCCCTAAAGGATATGAGAATAAAGAACCTCTTGTCATTAACGTTACATCCGCAGATTGGAAATGGATATTCAGCTATCCGGAACAAGGTATCGAAACTGTGAACTATGTGAATATTCCTGAAGACCGCCCGATTGATTTCAGGCTGACTTCTGCAGGTACGATGCAAAGCTTCTGGATCCCTGCTTTAGCGGGCCAAAAGTACACGATGGCAAAAGCTGAAACACAGCTGTATCTAGTGGCAGATAATCCTGGTTCCTATGTTGGAAAGAACACGAACTTCAACGGCCAGGGATATGCGGGCATGGAGTTCGAGGTACTTTCCCAGACACAAGAAGATTGGGATCAATGGATCAAAGACGTAAAAGAAACTGCTCCAAAAATGACATTGCAAGAGTATGAGAAAATGCTCGAGCCTTCCCACCTTGGACGGAAGACATTCTCAAATACTCACCTTGAGTGGGTTGATCACTCTGATCCGCATTCAAAGAACTACACAAATCCAGAAATGTATGACAGAGGACATGGCTGGCCTGGAAAGATCTTTGAGGATAAGGATAATTACAAGAATAAAGATGGAAACAATGAGCATTCAAATCATGGAAACAATGAAGATATGAAACATAAAGAATCCGAAACTGAAGATTCACACGGAGGTGACCACAGTGGGCATTAAGTGGGATGAATTTTTCGTAACAGGTGATCCATTAATTTTCGCATCACAAATCGGGATTGCCCTGACATTAGTTGGTGCATTAGCCGGCCTCACCTATTTTAAAAAATGGAATTATCTTTGGTCGGAATGGTTTACAACTGTTGACCACAAGAAGATTGGGATTATGTATATCCTGCTTGGCGTCGTGATGTTTTTCCGTGGCGGTATTGATGGCTTGATGATGAAAGGCCAGACTGCCGTACCGGAAAATGAATTCCT
The DNA here is from genome assembly GCF_020422885.1 of Mesobacillus sp. S13. Classification (NCBI taxonomy): domain Bacteria; kingdom Bacillati; phylum Bacillota; class Bacilli; order Caryophanales; family Bacillaceae; genus Mesobacillus; species Mesobacillus sp. S13. The sequence continues at coordinate 2,423,203 of NZ_CP084622.1, read as the reverse complement.
GAATGCACAGCACTATAACGAGGTATTCACCACTCACGGTGTCATCATGATTCTGTTTGTTGCGATGCCGCTCTTGATCGGTCTCATGAACTTTGTGATTCCTCTCCAGATCGGTGCTCGTGACGTTGCTTTTCCGCAGCTGAACGCCCTTAGCTTTTGGCTTACTGTCAGCGGTGCGGCGTTGTTCAATATTTCATTTATCATCGGCGGATCTCCTGATGCCGGTTGGACTTCCTACTTCCCTCTTGCCGGGAAAGAATTCAGTCCGGGAATAGGAAATAACTTTTACGCAGTGGCCCTGCAAATTGCGGGTGCAGGTACTTTGATGACGGGTATTAACTTCGTTGTCACAGTGTTAAAAATGAGGACTAAAGGCATGACCCTGATGAAGATGCCGATGTTCACATGGACATCTTTCATTACATCCATCATCATCGTAGCCAGCTTCCCTATTTTTACAGTAGCACTTGCCTTGATGACTTTTGACCGCACTTTCGGTACACACTTCTTCACGATTTCCGGAGGCGGCATGGATATGCTCTGGGCGAACTTGTTCTGGCTATGGGGACATCCAGAAGTTTACATCGTGGTGCTCCCGGCATTCGGTATGCTGTCGGATATTATCTCGACTTTTGCCCGTAAAACTTTGTATGGCTATAAGTCAATGGTCATCTCGATTGTTATGATTTCGGTTTTAAGTATGCTCGTTTGGGTTCACCACTTCTTCACAATGGGTAATAGCGCCGGCGTGAACTCTTTCTTCTCGATCACGACGATGGCCATTGCCATCCCGACAGGGGTTAAGGTTTTCAACTGGCTGTTCACGATGAGAAAAGGAAGGATCAAGTTTACGACAGCGATGCTCTGGGCATTGGCGTTCGTTCCTAACTTTGTTATCGGTGGTGTGACAGGAGTCATGCTGGCAATGGCCGCAGCTGACTATCAGTATCACAACACATTATTCCTGGTCGCTCACTTCCACTATGTGTTGATTCCTGGTGTAGTGTTCCCGATTTTTGCAGGTCTTTACTTCTGGTGGCCTAAAATGTTCGGATACATGCTGAACGAAAAGATTGGAAAATGGCATTTCTGGCTGTTCGTTGTTGGATTCAATGTTACATTCATGCCAATGTTCTTCCTTGGACTAGACGGTGCGGTCCGCCGCGCATACACTTACTCAGCTGAGACTGGGTTTGGTCCATTGATGATGATTTCTGCTGTTGGATCAGTGATTCTTGCGGCAGGCTTTGCAGCTCTTGTTTACAACATCTACTGGAGCGCACGTAACGCTGACCGAAATATCGGAAATGACCCATGGGATGCAAGAACGCTTGAGTGGGCAACAGCAACACCTGTACAGCATTATAATTTTGCTTCCCTTCCGGAAGTTACAAAGCTTGATGCTTTCTGGCATATGAAAAAGAACAATGAACTTCAGCCACTTACTGAAGATGAGATTGAGGAAATCCATCTGCCAAGCAATACATGGATCCCGATCTACATGGGTGTCATTTTTGGAATCTCTGGATTCTTGCTTGTATTTGAATGGACGATCGCAGCTGGAATTGCCGCTTTAGGTATTCTCGCTGGACTTGCCTTCCGTTCATTCGATTACGATGAAGGATTCCATGTCCACAAGGATGAAATCTTTGAAACAGAAAGTAAATGGAGAAAAAGCGCGAAAAAAGGAGTGAAGAACCATGTCAGCTAAAGTCAATGCCGCTTTGCCGCTTGAATACCAGACAGAACAAAACAGGATGAATATCCTTGGATTCTGGGTATTCCTTGGAGCGGAAATCGTTCTCTTCGCTACCCTTTTCGGAGTGTATGGAGTGCTAGGTGAGCGTTATGCCGGCGGACCGACACAGAAGGATATCTTCATAGTAAAAGATGTTATGATTCAAACGTTTTTGCTGCTGACAAGCAGCTTTACAATGGGTATCTCAATCTTTGAAATGCGAAGAAGCAATATAAAAGGCATGCTTATGTGGCTAGTTTTCACTCTGCTGCTGGGCGGCGGATTCCTTTTCATGGAGATTCGCGAATTCATACACTATGTCCATGAAGGTGCAACGATGCAGACAAGCGCGTTCCTATCCAGCTTCTTCGTTCTTCTGGGAACGCACGGGTTACACGTTACCATTGGGATTGGCTGGGCAATCCTGTTGATCATTCAAATATTGCAGCGAGGATTGACACCCATTACAGCCCGTAAAGCATTCATCTTCGGACTATACTGGCACTTCCTTGACGTCGTCTGGATCTTCATCTTTACATTTGTTTATTTACAAGGGTTGGTGATGTAATATGGATAATCATTCAAAAGGCTTACCAATCAGCCATGTCATTGGATTCTTCACGTCCCTTATACTGACCTTCGGCGCAGCATGGATTGCCCTTCAGAGCTCCCTTTCAATGAAGGCGGTAATGTGGATCATTGGCACACTGGCAGTTTTCCAGGCCGGAATCCAGCTATACATGTTCATGCACATCAATGAAGGCGATGATAAAATAACGAATAACATCAATATTCTCTATTCAGCCTTTATCGCTGTCGTCATTGTCGCAGGCTCGATCTGGGTCATGACATCAGGTCACTCACATTAAAATAACGAAACCAGGCATCCTTTCGGGGTGCCTGGTTTTTTGTATGCATATTCGTTTCGATTAAGTCCGGATTACCTGTTTCGTGGTTGTGCCAGTAGGGTTATGTCCGAACTTGCTCCTACTTCGGACAACTTGTTCTTGAATGCCTTCGATTTTGTCCGAACCTGCCCCTACTTCGGACAACTTTCGCTTGAATGCCTTCGATTTTGTCCGAACCTGCCCCTACTTCGGACAACTTTCGCTTGAATGCCTTAAATTTTGTCCGAAGTTGCCTCTACTTGGGATAACTTTCGCTTGAATGTCTTCGATTTTGTCCGAAGTTGCCTCTACTTCAGACAACTTTCGTTTGAATGTCTTCAATTTTGTCCGAAGTTGCCTCTACTTCAGACAGCTTTTGATTGAATGTCTTCGATTTTGTCCGAACCTGTTCCTACTCAGACATCTTTCGCTTCTACGGCCGGGATTTTGTCTGAAGCTTCTCTGCTCCGAATAAAAGAATACGCTTTTTTAAATCTTGGCCATCTCGTTTTTTCGTCCTTTAATCAAACGTAAACGAGGCAGCTTGCCTTCTTTCCTGAATAAAGAAAACATCGCAAAGTTAAATGCTGCAAGGAACAGCGAGAGGACAGCATGCTGAAATCCGTGTGATGCCAATGCCAGGAATCCGCTTACAAGACAATACAATCCAACAATTAAATAAAAATACAAAAGAAGTTTTCCCACTTCTCATTCCCCCAACTTTTTCGTATGTAATTTTAATATTAACAGAATTTATAAATAAATGTCACATAATGTTCACAAATTGCTATTTATTTTTTCAAAATTTAGATTTCAAAACTAATTTCAATTTCCTCAAAAAAAAAACAACGGGCGTTTACCCGTTGTTACCTTAATCCATTGTTCTTGTTTTTCGGTAATACAGATTATCCTATTCTTAAAACGATGGTTTGGATAAAGAACAATTACCAACCAGTTTCTGCAATCTTGGTTCATAGTAACTTAAACTCGCAAGAAAGTAACATGTTTCTGGGAAGTGGTGTTCCAGGAACCTGAGATTTGATTTATTTAATATGGTATTTTCCTTGTACTTTGCAACCATTTGCTTAATGAACTGATTCATTTCAAGTGTAGTCTTTCCTACTTCATAGATAAATTCCTGCTGGCGCGCAAAGCCGGGCTGTTTTACCCTTAAATAATTTTTTAAGTGGTGATTTTGGACGATGTATAACTGGAACCTTTTTTTGAATTCTTGCGCGGCCATGTTTGCACCCACTTCAATAGGGTCAAGCAGATTTTCGAAAAGCACAGCATGACCAAGTTGATCTTCAAGCCAAAGATCCATTATTTGTGTAATTGACAGCCGAACTGGTTCCTGGCCTTCTACTAGATAGCTCAGTATCCGTAAATATTCCTGATTTTCACTTAAAGTACCGTTTAAATAAGTAGGTGACAAATTCAAGTTGACTTTATTGTCGATACGGAGCGATTGCAAAGCGCCTTCAAAATCATAATAATTTTTGGCAAGCTTCCATGCTCTTCTTGAAAAATCAATCATTTGACTATCCTGGTAACCAGCATCACGAGGAATTGTTTTTAACTTTGTTAAAAGATTGTCATATAAGCCGATGAATTGGTTGGCGATTTTTACATACTCACTCTCGGCTGGCGATAACCCATCCCTGACAAAATAAGCATGATCACGCAGCATTTCAAGCCAAAATGATTGTTCATCCCACAGAGAAATCATTTCCTTTCCCCCTCCTTTTACCCTACTTATACTTACTGTTCAAAAGAAGGAGAAATGATGGCCAGCAGAAATTTTTAAATGGACTCATCTTTTACCCTAAATTGAAGATACTAAGAAGAATCAAATTCAATTCTCTTCCAAAAGGTGTTGCTAATGAAAAACTTAAAACTTTACATATTTTTAATGGCTGTCCTGCCCTGGCTCTCATTGCCCCTTCTTGGTAAACAAACGTTCAAAAAATTTCTCCCTGGAACATTGTTCATGGGAATATATTTAATGTTTGAAGGAAGATTGGCTGAAAGGAGAAAGTGGTGGTGGTTTCCGTTCAAGGTCAAACCGAACGTTATAGGTGAACTGCCCCTGATATGGGGACCTTTTTTTATAGGATCATTTTGGATCATGAAATATACCTATAAAAAATTCAACTTATATTTATTAGTCAACATCCTGATTGACTCACTATTCACTTATTATGTTTTGGACTTTTTCAAGAAATTTGGTTATGTGTCATTGGTGCGGCTGACAAAATTTCAATTATCAATAGTGTTTTTGATCAAGACCTTTGTTTTATATGGATTCCAGGTATTTTATGACAATGTAGTGAGGGGAATATCGAATAGGACTATCAATAATAAAAACCTAAATGAGCATAATAATAGATAAATCAACAGAAAGTGAGATGAGTGTATGGCAAGACAAGGTATGCGTAACAAGGATCAAACTAGAGAGCAAATAGAAAAGCATGATGAAAGAAATGATATTGAATTGGGCTCCGAGTTCCAGATCGGAAATTCAAAATCACAGAGCCAGAAAAAAAGCGGAAAACAAGTAAATAAGAAATAACGAAATAACAAAGACGTCCATCATTGATTGGGCGTCTTTTCTTGTGAATTACTTTCCCAATAATAAAAGGGATAAATTTCAGGAAGTTTATTTCAATTTTTAGTTTTAGAACATGAATCATCGGGAAGGAACGTAATAAGAATGATAGAGGGAGGTGCTGAAGGTGAGCTTGTTGTACAGCAAGGCAATGGAAGCTTTTAAGAAGGATGCTGAACGGCAGAATGATTTCCAAAAGAATGCAAAAAGAAAGGCGAAAAAATAATCCGCCTTCCAAATTGTTCATTCATCTTCTAGTCATCCCCAAATTGAGGATGATTTTTTTTGTTTTATTCAAGAGCATGTTAACTGTTCCAATGCGTATTGCTGATGGCCTTGAGAATCAGGCTAATAATTGCGGCAAATAGGATCGTTGAAAATAACAATAAGAGCGGGATACCCCTCTGAAGAAAATCCGTTAAAATGATGTTATCAAAGTAAGCAATGACTAAAACCCCTATTATATATAGAAAATGTATCAAGAACGAAATCGACAACGCAGGTTTTAAAACGTTCATTCTATCACTCCATAAAAAATGTTTCTTCTTAAATAATTCCATATTATGTAACCAAAATCCTCTTTTTTCGCCAAATTTCTACTGAACTTTTTAAAGATAATGGCTCTGTTAAACTCGGCTGTTGATTTTCGTTCCAGGCGCTTCGCTTTCCGCGGGCAGTCGGGGAGCCTCCTCGGCGCTTTATGCGCCTGCGGGGTCTCCCCATGACTTGCTGATCCCGCAGGACATTGATTGTGCTTCCTCGAACCCGCCCACGCACGATGGAAATGCGTTAGCATTTTCGGAGGAGTCTACGCGCCTTCCACTACAATCAACAGGCTTTAAAACAACATTGGTCTTTAACAGAGCCAAGATAATAAAAAAGAACGAAATCATGTAGATTTCGTCCTGTTTATTATAAATTCTCAATAAAAACCCTGATTACATCTGCACCGCCAATGAAGGTTCCGAGGGAACTCCCAAGGTTCGCAAGTACGACAATCAGCAATACACGGCTGACCTTATTTCGCCAGAATCCTTTAACACTGAATACATCTTCAGATAATGTCTCAAAGTCCTTGACACTCGGCCTGCGAATATACGCCTGTGTCAATCCTGCAAACCAGCCTGCGGCAAGCAAAGGATTTAAGGAAGTAATCGGCGCAGCTATAAAAGCAGTCAAAATTGTCAGTGGATGGCCCATGGCGATCGCAGCTCCCAGTGCGGAAAGGCTGCCATTCCATAAAATCCAGCTGATAGTCTGGGCAAAACCAGCAGTGGGGTTAGCCAAAAAAGTATAGAGAATAATAGCCAGAATCAATACAGGGATGCTCCAGCCTATGACTTTTGGCCATTTGGATTTCGGCGGAATTGCTCTAAGTTTTTTCAGATCGTGTGACTTTTTGATTTCTTCCTTTATTCCCGGTACGTGGGCCGCACCAAGGACAGCGATGATTTTTTCGCCAGGTGCCTCTTTGATTTTTTGAGCCAGATACTGGTCACGCTCATCAATCAATGGCTTTTTCAGACGCGGAAACGTTTCGGTGAATTCATTCAGCATCGCATTAATCGTATCCTGTTCCTTCAGTTTTTCCAGTTCCTCCTCCGAGATGCTGTCCCGGCTGAAGATGCTTGTGATGATTTGACTTAAAAGTAAAGCTTTTCCTTTCAAACCAAGGTTGCCCCAGATTCGGGAAAAAGTAATCTGGATATTCCGGTCAGCGAGCACAAGTTCTGCGCCAACTTCCTTTGCAGATTCAATTCCCTGAATCATTTCCTGCCCTGCTTTGATTCCAAGCTCCTTCGCCATCCGGTTTTGGAAAGATGAAATAGCGAGATTCATCAATAATAAGGAGGCTCGTTTTTCTTTGATGACCTGGATAATATCCATCTCCTGCCACTTTGAGCCCTCGGTGATTGTTTGATATCGCTGCTCGTCCAACTCAACGCAGACCGAGTCCGGTCTTTCTGCCTCAATGACCTCTTTTACCTGCTCTGCACTGTGTTTAGATACATGAGCAGTTCCAATCAGTATGTATTCCTTGCCATTCATTTCTAATCTCGTAATATTTTCCTCGCCCATAGATACCTTCCTTTTAATAGACCCATGTAAGCCAACTATATGTATTATAGATTTCGAAACATAGTTTATGATTCATTTTACCATTATAACATGAACAATATCCCAAATATAAAGATATTTTACAAGCTTAAATATTTGCCGGGATAGTCTGCACACGTACGAACTGTTTGAACAGAGAAAGACCGCTCAAAAGTTAAAATTCACTTCTGTGCGGTCAGGTTAAAATCTATTTCGAATAGCTTGTTTTTATTGAGGATGATTTCCTGTTACTCATCAATTTTTTCACGATTGGATAAAGAACAGGACCCCACTTTAGAGCCGTTTTGATTAACTTTTTCATGCTTCATCCCTCCTCGAGTCTTAATATGTATATACCCTGACTAAATGAGAGACAATCCTGCATGATTTTGGCAATAGGCAAATTTTACTTTGCAGGAGAAAGTTCGTCTTCCGTCACCCATTGATGGTTGGTCACTTTTTCAGACCCATCAGTCGGCGAAAAATCAACCATATAGACTGTTATTTCTTCGGATGTATCGATGACGGCTTTTGCTCCTTGCATTCCTTCCATATGATTGGTATTGATAGTTGCTTCATCCCCTGGCTTTAATGGCTTGGCTCCGGCATCAAGCAATTCCTCATGGATGACCCACTCATGTCGTTCTACACGGTCTCCCCCATTCTTCGGATCATATGATAAGGAGTAAACGGTGGTGTCATAAGCTCCAACAATCGTCGCTTCCGCCCCATCCATGCCAGGCATGTGATCGTCAGTTATGATTGCCTTGCTGCCAACTTTGTATGTTGGATTTGCGGCTTCCTTCAGGCCTGCAGGTAAATCTCCTGATCCTGAGTGCTCCATATTAGCATGGCTGTTGTGGTTTTCATTATTGGACTTTTCTTGATCACCAGTGCAGGCAGTTAAAAATAAAGCTGTTGTCATTGATATCATTACCAATACAAATTTATTGTTATGTTTCATTCTGTTTCTCCCTCCCATATTTAAGAAATTTATATCATTTATTTATGCAGAAATTATGAAGGTGGATTTACAAAGAGAAAAAATAAGAAATCAATGATGGTTTTCTAATTTGCCATCCTTTGTCTATGCATTCGCATACATACCCGCATTTAACTATGGATACTTTAAATATGAGGTGAGAAGTATGGACTTGCAACGTGTGAAAGAAATATTAGCTGCTGAAAATGAAATCTCTGTCCACTATCACGGAGTACCGATCTGGATTGAAAGCATCGATTCTACTTCGAGCATGGCGATCATCTCGCCAAGAGGAACCCATGAAGAAAGACAGCTTGTCTCTATAGACGGTTTGGATGAAACTAGGTAGGATTTTGATCTTTGCACAAAAAAATCCAGGCCTTTGCGCCTGGATTCATTTTAAAAAGCCCAATCCCCTAAGGGAGTCATTTTACGATCCTGCTTGCAGGACTCGCACACATGAAGCCTCACGGGTTGGAAAAGCTTTTCTTCCCTGTTTTCTGAAACATCCTTCCTTCCGCATACTTCGCAAATTCTCATCCATTTCACCTCATTTTTGATATTGTCAAATGGCTAAGTTCTGTCGCGACTTCTTCTTGTTAACATTGGATTCATTAATACTATTTACAAGCAAGGAAAAATTATTTAAGGATTGCATGATATTTTTTTTAAGGCAATGATTTATGTTTACATAACATTATTATTATTTACTTATGATGATCCTATATCCCATATGTCCGAAAAACTCTTTCAAAACTGTTTCAGCATTGGTTTCAGCTTTTTGTAAAATGCCTGAATCGATGGCTTCCTTCTTGATTTCTTCCTGAGCTAAAGCAGCTAAATCGAATCCTTGATCCCATTGTACTTTTCCGCGTAGAAGGCCTTCATCTGAAAATGTCCTTACCTCATTCATTTTAATGGATGGCTCTTGAATGAATGCAGCCGGAGGCAATGCAATTTCTACAATCTTTTTCTCGTCATCAACCTTTATGTCTTCCTGGTTCATTCCTTCTAAATCTACACCTGCAATTACAGTGGCTGGAACAATTAAAAGCAATTCACGTTTTGTGCCAGGAAGATTCAGGTTTATTTTTTCCCCGAACAACTCATTATCCTCCTGCTCAAGTATTACCTTTACATGAGCCTCAGCTGTCGCGAGTGTTGCCAGGCCATGAACTTGTTCAATAAATACAGTCGATTCAGCTTTTCCTGTACTTCCCGTAACATACCAGACTCCAACACCAATCAATGATGTTAACAATAGCGAAATGAGCAGGATCCTGCTAAAAGTGCTTACCTTCGAACTTCTTGGGAAATTGGCAGCAAGGGCAGTTGATGTTTCCGCTCTTCCCGCCCTTAATTCCGTCAAAAGTTCATCAATTTTATTCATGACTTTTTCCTGCTTGTCCATTTATGTTCTAACCTCCTGTACATTAAAAAATATAAATAATCCTTTTATTCGACAAATGCTTTTTTTAAAAAAAGCTCCATGAAGGAGACATAGTATTTATTACGTCCTAGTTTGGAATAAGTTTCATAAAATGACAGTTTGCGAGTTTTAACAGTTTTATTTCACAAGAATTGGGGGATAGTTAACAATATTCAATCACCAAGAAGGAGGATTTTCAATTTGAGCCAATTAGAAGGAAAGGTCGCTTTTATAACAGGTGCCAGCTCAGGAATCGGAAGAGCGGCGGCGATCAAAGTGGCTAATGAGGGGGCAAAAGTAGCACTGATTGATGTAAAGGAAGAAAACGCCAGGGAAGTAAAAGAGTCAATTGAAGCTGCTGGGGGGAATGCCCTTATAGTCGAATGTGATATAGCCAATCCGACTGAAATGGAACAAAGCTTTCAAATGGTGGCTGATACCTGGGGGAATGTAGATATCGTTTTTGCCAACGCAGGCATAAACGGTGTTATTGCCCCAATTGAAGACCTGACAGTAGAGGATTGGGACGAAACCATCAACACGAACCTCCGAGGGACTTTTCTTACTGTAAAATATGCCATACCGCATATGAAGAAGAATGGCGGCAGCATCATCATCACAAGCTCCATCAACGGTAACAGGATATATAAGAATTTTGGTATGTCCGCCTACAGCACTTCTAAAATAGGACAAACAGGCTTCGGCAAAATGGCGGCACTTGAACTCGCACAGTATAAAATAAGAGTCAATGTCATCTGTCCGGGAGCGATTGAAACCAATATAGGGAAAAACACATTTCCTCAAGAGGATGAACTTGAGAAAATCAAAATTCCGGTCGAATATCCAGAAGGCAACCAGCCACTTGAAGAAAATGCCGGAAAACCGGAACAAGTAGCAGATCTTGTCTTCTTTCTAGCATCTGATCTGTCCTCGCACATAACTGGCACAGAAGTCTATATAGATGGAGCAGAGTCGCTTTTATAATAGCTTCATGAAAAAATGCTCAGGCTTTCCTGAGCATTTTTACTTGTTGATTATTCCATAATGAACTAAATCTTCATATCGGTCATCTTTCCTGATGTGGTCGGTTAAAGTCCCTTCTTCTTTCATTCCCAACTTCACCAAAACCCGTGCAGAAGCCGGATTTGAACCGAAGCAGCGAGCAAATACTTTATGTAATTTCTTTTCTTCGAAAGCAAATTGAAGCACCGCTTCCGCTGCCTCTGTTGCATAACCTTTTCCCCAAAACTCCTCGCCAATCCAATAAGCTATTTCACCTTGATTGAATCTCTGGTTACATGATAATCCGATAGCACCCAACAGTTGCCCGCTTTCCTTCTCGGTTACAGCAAATTCGTATGATACACCCGCTTCATAATTTTCAAGATGCCTTTCCATCCATGACAAAGCATCTTCTAATGAATATGGATAAGGCAGGTACAAAGTATTATTGTAGATATTAAAATTATTGCAAAGCCTGGCGACTTCTTTCGCATCAGACTGATCAAACATCCGCAGAATCAGTCTTGAAGTTGTGATTGTTTTGTTTTCTTGATCAAAGATCATTTCGTCTCCCCTATCCCATTCAAAATTTTGCCAACTTATTCCCTGTATTCAATCAGCCAGCAGTCACGATATTCTTTTTCATGGAGCCCGTGTTCAGTCAAGAGTTTAACTTTTTTGAAACCGCATTTTTCGTAGCATTTTATCGCACGCGCATTCCACACTTGCGGATCCATGACCACTATGTCAGCATGAAGCTGGTTAATGAGAAATTCCGTCATGGATGTGACCAGACTAGTTCCTATCCCTCTATTCCAATAGTCGACTTCCCCAATAAACTGATCTATTCCAAAAACTTTTTCCGGGCCATACCCATATTCACCTTTTGTTGCCTCGTCCAATTCATAATATTGAATATAGCCTATGGGCTGCCCATCGTACTCAATTATGCATTTAACTTCCTCGTCATCCGCAGCATAAAAAACATTTTCGACTTTTTCTAAATCGAAAGGTTGATCCCGGCCTTCATAGTATTCAAGTACCTTTGGATTTGAAAGCCACTTTGCTAATAAAGGTTTATCTTTTTCTTTTAACCTTCGGACCGATAAACTGCCGTTTTGGAAAAAAACATCCATACTATTTTGAGTCCCATTCTTCAGCCAGAATCCCATAAACAATATGATCCACATAGTGATCATATAACCATTCTGCTTGCCTGATTTTTCCTTCCTCCACAAACCCCAATCTTTCAGGGATGCCTCTGCTCTTTTTATTATCCGCCGCCGCCCTGATTTCAACTTTGTTCAATTTCAAATGGTCAAAGGCGTATTCAGTCAGTGCCCTGGCAACCTTCGTCATAATTCCTTTTCCTTGATATTCATGGCCAATCCAATAGCCGATGTAAGCCGTTTTGTTTGACCAATTGATACTGTTGAAACCTGCAGTTCCAACGATTTCTCCTTCGTATAAAATAACGGTAGTCATGCTATTGTTATCGGCGTAACCTTTCATCGTTCCTTTTAAAAATTCTTTCGTGTCTTCAACCTTAGTTGTAAAGTCCAGCCACGGCAGCCACTCTTTTAAATAATCCCTAGACTTTTCTGTTAGTTCAAATACTCGGTCTGCATCATTTACCTCAGCTAGTTTTAAAGATAGTTGTTCATTTATTTTATAAAGAAACATATGATTTCCTCCTGAATTTTTCACTGATAACTAAATTCATTAAAAAGATTAGATTATAATAAGGTACTATTCGACAAAATTTTCGGTTTTCCTTTTATTGCTAGTGATTTCTTTCAAAGAGAAAGAGCTGCCCACTATTTTGGCAGCTCTTCAAAAACTATCTATAACTTTTCCCCGTTGGTGTTAATCACATCTTTATACCAAAAGAATGACTTTTTCCTCCTCCGTTCCAAAGTTCCGCTGCCATCGTCATGCTTGTCCACATAGATGTAGCCATACCTTTTGGAGAACTCGCCCGTTGACATGCTGACCATATCGATGCATCCCCAGCTCGTATAACCCATCAAGTCGACACCATCTTCAATTGCTTCGCCCATTGCTTTAATATGCTCACGCAAATAGTCAATCCGATAGTCATCGTTTATACTGCCGTCTTTCTCCATTTTGTCATAGGCTCCCAAACCGTTTTCAACGACAAAGAGCGGAATCTGATAGCGATCATATAGTTTGTTCAAACTGATTCGCAATCCAACCGGATCGATTTCCCATCCCCAGTCACTAACTTCCAGGAATGGATTCCTCACACCGCCAATGATATTTCCTTCTGATGCATCATCTTCGGTCTTCTCAATTTTCTCAGTGCGTGACATATAGTAGCTAAACCCGACGTAATCCACGGTGCCCTGCTTTAGTATTTTTAAATCCCCTTCTTCAATCTCTAGTTTAATATTGTGTTCTTTAAAGTATCGATTCATAAAGGGAGGATACTCTCCGCGCACCTGGACATCTCCGCAAAAATAATTGAAGATCTGCTCTTCCTGAAGTGCGTGCAGGACATTTACAGGGTTGCTGTCATAAGGGTAAACCGGCGCGAAAAGGATCATACATCCGATTTGCGAACTTGGAATAATTTCATGGCAGGCTTTAACGGCAATGGCACTTGCTACTAATTGATGATGGTATGCTTGAAATGTTTGCTGGTATCGGTCCTCTTCTTTTTCAATCGAAAAACCAAGGCCATTAATCGGCATCACCAGAGCACTATTGATTTCATTGAACGTCATCCAATACTTAACCTTATCCTTATAACGGGTTAAGATGGTGTTGGCATATCTTTCGAAGAATGTCACCACCTGGCGATTACGCCAGCCTCCATACTCTTTCACCAAATGAAGAGGCATTTCATAGTGGGAAATGGTCACGATTGGCTCAATCCCATGCTTGCGCAATTCATCCAAAACCCGGTCGTAAAATTGAAGACCTTCCTCATTCGGCTCGGCCTCATCGCCATTCGGAAAAATTCTCGTCCAGGCAATCGACATCCTGAATGCCTTGAAACCCATCTCCGCGAACAAAGCAATATCCTCTTTGTATCGATGGTAAAAATCGATCGCTTCATGATTCGGGTAGTATTGATCAGTTTTGATTTCAAAATCGAAACCAGGTTTCGTTAAAATATCGTATCTTGCTTTTCCTCCTGGCAGAACATCCGCGACATTCAGGCCCTTCTTACCTTCGTTGTAGCCCCCTTCAATTTGATTGGCCGCAGTAGCACCGCCCCATAAAAAACCCTCAGGGAATTGATATGTTTTCATTGTTGTGAACCTCCTCGTACTGTTTTGGATGGACAGCTTCCGTATTATGTCTGAATGCGGCACGATTCCGGTTTTACTTCGACGGCTTTTCGCCTGGTAGCATTGAACCTGTGAAGAATCCGGCTTTTTCTGACAGCTATTCCTCTCTAAGGCCCAAACCTGTCTTAAGATAGGCGAACTTATGACAACTTTCCTTCTCAAAACCCCCAAACCTGTCTTAAGATGCGCGAACTTATGACAGCTTTCCTTCTCAAAACCCCCAAACCTGTCTTAAGATAGGCGAACTTATGACAGCTTTCCTTCTCAAATACTCAAACCTGTCTTAAGATAGGCGAACTTGTGACAACTTTCCTTCTCAAAGGCCCGAACCTGTCTTAAGATAGGCGAACTTATGACAGCTTTCCTTCTCAAAGGCCCAAACCTGTCTTAAGATGGGTGAACTTATGACAGCTTTCCTACCCAAAGGCCCAAACCTGTCTTAAGATGGGTGAACTTATGACAGCTTTCCTTCTCAAATACTCAAACCTGTCTTAAGATAGGCGAACTTGTGACAGCTTTCCTTCCTAAAGGCCCAAACCTGTCTTAAATTGAAAGCAAACAAAGTAACTTTCCTGCTTTATTAATCCTCACTACAAATTCTTCCCACCAGCTCAGTAAATCAATCCTACTAAAATTCCTTCTATTAATCAGTTCTAAACCTAGTAACCCGCAAATATGTTAGTGATAGGAACACTACTACTATAGAAAAAGGTGATAGGCTATGTTTGTTGTCCATTTTTTTGAAAACCGAACGGAGCTTTTGAATCAGCTTCGGCAGCAGGTTCCTGCCGTTGGAGAGGACTTGAAGATCAAGGGACGCAAGGGGAAAGTAACAAGTGTGTTGGCAGTTGATGAACAGACTTACCATGTGCAGCTGACACTGGAGTCGAAGGCGAAACAGGCGCAGGCGGCGGCTGATCTGTCCAAAAAGAAAAAGAGGTAATTAAAAAGTGGAGAGCCTCAGAGGGTTCTCCACTTTTTATGAGTCAGCTTCTGTTCAAATAAGCCCAGGCATACTGGGCATATAGCTCTGCGCCAGTACTCAACGCATCTTCATCGATATTGAATTTGCCATGATGGTGAGCCCAATCGGTATCTTTGTCAGGATTGCCGCTTCCAACTAATGCAAAGCTTCCTGGAACCTCATCGAGATAGAAGCTGAAATCCTCCCCGCCCATGGTTGGCTTTTCGTGATAAATGACATCTTCGCCAAAGGCCTCTGCAGCTACCTGCTGGACAAGCCGAGCACTACCTTCGTCATTGATGACTGCTTGAGTGCCACGTGTATATTCCACTTTAGCCGTAGCACCATAAACTGCTGCAACGTTTTCAGCGTAATGTGTCAGCTGTTTCTCGATATGGTCGCGAACTTCAGGGTCGAAACAACGGACTGTTCCTTCTATCACTGCATTCTCGGCAATGACATTGAATCGAGTACCGACAACCATTTTACCGACCGTAAGTACTGCGCCCTGCTGCGGATCAATCGTTCTCGACACTACAGATTGGACATTCATGACAAAGGATGATGCAACCACTGCTGTATCGATACAAGCCTGCGGGATCGCTCCATGGCCGCCTTTTCCTTTGAATGTCACTTTGAACAAATCAGCTGAAGCAAAGGAAGGTCCCGGTGTGCAGCTGACCTTATGCGTCGGCATTTGCGACCAGATATGGATTCCGAAGACGTTGTCCACTCCGTCAACAGCGCCTTGTTTAACAAGAGCCTTTGCGCCCTGTGCAACTTCTTCCGCTGGCTGGAACAATAAACGGACATTTCCAGGCATATCTTCCTTGATCACATTCAATGCTTTAGCCGCGATCATCAGCATGGCGGTATGAGCATCATGGCCGCAAGCATGCATTTTCCCAGCTTCCTTTGAAGCGTACGACAACTCCTTGTTTAGTTCTTCAACTGAAAGTGCATCCATATCCCCTCTTAAGGCGACCGTTTTTCCTGGCTTGCCTCCCTCGATTTCAGCAATAACTCCAGTTGGCTCGGTGCGCCGATACGAAATTCCCAGCTCATCCAGATAAGCGCAAACAAAATCTGTCGTCTTAAACTCTTCCCATGAAAGCTCTGGCTCGCTGTGGAGCTTCCTCCTAATCTTTGTTAATTCGTTATTGTAGCTCTTAATGGCCTCTTTAACTCTATCGTTTATCATTACTCCGCCTCCGTTAAGTTCTTAGCTGTTTCGTAAAAAATCTCTGCCGCTCGAGCTATGTCTTCAGAGTCGGACCATTCTTCCGGACAATGGCTTAATCCATTCTTACTTGGAATAAACAGCATTCCAACATCGGTATAATCGGATAAAACCATTGCATCATGACCTGCGCCGCTATGGATCGAACAATACGGAATTTGCAACGCTTCGCTTTTCTCTTTTAAAAGGGAGCGGATACCTGGGTTCAGTTCTTTCGGCTGGATATATAAGAGTTGCTCAATTGTTATATCAATTCCACTTCCATTAAAAGAATGAACAAGATTCTTTGTTTTTTCGATCACATTCAAGACATGCTCTTCCTTTCCCGACCGAATATCAACCGAGAAAACGACCTGATCAGGGATGACATTGGCGCCATTGGGATAGACATTCAATCGACCGGTGGTAATGACTGTTCCTTGTCCTTCTTCTTCAGCAAGCGCGGGCAATTGAGCGATAATACTAGCCGAGGCCACTAGAGCGTCGGACCGGCGATCCATCGGAGTGGTGCCTGCGTGTCCCGCCTGCCCTTTAACAGTCACTTCCAGTTGTGTCAGTCCTACAATCGCTTCTACAACTCCAATTGGTATATCCTTTTCTTCTAAAATAGGACCTTGTTCAATATGTAATTCAAGAAATGCTTTCATCGTTTTCGAATCTCTTTTTTTAGGGAGCGATGGGTCAAGCCCAATGCCACTCATTGCTTCGATTGTGGATACACCATTATGGTCTCTCAGGCTCTTAAACTCTTCCTCTCCAAGCAATCCGACCATTCCGCGGGAACCCATGAGCCCTCCGCCAAACCTTGCTCCTTCTTCCTCTACCAAGGCAACGATTTCAAGAGGATACTTCGGCCTCATTTTGTTTTTTGCAAAGAGTGCTGCTACCTCAAGCGCCGCAACGACTCCTGCGGGACCATCATATGAACCCCCGTGAGGGACCGAGTCAAAATGAGACCCGACCATCACACTAGGCGCGTCCTTTATAGTTCCTTCCAGTTTGCCAAAAATATTGCCAAATCCATCTTCTCTAACCTGCAATCCGTACTCTTTCATTTTCGCTTTAATATAATTGCGAGTTTTTAAATCCTCCTGGCTGTATGTCAGCCTTGTCGTCCCTTTTCCGGGAGTTGCGGTGTACTCACTGATTTGATCGATATGCTGTTGAATGCGTTCCTTTAATTCTAGCAATCTCATTCGCCTCTTTTCCTACAAGAATCCTACGAAGATACCGGCAAGTACAACCGATACGATCGTGACGGTGACAAATCCGCCCACAAGCATCGGCGGAAGCATATGACTGGTCAAAGCTTCTCTTTCTTTTTCATCCTCAGTCAATGAATTGATGACTTCATTGGTGATGATGTAATCTGCTGGGAAACCATAAAGTGCAGTCAATGATACAGCAAAGGCCATTTCTTTGCTCACCTTTAAAATCTTGCCGACGATGAATGAAAAAATGTACATTCCAGTGATGCCCAGAACGATTGCTCCAATCAGGGGAACCATAATTTCAAGAAGCATTCCTGGCGTTGCCTGCTTCAGTCCATCGAAAATGAATAACATCAGGACAAGAATCGCGATTCCAAATCCGTTTGCTTTTTGCAGGGCCTGTTTCTCAAGGAATCCTACGCTTGTCCCGATGACACCAAATAAAAGTGCCAGTACAAACGGACTCACCGAGACGATTGGTGCCAGAAGTGTAGATGTTTGGTATGCCAGAAAAGCGACCAAAGAGAGTCTGAAAAACTTAAAGAATTGCGTGTTGTATTTCTCTGGCAGGTTTTTAAACATTTTCAATTCAACAGGTTTCGCTGGGGCCTCTACGGTTGCGGCTACTTCAGCTGCTGCCAGGCTTCCCTCGCGATACTGCTTTAAAATCCTTTTTCCTTCTTTTTTTAGAACGAGTGAGGTTAATGGGTATCCCGCAAATCCCTGCATGACATAAATAACGATGGCGAATACGGATAGTGTTGCGAGTCCAGCTTCTTTTGCCCCTTCAGACATGATCAAGGCGGATACGACTCCACCAACCAAAGGCGGAACGGCAACGACCATTGTCTGGAATCCAAAGATGAGCGTACCAACACTCAATAATACGGCTACTATTCCTAAAATACCTGATAGAGCGATAACGATGGTTTTCCATTGATTTTTCAATTCCTGGATCGAAAGCAATGTTCCCATATTTGTAATTAACAAGTACATCATCATGACCGCTACTGCCGATGGCACACCAGCCAGTGAAACGATCTCTTTTGGGAAAAACGTCCAGTACCCAATCAGGAATAGTACTGCTGACACGAACATGGATGGAATCCATGCCTTAGTCCTTACTGCTACTAAATCTCCTACTAATAAAATGAATACAACAATAACTAAAGCTAACATCTGTGACATCATGAATCCCCCCATTATCTTTTTTACTTAAACGCTTCGCTTTACGAAAGGAAAAAAGTATTAGGTACGATAATAGTATAGATATAATATTCAGTCAATTATAAATTTTATAATTTTTAAAAGAAAGCGGTTACTTACCTCATTTGGTTCCTAAGGCCTATATTGATGCAAATAAAAAAGCGAACCGCTATTAAAGCGGCTCGCCTTTGGGATTTATCTTTTTAATCAGGATCCTTAGTTTTCAGGGAAACCGCCAGTGGCTTTTTATCCAAACAGTATTCCAGCAAGACGATTTTGCCTTCAAGTTCCAGGTGTTTTGCCAGGGCGATTACTTCTTCTCCTTCTTCTGTTGAGGAAACAGACGAAATCTCTAAGCTGCCATTACTATTCTTGATTTGGTTTAATAGCTCTTCTTTTGACATTTTTTCTTTCGTCTTCATTTTTATCACCCCTTGTTAGGATTACCTTTCTTTACCCAGGAGTGACACCGGCGAATCTAGGAAATTAATATCTTTTTTGGAAAAATAAACCTCGAGTAGATCAGCAGTTGCAAATCATTAATACGTTTCCATCAGGATCTTTGAAATTGAAGTACGCAAAATCACCAATGCGTTCGATTTCTTTAGTAACGATAATTCCATTTAATTTTACAAAGCGGTAAGCCTCATCAACATCATCCACTAGGAAATTAAATAGAACATGGTCGGAAGGCTTCAGGTTAAAGCCCGGGTCGAATGTGTGATCATCCAAAGTTAACCCGGTTTCAGACATTACAGGGATATTATGAACGGGTGATTCTATTTTTTCGGCATCAAATGAAATCCCCAGAAGGTTGTAATACCATTTTGCAGATTCTTTCAAGTTGCTCACGTGGATAAAAACATTGTTAACTTTATTGAAAAGTGGTGATTTCAAAACGACTCCCCCTAAGTTTTAATAATCTAACGGATGATCTCCATATCTTTCCTATAAAGCAGGAAACCTCTTTTTCAAACCTTCTTCATCATCTTCATCCCAGTCCAATTCTATTTCAGGAGGGATGGCTTTGTCCCCAGTCAATTTTTCATATAAATCATAATAATCCTCATAGTCCAGCCCTGTCTTTTCTTCATAGGCAATACTTGCGGCACTTATCAAGTCCTCTAACTGCGGGACATCCTCTTCTTCCTCAATGACTTTTAGATGGGGGATGATTTTTTCGGGATTACTTATGACTGTTTCGTATGTCTCTTTCCCCTGAAATAGCAGCCATGCTCTGAAATAATCAAAGGAATCATCAGAAGCTCCTCCCATGATGATATAGGCTGCTGCCCACAAATCGGACGTGTATGACTTCTTATAGTATTGATTAAAAAAATAATCGAACATGACAATTTCCTTGACTGGCTTTCTTATTAAATGGCTCACCAGCCATTCAATCTGTTCTTCAGAATCTTCCCCTTTTTGCTTGGCGGTCTTAAGAATCTCCCAAAATAGGATTTCAGACATAGAGCATTCCTTCACAACCTGATCAACTGGACCAGCCGGAGTATAGCCTTTCTTCATTTTTGATTTAATCAGTTTATCTGCATCCTTTTGACAGGCTTCTTCAGTTTCAAAATTTTTCACTTTCACAGCTCCTACGGTTCCAATTTTTCCATAGGTAAGCGTATAACTTTTTCCGGAAACTTGGATTTTCCAAAACTTATTAGAAGAACCATCTTTATAAATGAGCGTTGTGACCATCGCAATCACACTCCTGCTGTCTTATTTCCGGTTAGGATGTTTCCTGTCCTGGATGTCATCCTGTCCGAGCCGGCATCTTCTATTAACTTGTTGTAACTGAATTTATCTCTTTTAAACAAACGCTCTATTTCCATTTCAAGCTCCTCTAGTAATGGAAACGTAGACGAATGGCCAAGGCTTTTCAACACATTCCTGTAATACCATTCTTGTTGGTCTTGTCCGCGTTTGAATCTGCTCCAAACTTCTTCGCCACATTGTTCTACGTCCTGGCGTATGGACCTGACATTGTGCAATTTGTCTGCACAAGCTACTACGCGTATTTCTTCACATGCAGTCCTCAGAAACTCGATTGTGTGCTGCTTGCGCTCTTCCCAGGATAGAGACTTGTCGGGCTCTGAACAACCTTGGACGATTATCGCAATTTCCTTTCCAAAATCACGCTCTAAATCTGATAAGGTTAAATCCGTATCTTCTACTGTGTCATGAAGAATTCCTGCTGCTATCATTTCATTGGGATATCCTGCTTTTTGTAAAATCATGCCCACTGCCACAGGGTGAACAATATAAGGTATATACGTATTTTTCCGATATTGCCCTTCATGTGCCAAAGCAGCAATTTGCAAGGCTTTGTCGATTAGTTCCATTCCCTTCTGCCTCCAGTTTTTTCATATACTTTAATAACTTCTTTAATCGATCAGTAATTCCTTCCAATGAAAAATGGAAAAGCAGATTATTTTTCCAAAAATATTCTGCTATATTAGTTATATAAATTTAATGGAGGCTAACATGACAAAACTGACAGACCACTTAATCATCATTTCTTTTGACTGTCTTTCTGAGCATGATTTTCCAGTGCTCAAGGAGCTGCCAAATTTTAAGTCTTTTATAGAGAAAAGCTCTTATTGTACACAAGTGGAAACCATCTACCCTTCTGTAACCTACCCTTGCCATGCGACAATCGTGACGGGTAATTTCCCTAATCGGCACGGTATTGTCAACAATACATTCATCCAACCTGGCAGGATTTCACCTGACTGGTATTGGCATCGCCATCACATAAAAGGAACAACCCTTTACGATGAGGCGAAAAAAGCGGGCATGAAAACAGCCGCATTATTATGGCCAGTCACTGCAAAGGCCGATATTGCCTATAACATGCCTGAAATATTTGCAAATCGTCCATGGCATCATCAGATTCCCGTTTCACTTTTCAATGGAAGTCCTCGTTACCAGCTTGAAATGAATCAGAAATTCGGCCATATCAGAAATGGCTTGAGCCAGCCTGAGCTGGATGACTTTGTTCTGGAATCAACAGTGGAGACCATTAAAACGAGGAAGCCTGAATTGATGTTAATCCATTTTGTCGATCTTGATTCCCAGCGACATATGCACGGGTTTACATCAGAAGAAGCAAAGGCAGCGCTTCACCGCCATGACGTGAGGCTCGGCCGGATCTTGGAAGCCCTTGATGAGGCAGGGATTTCCGAAAACTCAACAGTTGTCATTCTTGGTGACCACAGTGCACTTGATGAGTCTAAAGTGGTGAAATTGAACGTATTATTTAAAGAACGAGGACTTATCCAAACAAATGCTTCTGGGAAAGTGACCACTTGGCAAGCTTATTGCAAAAGCTGTGACGGCTCTGCCTATGTCTATATAAAAGATCCTAACGATGATGCTGCAAGAAACGAGGTTTCGGAAATCCTTGCTGATCTTATGCAGAACGAAAGTAACGGAATTGAAACTGTCATAACAGGCAGCGAGGCAAACGAAAAAGGAGCTGATGGAACGGCTTTCAGGATGCTTGAAGCGGCGAGAGGTTTCTACTTCAGTGAAGCGATTGAAGGGGACTATATCGAAGAAGTCACCGATGAGGACGCCAGGACGAAAAAGTATACCTTCGCCTGCCATGGTTATTCACCTGAAAAAGAGGGATATCACACCGTATTCTTCGCAGCTGGAAAAGGGATTCGTCCAGGGATTTCCGTCAAGTCGATGCACCTCGTTGACGAAGGTCCCACCTTTGCCCGCCTGCTCGGCCTCGATCTCGGAGATACAGACGGTTCCATCCTTGAAGGGATTTTGGATATTTAGAAATAGAAAGAAGGTCTTTTGCCTGCTTAAAGCGAAGTATATTACCAGTTGAAATGGATTTTTTTCAGGCAAGCACATATTTATTGCCGTTTAAACAGTCTTTTCATCTTTTAAGTCGGTATTAAAATCATAAAAAAAATATTATCATATTGGGGGCAAAAGGATGAAAGGTTTTACGAAGGAAGAGAGCAGCTGGATTCGTTATGACTGGGCAAGCTCGGCTTATTCGATTATCATTTCGACAGCTGTGTTCCCGCTCTTTTATAAAGCTTCCGCAACTGAGGCTGGTGTGAGCCTGTCAAATTCAACCGCTTACTTGGGATACACGATAGCCATTGCCACCTTCATTTTAGCGTTGATCGGCCCGATTCTAGGAACCATTGCCGACTATCAAGGTATGAAGAAACGTTTCTTTACTATTTTCTTTACACTAGGAATCACCTTCACAGCAGGCCTTGCCTTCGTCCCAAGCGGAAATTGGCTGATGCTGCTAGTTGTTTACACCCTTGCTGTGCTAGGCTCGACAGGTTCTAATGTTTTCTATGATGCTTTTATCGTTGATGTCACGTCAGATGAACGGATGGACAGAGTCTCTGCACGCGGATATGGGATGGGATACATCGGGAGTACCATTCCATTCATCATCAGTATCGCAATCATTATTTTAGCTCAGACCAAGGTTTTGCCGATTTCGATGACCTTGGCCAGCCAGACTGCTTTTATCATTACAGCTCTTTGGTGGGGATTATTTTCGATCCCATTGTTTAAAAATGTCCACCAAAAGCATTACATTGAGCGTGAACCGCAATTGGTGCTGCAAAGCTTTAGACGCTTAGGCAAAACCTTCAAGGAAATCCGCAAATACAGGGCATTATTTCTATTTTTATTGGCTTATTTCTTTTACATTGACGGAGTAGGAACAATTATCACGATGTCTACAGCCTATGGAACCGATTTGGGCATCAGTTCTACTAACCTATTAATTATCCTATTCGCCACCCAGGTCGTCGCCTGGCCGTTCGCCATTTTATTCGGAAAATTATCCGAGCGTTTTACCGGTAAAAAGATGCTTTATGTCGGAATTACCGTTTATATCTTTGTTTGTATCTACGCTTACTTCCTGGAAACAACTACGGACTTCTGGATCCTGGCAATGCTTGTTGCTACTTCACAGGGCGGTATTCAGGCATTAAGCCGGTCTTATTTTGCCAAGTTGGTGCCGAAAGCAAACGCCAATGAGTTTTTCGGATTCTATAATATTTTCGGGAAATTCGCTTCCATCATGGGACCGCTTATGGTCGGCCTGACAGCACAGCTTACTGGCAATTCTAGCATGGGTGTTTTCAGTCTTGTTATCCTCTTTGTAATCGGGATGATCATCCTCGCCTTTGTTCCAGAACCAGAAAAACAGCCACACGCACCTGAAATCGCATAGACAGAAGCCTCTGGATAACCGGAGGCTTTTTTTAAAAAATTTATGGAGGTTTAATACTAAACTATGAAAAAATTGAGGCTTTTTCTCGTGATCATTGGCAGCCTGCTCCTTGTTTTCACCATAGTCACCATGTTCAATACTCTCACCTTAAAATCCCTTCAGCCCCTACCTAAACACTTTAATGGCACTATAAAAGAAGACCATGCAATCAACACCCTGTCAAAAGCGATCCAATTTAAAACCATTTCTTATCAGGACCGCAGCAAGATGGATATAAAAGAATTCGACCGCTTCATTTCCTTTTTAGAACAGAGCTTTCCCCTCGTACATGAAGAACTTGAACTTGAAAAAGTAAATGGCCATGCGCTTGTGTATAAATGGAATGGAGAAGGCAGTAATAAGCTCCCAATTGGATTAACTAGCCATTATGATGTAGTTCCTGTTCTTGAAGGTACGGAGAAAAACTGGGATCATCCCCCTTTTAGCGGGACCGTCCAAAACGGAGAAATCTGGGGACGCGGTACACTGGATGATAAAATCGGTGTGATTGGAATCCTTGAAGCTGCAGAACACTTGCTCAAAGAAGGATATCAGCCTAATCGTGATATTTACTTGATGTTCGGTCATGATGAAGAAATCGGCGGTGAAGAAGGAGCCGCCTCAATCGTGAATAATCTTAATGAAAAAGGAGTCATGTTTGAATTCGTTTTAGATGAAGGAGGTGCGATTGTAGAGAACATGGTTCCGGGTGTCGATCAGCCAGTGGGTGTTGTCGGCATCTCTGAAAAAGGCTCAGCGACTGCAGAGCTATCAATCGAAGGCAGTGGCGGTCACTCATCTCAGCCAAAAAGCACGACGAATATTGGCAGGATTTCCGCTGCGATTGCCAAGCTTGAAGAAACTCAATTCCCGGCGGATCTTCAGGGACCAGGTGAAGATTTATTTGAATTCGTCGCTCCAGAAATGAGTTTTGGAATGAAATATGTATTTGCGAACAAGTTTATTTTTGAACCTGTAATTGAAAAAATCCTGCTAGGCCAGCCCGCTTCTGCCGCGCTAATCAGGACAACGATTGCACCGACGATTTTTCAAGCTGGCGAACAGTACAATGCCCTCCCTGAAAAAGCTTCCGCTATCATCAACCTTCGTTTAATGCCAGGGGACTCGTTGGAAGAAGTGAAAAACTATATAGAAAAAACCATCGATGACGAAGAGATCAAAGTAACAATCGAGGGCTCTGAAGCCTCCGGTGTTTCTTCTGTAGACAGCTGGCATTTCAAAACAATCCAGCAAAGCGCGAGGAATGTATACGACGAAGCAGTCATTGCTCCCTATCTGATGTTCGCTGGTTCCGACGCCAAGCATTATGACAGTATTTCTGAGAATACCTACCGTTTCCTGCCAGTCCAGTTGACCTCAGAAGACCTCAACCGGATGCATGGAACGAATGAACATATCAGTGTTGAGAACTACCTTAATGGTATCCGTTTTTATATGGAGGTAATACAGGAAAGCAATCAACAATAGCTAAGGTAAAATATTTTTCAGACTTAATTGGTTTAGTCCTAAAAAGTTATGCTTTTCTTGAGATTGAATCACTTTTAAAAAATTGAAAAGAAACAAACAAGATGTCTAAATAGAATTGAAATGAAGCCGATATAACAAAGTAGATAATTAGCTTTACTGCACGAAAGGAACTATTTTTTCATGAAATTCAACCTTCGAGCCTATATGGCTCTATTTTTTGGTGTCATCATCATCGTACTGACTATGCTGTTGAGCATAACCATCAGCAAACATTCTGGTGAAACGATTAAAAGAGAGATTGGAAACAGCCTGTCGACGACTGCTTATCATATGGCTGATAAATTGGATTCTTTCATGTGGTCAAGGATTGGGGAAGTTGAAGTCTTGAGCCAAATAGAGGATATTAAGTCACCTGATGATCTCCAGGTTGCACAGGAGCTGATAGACCAGTTACATTCCAGTTTTCCGGTCTTTTCCTGGATTGGTTTAACCGATGCTGCAGGGAATGTGGTAGCTGCCTCCGATCAAATCTTGGTTGGGAAAAATATTTCTCAGCGTCCTGTTTATCAAGAAGGCAAAAATGGGACATTCATTGGCGATGTACATAACGCCGTACTTCTTGCGAATTTGCTTCCAAATCCTACGGGAGAGCCGATGCAATTTGTCGACATCAGCAAGCCCCTTACAGATGCAAACGGGAATTTCTCTGGTGTTCTCGCGACGCATCTAAGCTGGGAATGGTCAAGCCAAGTGAAAGATGAAATTGTACAACCATTAAAAGACGAACTAAGCGGAGCTGAAGTGTTTGTAGTAAGTGGTAAGGACAATACTGTGCTTCTTGGACCACCTCATATGACTGGGAAAATATTAGATATCAATAGTGTACATAATGCCGTGAACGGTGAGAATAATTGGCTTGTAGAAGAATGGCCTGATGGGAAAAAGTATCTTACAGGCTTTTCAATAGGAGACGGCCATCAAGATTATTCAGGTCTGGGTTGGATCGTCATCGTTCGAATACCTGCTGAGAACGCGTTTGCTCCAGTTGAAAATTTAAAAATCTTCATCATTAAACTTGGTACAATCACTGCTGTCATCTTTGCAGTCATCGGCTGGCTTTTTGCTGGGTTCGTAACAAGTCCTTTACGGAAAATAACGAAAGCTGCCCATAGTTTGAGACTAGGAAAGGAAGCAGCAATCCCGTATATAAAAGGGATTAAAGACCTTGAACTTTTATCTGGATCACTTAGGGAACTTGTTGATTCACTGGTAAGGACAGAGTCAAGTCTGGGAGTCATGGAGAACCTCGCACACCATGACCTTTTAACCGGTCTCGGCAACCGGGTTGCTCTGGATCAATTCCTAAAGAAGGCAAACAATTTGGGGCACTCCCTGGCTTTCTTATATTTAGATCTAGATGGATTTAAGCAAATAAATGATTCTCATGGACATCAAACCGGCGACATGGTACTCAAGGAAGTGGCAAACAGACTAAAAGAGAGTACGAGAAAGGAAGATTCCATTTTCAGACTCGGTGGCGATGAGTTCCTGATCGTAATGGATACACCAAATGAATCAGTCGAAACGATCCTTGAGACGGTCGCAAATAAGCTGATCGCAAATATTAACAAGCCTTATACTCTTGATCATGTCATGCTAAGAGTTGGATGCAGTGTCGGGGGCTCAGTTTGGCCGGATCATGATATCGACCCGTTTACGGTAATCAGTTATGCCGATGAGGCACTCTATGTATCCAAAAGATTCGGAAAAAATATGTTCACCTTTCATCAAAATACATCTAAAAAACAAATGCCAGGAGCATAGACTCCTGGCATTATATTTGAACAGACTTAGTTTATTTTGGATTTCAAGAACCCTGATGCTCGCACTGCAGCCAGTTAATTAAGAAATTTCGGTACAATTAGCTTTCTGTTCATATTGTACTTATGTCAAATTAGTATATAGCTAAATACTTTGTTGAAATTTATTTTATACCTCTTCACCCTTGTCTTTTACAAAATCCTCCAGCCATTCATAATCTACCGGCCCATTGGTGATTTCATATTGATACTGATCATGTAATAGAATGTCCCTTTCGATCAAAGAAGGCATGGTGGTTCTGGTGTCTTTGTATTCCAATTGAAACTGGAATTGCTCATCAGGATATTCTGAAAAAAAATCACGGTCGCCGACTTTTTTCACTGTATACTGACTAAAGAAATTCAATAATTCTTTAAGTGAATCGTCATCTGTAATTTGACGATTATAGGCCATTTCATCCTTTATCGGCAGACGCTTGAAATAAACCTTTTCGATATGTGCTGAATCTAGCACATCCCTCAAGTTCTTTTCACGACCATCGTTCCACTTAGCAACTCCATATATAAAGAAAATTAACATTGCGATTGATAAAATAGTTAAGTTTTTCTTCTTCAAACCCTCTCTCCTTCCTTATATGATAAAAGCCTCCCTAAAATCATTCCATAAATCCAGTGCCCTGCCATCCATATTAAAAACGCATAGGCATTTGTGATTGCCGGTGTCCGTTCTGAAAGAAGTGTGGTTGGATATAGCAGCAATCCAACAATTAAACTCACTTTCCATACAAATCGATAAATAGCTTCTTTCTTAAGGCTCTTCCTGTTTATGTATACATTCAATACAAAAGCGAGCACAATTGAAATGATCAAATGCAACCCGAATTCAATTATTTCCGGTAATTTAATATTTTTAAGGATTGGCACGTAATCCACATTAAGCAATAAGGTATATACCTTGAGGTTTGTGAAGAATTGAATCAACTTGAGAAATAATCCGAGGGCCATACCAGAAACCAGCCCACCGACTAATGATTTTAATATTGCTTTGATATGATTTCCTCCTTAAAATATGTATTTCCGATTTCAAACTTCATTCACTCCTTTACTATTCGGGAAAAATAGCAGATATTCCTTTGTGCCGACTCTAAGTTGAATTTAAAAATGGCTCATAATTCCACACTGTTTGAAAATAAACGGAAAAATTCCGTTTAAATTGAAAACAACCCTTATTTTTAATGAAATAAGGGTCGTTTTTCCGCTTATTCAATCCAAATCAGTGGATTTCGACTTGTATTTTGCAGTTAACCGAAATATCTCCGCCTATTTCAGCTCAAAAAACTTCCTCGATAGATAATAACAGGAAATCTTCCGTTTATTGATTCTCATACGTACATGAAAAACAACAATGAATGATCACTGAGCCTAAATAAAGGAAAAGCAGATCTAAAAGACCTGCTTCCAAAAGAGATTATTCGATTGCTTTAATCGTTCATTTTATTGACAGATTAGTTCCAATAACATGTAAATTGTCTGTTGAAACCATTACCCCTGATTCGTTGGCCTAATGATAATTTCGTTCACAGCAACGGATGCAGGCTGAGATAGTGCGTAATGAACTGCATTCGCAATATCTTCACTTCGTATAGAAGGAAGGTCCGGATTCTCAAATATAGGCTTCACTTCTGGATCAACAATTAAATTTGGCAGCTCTGTATCTACAACTCCAGGGGAAATCGTGGTAGTCCTGATATTCGATTTGGTCAATTCTTTATTCAATCCTTCCATGATCACCCTGGCTGCAAATTTCGTGGCACAATAAACTGTCCCTGATGGGAAGATTCCATGTCCTGCTACAGAAGAAGTCGTGATGATGTGTCCACTGTTTCTTTCAAGCATGTGTGGAAGGACTGCACTTACCCCATGTAAAACTCCTTTAATGTTAACGTCTATCATTTGATTCCATTCTTCCACTCTATTATTCTTCATATAGGAAAGTGGCATGATTCCGGCATTATTGAAAAGCACATCGATTTGGCCGAACTGTTCCAATGTGAAATCCGCTAGATTTTGCACCTGCTCCAATGAAGTGACATCGGTTGCTTTATATACAGCTGAAACGCCAAGTGATTGCAGCTCCTCTGCAAGCTGCTGCAACCGGTCTTCTCTTCTAGCAGCAAGAACAATTTGCGCCCCTTCATTTGCCAATTTAACAGCTGTTGCACGGCCAATCCCGCTGCTTGCCCCTGTAATGATCACGACCTTATTTTTAATTGCTGACATAATTCCCACTCCTTTTTTCATTTAATGTGGTTGATAATTTTATAGCTTGTTCTATTGCATTTTTGAGTAAATAATTCACTTTATTAAGCTGTCTGTTTATAGAAGTCCTCAGCAAATAATAGTCATGTGTTCCCTTCTCCACTGCAGCAATTAAATTTATCGGGGAAAGCGCAGGAATAGGAGGTAAACCAATCGCCGCATCGTGCTCGAATATATCAGTTCTTACATAATTAATGGGAACAAGATTGCGCGAGATCGCCATCATTAGCTTATTTATTTCTTTCTGTTTTTCAACCGACAAATCCGATGAAGATAAATCAGAGTGTACATTCGCAAGGACTTTTTCAAGTTTATTTAATCGTTCCATCGTCATTTTCAAATCGATTTTATCACCAGCTGCTGTTTGATACTCTATTATTGTGTGTTTGATCTCTTTTACTGCTGCCAGCTGGTTAATAGGCAGTATTGGATCGGTTAAGACTTTATAGATGGAGAGGGCATAGATTTCACAATCACGTTTTAAATTAGCTGGATCAATTTTATCGATTGTGTCTTCTACGGTATGCCACCACCAGCCAAATCCCCCTGCCTCTTTCCCTGCGAAAACTTGAAAAACTTTCTTGGACATTGGGTCATTGGATAACGGTTGTTCCGACATTCCCATAAACAATGAAGGGACTCCCGCTCCCCAGAAAGATTGGTCGGCGTATTTTCCATACCTGCTTCCAATGTAATCTTGACCGGAAATCTTCTTCACATAGAGAGCCGCTATATCCTTCGTTTCACTCATGCAATTACTTTCGTTCAGGATGGTAGCTCCCTTGCCCCCTACAGAATCTATATAAAAATGCATGACGCAATTCTCGTGGATTTCTTCCCAATGACGATCACAGTAGGCCTGTGACCCTGCATACCTTCCATGCGAATGTCCAGACCAAAAAGCAATACGGATCGATCGCTTCAAATGTCCTTTATATTTTGAAAGCACTCTTGCCACTTCTAACATGGTCGCATTCGCCGAGCCGTTATCCATAGCTCCAAAATGCCACGAGTCAATATGGCCACTGAATAAAACAAAATTCTCTGGCTCGTCTTTCCCATAAATGTTAGCCGTTAACGTGGGAATTTCGGTCCATTTCGTTTCAACCTCGGTATGTAATTCTACCTGGCCCTTTCCTTCCTGAATGAACTGTTTAAGGATTTCCCCTGTATCATCATTTATTGATACAACAGGAATCTTTGGCATTTGAGAAATATTTTCAGAAGTTGGACTGCCCCAAACAGTAGAAACAATCATTTCGTGAGTGTAAGGTCCATTGATGAAAATAGCAGCGAGGGTTCCGGTATCACTAAGCTTTGCTATAACTTCTGGACTTGCAATTCCTTCTACTACAGAAACTTTCCCCTTACAAAGAGAAAGCTTTTCACCTGAATAGTCACCAATATATACAGCTTCTCCAATTATTCCTCGCTCTTTAGTAGAAGGTGCCATTGAGTGAGTGATACAAGCCAATTCGGTATCACCTGCCTTTAAGCTCGCTTTACCCGGCAGAGAAATATAAGCATCGTGAAAAGAAAGTTCAGTTTCTATCCCAAAGCTTTCCAAAGTCTTTTGAACATATTTGAATGCACGGAGCTCTTCTTCAGATCCCGACAGCCTTACCTCTTTGGCGATTTCCTTGTTATAGTCCATTAGTTGATTCGCACTTATATGGGATATGATTTCTTTTTCCGTCACCGTCAAATTATCCAAGGTTCTCCCTCCCAATATTATTTAATAATGAACGCCACTCTCGACTTAAAATACTCATCTCATAATAATTCCAGTAATCGTCACCGATCCTGGATGCTTCTCTAATCAAACCCTCCGTATGAAAACCCATTTTCTGATAGAGTTTAAGAGCTGGTGTATTGAAGTCATATACAGCAAGACTCACCTTATGCAGACCAAATTGTTCAAATGCTATATTTAAAAGCTTATTGACTATAAAAGGAGCTAGACCCTTGCCTTTCATATCCCCATCACCAATTAAGACTCGGCACATTCTCGCATTCCGGTTATGAAAATTGATTGAACCAAGGGAAATATGCCCTATTACCTTCGATGATTCAAGATGAATCACCTTAAAAGCATGAACCTTTGAATCTTCTTTATTTGCTTCCTTCAAATACTTAATAAGCTGTTGGTCAGTCAGCGGAAAGGAAAATCCTGTCCCGCTCCACTGAACCAAAAACTCAGGAGTATCTATCCAGCTTATAAGTTGAGGAATGTCCTCTTCTGTAAAGTGTTTTAATTCGATCATGGGGACTGTCTCCCTTTATTACAGAGAAGGTGAAGCCCCATAAAGCCTCACCTTCAATCTTTATTGATTCAATGTATTAAAAGCATCGAATTCTTTACCATGCAGCTGGCTTATTGCTTTGATAAAAGTTTTGGTTGTGTGTGGTGTGTCATAGAGAATGGAGAAATACTCTTGTCGTTTTTCTTTAGGAGTTTCTTTATAGGCGTTTCCTACCATCCAGCGGCCGTAAAAGTAGCAAGGGAAATAAGTTCTCTGTATTGGGTCTGAGAAGAATCTGAAGGCATTGTTTGCTTCAATTTCGGTAATGCCTCCTTGGTTGATTAAATAATCTATTGCTTCTTCCTTGGATACCTGGCCGAGATTATACATATAGCAGGCGTTTGTGGTAAACATTCTTTGATAGTCAAGATAATTCCTTGCAAGCAAATATTGTTGCTTCTGATCATCAGTTACGCCAGGAGTCTCTTCATTCACATCATCCCAGCCGAGGAAGCTCAAGGCAGTTTCCGGTCCACCTTCAAACAATGCATTGGTTGGACTGTTGATTAGGTAATACGAAGCTTCAAGCGGTAGTTTTCCTTGCTGGTATAAGTAATCCCAGCGACAGTAGAACGCCTGGTGCCCAGGATAGCCTTCATGTGTCATGATTTGAGCCAAAATCGGCTCTGTCCATGGTCGGTCAATATTGAAGGTTAAGTTTCCGCGATAGCTGCCGGTATATTTGGAATACCCACTCCAAAACACTCCCCTGATCGGTTTAATCCAATCGATTCCATCTTCTTCTGGCAGTCCGATCACTCTCTTCAATGTCCCTTGCTTACTGTTTTCACGGAAGTTTTCGGCTACTGTAGTCACTTGTTCAGGATCAATCAATGTATCTGAGCGCCATGCAGTTGCTTTCTCGAATAAGCTTCCTTTATAGCCAAGGTCGGATAATCCTTTCTCAACCAAATCCCTTGCATGTTCTAACTGCTGATCAGTGATCAGGGTGGACGGCAACTCTTGAATGTTCGCAATCAGTTCTTCATATGGGACATTGTCACCTTGCAGGCTGCGGGCAAAATAACGGAACCCATTCGCCATCGTTCTCATATATTCTCCTTCATGGCCTTCTTTCGCTGTGAGGGCATATTCTACATCATCAAGGGCATCACCAATCTTATCAAAGCTAGAAAGCGTAGGCTTCACTTCACTATAACTTGCCGTTGCCACTTCCTGGCTGTGTAATTTTTGCGCCTGTTCATTCAAACTGACAACGATATCAACGATTTTTTCCCCAACTGGTTCATCGGTCCATCTCAAAATGCTATTTCCCTTCTTAATTGACTGATTCATATGCCACCCTCCATAGATCTTCAATATCGGATAAAACTAGTTCCAGCATCATTTCATATAGTCTTTCGCCTTTTTCCGCTGTCGCGGCGCCAGCATTGCCTACATAGCCATCTTTAAATAATTTCAGGCCAGATTTCTCAAACTTGATCTTTGGATTCATATTTCCCTGGTGGTCACCAGCAAGATTAGGATCAGCAAGCTTCTCATCAATGGCCAGAATCAATGATGTCTCGTCTTCCCCTCCGTGGCCAGGTTCTTTGGTGATCTCTAGAATTTGTTCACGGTAATCCGCCCACCAATTAATGGTTAATACCTTCATTCCAATGTCAGCAAGTTTTTCGGCTACGGTAGTCAAACTCGGGATATTTCCTCCATGTCCGTTGAACAATACTATTTGTTCAAAACCATTCCGGCGGAACTCCTTTCCGATTTCAAAAACATATTGAGAAAAAGCTTCTGCAGATATATCAATCGTTCCTTCAAATGGAGCAAGACCCCAAGAATGACCGTAAGCAACTTCAGGTGCCATCAATATACGATCTCCAATCCTCTGGTCCAGCCGTCGGACAAATTCCCGTGGTATCCATACATCCGTTCCAAGCGAACAATGCGGCCCATGCATTTCAATCATCCCAATGGGCAGTAATACAGTGTCTACAGACTTTCTTATCTCTTTAAATTTAGAAGCTGTTAAATCCATCATGTACATAATTCCTGTCCTCCCCTCTTACTTATTTGCATATCTGTGGATAATCTCAGCCATCAGTGCCGCCCTGTATGGGAGATTTGATAAATCGACATGTTCTTGCTCGGTATGAGCTCCATCACCAAGCGGACCCAGCCCATCGATAGTCGGAATGCCAATCCCTGAGGTGAAGTTGCCGTCGCTTGCGCCCCCTGAAGATCCTTCATTCAATACGTATCCGTGTGCAGAAGCGATCTCTTTAAGATCCTCATATAAATGAATGACTTCCTCCGTCCGTTCAAGAGGATATCGATCGATCTCCCCAAGCACTTCGACCTTTGTTCCTTTTATGAAAACAGGTCTGTTCAAGATTGCTTCTGAAATCTCTTCTGCCTGCGCCTTTTTGGTGATACGAACATCAATTTCTGCTACTGCTTCCTTAGCAATGACATTCCCTCGGGTTCCGCCATTCACGACACCGACATTTACCGAAATTCCTTCATCGCGGTTTGCTAGTTTCTTCAAATCCAGTATTTGATGAGCCAGCTCTTCTATTGCACTTGCACCATCCCACGCATTGATTCCTGCATGCCCGGCTATTCCTTCAATTTTCATTAGGAACTGAGCAGCTCCTTTTCTTTCGGTTTTTACTGCCCCATCAGGTCCGATACTAGATTCCGGAACAAATACGACGGAGCTTTTTTCTGCTTCTGCTAGAATGATTTCCTTCGAATGGGTACTTCCTACTTCCTCATCTGTTGTTACCAGGAAGGTGATTTTCCTGTTAAGCTGAGCACCAGTTTCCTTCAATGCCCTTAATGCCCAAAGTGTGATCGTGAGGCCGCCTTTCATATCAAAGACCCCCGGGCCATATAGAAGGTTTCCTTCATGCCTTATAGGCAGTGCACCTTCATCCCATACTGTATCCATGTGGCCAATCACTAAAATCTGCCCTTCCTCGCCCCCCGTTCCGTATGTAAATTTATATTGATTGCCAACTTCCGTTTTTTCAAACACTTCAACGGAATCGCCTACTAATCTTTCGTATTCCCCTCTGAGCACCTTACCGCAATTATCCACCAATGCTTTCGTATGGGAAGGAGATTCAGCCTTTGTCAACCTAAGCAAAGTGTCAGTGATTTGGTTACTGTGCTCTTTAAGATAATTTAAAATTTCAGACATTCATCTGTTTTCCTTTCATTGATTGAGATAGCATTTGCTCTAAATTAATGGCTGCTTCAATCATTTCTTTGTCCCCAAAACGTCTTCCGACAAGCTGCAGTCCAACCGGAAGCTTGCTTTTTGTAAACCCTGCATGAATCGTCATAGCTGGATGACCGGAAATATTGAATAACCCGGTAAATTTCATTTCGTTGTCTTCCTCAAGGGCTGGGTCCTCATCAGGAGCTGGATAGGGAACAGTAGGCATGAGCAAAAAATCCACGTCTCTCAACACTCTGTCAACATCCTCTCTCGCATTCACTAATTCCTTTTTCGCTTTCAAGTAATCAAGGGAACGATGAGTCAAACCGGCTTCAATCTGTTTATATGTTAAAGGAGCATATTCATCTTTCCTGGAAAGCCATTTTTCATGAATGAGAGCCGCTTCAGGTAAAAGCACATTCATAACGACTTCTTCGGTAATATCAAAATACTTCAACTCGATTTCCTGTACAGTCCATCCCAGTTTCTTTACCTGTTCCAATGCCTCTTTATAAATACTTGCTACCTCTTCGTTAACATCTGAGATTTTTTCAGGTGGAAGAATTCCAATGCCCTTTTTTTGATTGTTTGGTAGTTTTGCAGAGAGAAAGCCTGGCACAAGTGCATCCATTACCACCAATATATCTTCAGAACTTCTTGCCATGGGGCCTGCATGATCAAGTGTGGGCGATAAAGGAAATATTCCTTCGAGAGAAAGTAAACCGTATGTCGGTTTAAGCCCTGCGATTCCACAATAAGAAGCGGGAATCCTTATTGATCCTCCTGTATCTGATCCCAAAGAAAATAATCCTATCCCGGCTGCCACCGATGCAGCACATCCACCGCTTGATCCTCCAGCAGTCTTTGTCAGATCCCAAGGGTTGTTTGTCTGGCCATAATCCGGATGAACAATCCCATAAGCGAACTCAAGCATATTCGTCTTGCCAATGAGAATAGCACCTAAAATGTGCAACCTTGATACCAATGGGGAAGTGTTTTCAGGAATAAAATCCTTCAAAATCCTGGAACCGCACGTCGTCCTGATTCCTTTTGTATAATAAAGATCTTTCACACTATAGGGAATGCCATATAAAATATGCTTGTATTCATTTCTTAAAAATGCTGCCTCAGCCTCTTTCGCTTCTTCCATGGCTTCTGATTCCTTTGTCGTAATAAAGCTGTTCTGTTCTGGGTCAACTTCTTTAAGCCTTTCAAAAGTGCTTCCGATCAATTCAACTGGTGAGAGTTCTCTACGCCTGTATAAATCAGCCACTTGCAAAATGGACAAATCAGACAACTGTTTCATCATTCATCACCTATTGCCAGTATAGTATTGGACCTAGCCGTCTTCGCTGAGAATTGGAACAGAAACATTCAGCCAACCGCCAGACTGCTAAACGTTCAAACTGGCTTAATCCCTGAACTTGATTGAATAAAACGACCGCATACAATATAGTCCTGCGGTCGTTTTAATGAAATTATTCTTTCGTCATCTTCTGGAACGGTACGTACCATGTGTTCATAGGATTGATTTCGTAACCTTTCACCCATGATCTTTGAGTAGCCTGAACAAGACGCTGAGCTGGGAAGATATACGGAACCTCTTCACTCATGATTGCCTGGATTTCCTGGTAGATCTCCTCACGTCTTCCTTCGTCTACAGTCTTTCGGCCTTCTTCAAGCAGCTTATCGACATTGCTATTTTCATAGAATGCAAGGTTGAAGCCTGGACCCTTACTAGTAGAATGAGCGAAATACCAAAGATTGTAATCTGGGTCTGCGTAATCTGGTGTCCATGCAGCCAATGCTAGCTGATGGCCGCCTGAAGTAACAGTTTCCAGGAAGGTTGGCCAAGCCAATGTCTTGATTTTCAGGTCAACACCAATCTTTTTGAAGTCTGACTGCATCATGACTGCAATATTTTTACGTACCTCATTATTCTCGGAAATCAGGATCTCCGTTTCAAAACCATCACCAAGCCCTGCTTCCTCAAGAAGTGCTTTTGCTTTATCAAGGTCAAAGTCATATTGCTTTACATCCGGGTTATAGCCAAACATTCCTTCTGGGATGATTCCGCCGATGCGCTTACCTGCACCAAGCAGAATATCATTGTTGATAGAGTCATAGTTTACTGCGTGTGCCAATGCCTGGCGAACCTTTACATTATCAAGAGGCTTCTTTTCCATGTTGATGGCGATATCATCAATCTGGTAACCAGGCTGTGTAATGATATCGATTCCTTCTGTACCTTCCATCTGCTTCATCACATCAGGAGACAGCATAGAGTAATCCAGCAAATCTACTTCCCCTTTTTCAAGCATTAGTCTAGCAGTTGAAGGCTCGTTAACAATCATAATATTGACTGTTTTTAATTTAGGTACTTCTCCCCAATAATTCTCATTCGCTTTTAAAACCATCTTCTGGCCGCGATCCCAGCTTTCAAGAATATATGGACCAGAACCGTATCCCTTATCTGCAAGATAACTTTCACCTAAATCATCGCCATGGTTTTCAGCAAGCTTCGGATTGACGATATTGGCAAAGACAGTTCCAAGCGTTTTGATGAATGGAGCAAATGGTTTCTCAAGAGTGATTTTGATTGTGTGATCATCCACTATTTCAAAACTATCCTTTGAAATAACTTTCTTAAATTGTCCAGCAGCAGATTTTCCGATATCAATGGCACGAGTGAATGAATACTTAACGGCTTCAGCTGTTACTGGACTACCATCATGGAATTTAGCTTCCTTGTTCAGGTAGAATGTGTAAGTCAAACCATCATCAGAAACGTCCCATTTTTCTGCAAGTTGAGGTTTTACTTCGGTATCTGTTCCATCGTAAGTAACAAGGCGATCATAAAGCATATAGGTTACACGGAATGAAGTGTTAGCAGCAGTGCCATGTGGGTCGAGGTGCGGTATATCCTGGTTGGTGGCGAAATTGAAGACATCTGGATTTCCCGAACCTTGTGGTTCTGCAGGCGTTTCGGTCTTTTCTTCATTCTTTCCCTCTGCAGGTGTTGTTGTCGTCTCCTGGTTGTACTTATTACATCCAGTCAAAGCAAGCAACAGAATCAGCGCCATGGTCATCACTTTAAATAAGATACTCTTCCTCTTCATTTGGTTCCCCCCAGATTTTTAGTGGATTTTTTCCTTGCAAAAGGCTTTAAAAGGCAGGAATCACCCCTTTCAAAGAAATATATATTTACCTATTTTTAGGATCCAGCAAATCTCTCATACCATCTCCCAATAAGTTAAACCCTAAAACAGTCAGCAGGATCGCCAAACCTGGGAAGGTCGCTGCCCACCAGGCATCCCTTAGAATTTCCCTGCTCGAGGAAAGCATTGCTCCCCACTCAGGAGAAGGAGGCTGTGCTCCCAAACCGATAAAGCTCAGTCCAGCTGCGGCAAGGATTACGAACCCAAGGTCGAGGCTAGCCTGAATACTAGCAGGCGCAATTGCGTTAGGAATGATTTCCTTAAATAGAATTCGGAATGGATTTGCGCCGATCGCTCTGGCTGATTCAATGAACTCTGAGCTTTTAATGGAAAGCACTGACGAGCGAACTATTCTCGTATACCATGGCCACCAGGTGATCGCTAATGCAAGCAGGACGTTTTCAATCGATGGCCCAAGAGCTGCAGCAATCGACATTGAAAGGATGATCCCTGGAAAGCTGAGGAAAATATCAGTCAGCCTCATGATGATCTGGTCTACCATACCACCTACATAGCCAGCGATGGCTCCTAGGATGGTCCCGATTGGAAATGAAATTAATACCACCATAAGTCCAATCTTTAAAGAGATCCTTGTGCCAAAAATGATCCGGCTCAATATATCCCTTCCTACTTCGTCAGTTCCGAACCAATGATCCGAGCTAGGCGGCAGCAATTTTTGTCCCAGGTTTACCTCCAGTGGATCCTTAGGGGCAATCCATGGTGCGAATATAGCCAGTACGATGATCATTGCTACTAGGAAAATCCCTAATACTGTTAAAGGACTTTGTAGAATTCTTCTTCCCACATTTACTGCCTCCTTTTAATCATAATTCAATCGAGGATCGACAACTTGATAGAGTATATCAATGATAAGGTTTACGATAATGAACAGAACGGCGATAAGAATCGTCACGGCCATAACAGCTGGAAAGTCCAGATAAGTAATGGCATTGACTGCATACTTGCCGAGCCCTGGCCATGAAAATACCGACTCTACGAGGACACTTCCTCCGAGGGAATGGCCAAAGGTCATCCCAAGCAGCGTCATGATCGGCATCATCCCGTTTCTTAAAGCATGGCCATAAAGTACTCTTTTCTCTGATCCGCCCTTTGCAAAGGCTGTTCTGATATAATCACTTCTCAATACTTCGAGCATGGACGATCTTGTCATTCTTGTAATCATCCCGATTGTGACAGCAGCCTGGGTTATGCCAGGAAGCACTAAATGGATCAACGCTGATTTAAATACTGTCCAATTGCCTGTAAGAAGGGCGTCAATTGTATACATGCCGGTGATTGTCTCCGGAGGCGCTAAACCCGTATCCAGGCGGCCTGATCCAGGTAACACGCCTAATTTTAAATAGAAGAATAATAGAAAGATGATCCCCAGCCAGAATGCTGGCATTGCCACTCCAATAAGTGCCATGACCCTTGCGAATTGGTCAGCTATTTTATCCTTCTTGCTCGCACTTATTACACCTAATGGGATGCCGATCAATATCGTAATGAACATTGAGAAGAAAGTTAATTCCAATGTTGCCGGAAAATATTGTTTGATATCTTCCATGACAGGTTGATGTGAATAGTTAGAATTCCCTAAATCCCCTTGGAGCAAATTTTTCATATAATTGAAATACTGTACATACACCGGATCATTGAGGCCCATTTTTTCCTGCAGCTCCTCTATTACCTTTGCATCTGCATAAGGCCCTGCAGCCAAACGGGCCGGATCTCCGGGAATGGTATTCGAGATGAAGAAAGTTAATATGCTGATCCCAATTAGAATGGGAATCATGAGCAGAATCCTTTTTAGCGCATAACGTAATGCATCCATCTACCCCACCTCCTTTAGATTAAGAAATATTGACTTTTGTTTTGGTATTCTGCTCAGGATGTACGTGAATGCACGAAGCCCAGTGTCCCATCGCTTTTTCCCTAAGCTCGGGTGTTTCCACTTTACATTCAGGAGTTGCTACTGGGCACCGTGTATGGAAGGCGCAGCCTGTCGGAGGGTTGATTGGGCTTGGCAAGTCCCCCTGTAAAATGATTCTGTCACGCTTTTTTGTCGGATCAGGAAGCGGTACGGCTGTCAGCAGTGCCTTTGTATAAGGGTGCAGAGGATTTTTATACAACTCTTCGACATCAGCGATTTCAACGATTTTACCTAAATACATAACAGCTACTCTGTCGGATATATGCTGGACAACGGAGAGATCATGAGAAATGAACATGTAGCTCAAATTAAGATCTTTTTGGAGGTCGACCATAAGATTCAGAACCTGTGATTGAACCGATACATCAAGCGCTGATACTGGCTCATCCGCGATGATCAATTTAGGGTTCAATGTAAGCGCACGGGCTATGCCGATCCGTTGCCTTTGTCCCCCAGAGAATTCATGAGGATATCGGTCTAGCTGATCCTTGCGAATACCAATTTTATCGATCAGGCCTTCAACTACTTTCCTTCTTTCCTGCCTGTTTCCTACCCCGTGAACGAGAAGCGGAGTTTCCAGGATAGTACGAACCGTACTTCTTGGATTCAATGATGCATAAGGATCCTGAAAGACAATTTGCATATCCTTCCGCAATTCCTTCATTTCTTTCCTAGGAAGGTGGGTGATATTTTTTCCTCCAAAAATGATTTCGCCGGAGGTAGGTTTCAGTAACTGGAGGATTGTTCGGCCCAGACTTGATTTTCCACATCCAGATTCGCCAACAATTCCTAACGTTTCACCTTGCTCAATGTGGAAGCTTACTCCATCCACAGCTTTCACTTTTTTCTTCTCGCCTAGAAATCCTTTTTTAATGGTGAAGTGTTGCTTCAAGTCCTTCACTTCCAGAAGAGCCATTCAATTCTCCCCCCTTTTCTTCGTATAACCAACAAGCTGCTGAATGATCTTCCCCTACACTGCTCATTGGAGGAGTCTTACATTTACAAATCTCCATTGCTGAACTGCAGCGTTCAAAGAAACGACATCCATTGGGCATTTTATCCGGCGACGGAACCATACCAGGAATGGACCCGAGTTTAGATTTTTTAACCCCAAGTTTCGGTATGGATTCAAGAAGTCCCATCGTATAGGGATGTTTAGGATTCATGAATAGCTCCTTAACCTCAGCCTGTTCGACAATTTTGCCAGCATACATGACAATAACGCGGTCACAAACCTCAGCAACTACACCGAGGTCATGGGTAATCATGATGATGCCCATCTCATTAACTTCTTTAAGGTGATTCATCAGATCGAGGATTTGTGCTTGAACGGTTACATCCAGTGCCGTCGTTGGTTCATCACAAATCAATAGACTCGGGTTGCACGCCATGGCAACAGCAATCATGATCCTCTGTCTCATTCCGCCAGATAATTGGTGAGGATATTCCGAAGCAATTTCCTCCGCTCTCGGCAATCCTACTTCTTTTAAAAGCTCAATGACTCGTTGTTTCCTTTGCTCCTTATTCAGCTCTGTATGAAGAATCAGCGTCTCTTCAATCTGTCTGCCTACAGTGTGAAGAGGATTCAATGACGTCAACGGATCCTGGAAAATCATTGCCATTTTATCGCCTCTGATTTTTTCCATTTTCCTTTTTGAGTAGGAAGTTATCTCATCCTTTTCAAGATGAATGGCTCCTTCTAGCTTTGCTTTTTCAGGCAAAAGTCGCATGACCGATAATGCTGTCATGCTCTTTCCACAGCCTGACTCACCCACGATACCTACTGTCTCTCCTTTATTGACTTGAAGAGAAATCTCGTCTAGTATCTTTACGTATTTTCCATCTCTTTTAAGAGAAAGAGACACATTATTCAGTTCCAGTAACATAAATCCACCACCTTTATATTGTCAGAAGGCCTTTTACCTCTTTTAGTTCGTTAAGTGCGTGAACATAATGATCGGAAAACTCCCTGCTGACTCGATCTGCGTCCTTGGATTTTAAAGCATCTAGTAATTTCCTGTGGTTTTCCACAACAAGCGCGGCTCTCGCAGGAAGCTTATTGGCAACGGTTAAGAACATGGCCCCTACTTGTGTGTCCAACTGTTGATGCATATGGATTAATCTCGTATGTCTGGAAGCACTGACGATCAATTGATGAAAGTCGATGTCACATTTGGCCTCCCTCTCCAGATCCTTCTCATCCATGGCAAGTTTGAAATCTGCCAAAAGCAATTCAAGCTTGCTAAAATCCTTATCTTTTAAATGAGGGATTGCAAGACTAGCAGCTTTTGCTTCCAGTAAAGCCCTTAAAGTATAAATCTCGTAAGCGTCCTGGGAAGAAAGTGTTGTAACATGGGTTCCTTTATTTGTTTCGTGTTTGATTAACCCTTCATTTTGCAATGATCTCAAAGCTTCTCTTATCGGGCCGCGAGATATGTTAAGACTTTCAGCCAGCTGTGCCTGATTTACCTTTTCCCCAGGCTTTAATGAACCGTTCAGGATCATTTTCCGAATGATCTTCGCTACATGGTCAGAAAGATTTTCATGATTTAACTGCATATTTTTTTTCCACTTTCGTATAGGCCTTTTAGTTTGTATAAGTGATTCCAATCCATTTGGATAGAACCGGTTTCAATGTCTTTGATTAGTTTTACTAGCAATTCTGTTAGAGGCATGGGCACCTGATGGCTTGCTCCTATTTCTAAAATGGGTACCAGCTGAGAATCGATTTCTGTTTTTCTTTTTCGGACGGCCAAGTCTCTCCAGATGCCACTTTTGGTTTTCTTGTTAGACGCCATTCTGTGTGCAAGCTTTTCAAGCTGGTAATCAAGGACTTGCTGATCCCGGCTCTCTCTTGGGTAGACTAGGTCAGGAACCCAATCATCAAAGCCAATTGGCTTGACGCCTTCCTTATCAGCAACCTCCAGTATTTCCGAACAAAGCTCCATCAGAGTGTCCCGAAGATCCACTTTTCTTACCACTGATGCCATGGTTTCATCCACCAAGGCTGTTGCGTATAAAAGTCCAGCATAGGACATTTTCCCCCAGAGATAACCCCAAATATTGTCCGTAACCTGTGCTGGTCCCCAGCATTGGAGAATTTTCTGCAAATCAGTTACTCGCTGACTAATTTGTCCATCCAATTCCCCTAGATAGAGCGCTGCGACTCCGCCATAAAGGATTCTGCCAGGCTCTAGGTAGTCTGCCGAAAAATTAACAAAGCAGCCAATCGTCTTTTCTCTCCCTATCAAGCTGGCAATCTCGTTCTCGCATAGCCCATTTTGGAAAGAAACCACATTGGTTTTTTCGCCAATAAGATGTAAAAATGGCTTGAGCGCTTCTCTTGTATGCTGAGCCTTGACACACAGGAACACTGTATCAAGAACTTTGTTTACTTTAACTAGCTGTTCAGGAGTATATGCATCACACTCAACCGTAAAGGTTTCATCCGGTCCTTCGATTCTTAGACCTTGACTATTCATTGCATGGACATGCTCCTGATCTTTATCGCAAAAAGTTATTTTGTTGCCTGCTTTGACAAGATGTGCTCCCAGCACACCGCCAATTGCGCCTGCCCCAATCACTGTGATTTCCATTGAACTCCTCCTAAAAAAGTTGTTGTCCGCCGTCTGCTGAAATGGTTTGGCCGCTCACATAACTTGCGAAATCCGAGGCAAAAAACAGGACCGGATGAGCTATATCTTCAGGTTCTCCTAGTCGCTTCACGGAGATTGATTTGACCAGGTTTGCCTGTTCCTCCATCGTCATCCTTTCCCA
Source organism: Mesobacillus sp. S13 (assembly GCF_020422885.1). Lineage (NCBI taxonomy): Bacteria > Bacillati > Bacillota > Bacilli > Caryophanales > Bacillaceae > Mesobacillus > Mesobacillus sp. S13. Next base: position 2,379,205 of record NZ_CP084622.1, on the reverse strand, counting down.
CTGTTTCTTGGTTGATGGGTTTGAAATTACAAATCCGGGTGCTACATTATTGACCGTGATTCCATATGGACCAAGTTCTTGAGCCATTTGTCTCGTGAAGCCTATCTGTCCCGCCTTTGCACTGGCATAGGCCTGAATTCCAGTGAGACTCGTACTGCGGCCAGCTCCACTTGAAATATTAACGATCCGGCCATAATTCTGCTTTTTCATATAGGGAGCAACTTCCTTTGTCGTATAGAAAGCAGCATCAAGATTGACGGCAAAAATCTTTCGCCATTGTTCAGGGGTCACTTCCTCAACTGGCTGATGAATTTGCCCGCATACACCCCCCGCGTTGTTTACCAAAACATCAATCTTTTTGTATTTTTGGATTATATATTCCACCAACTCTTTTACACTTTTTGCTTCTGTGAGGTCACAAGTATATGTATCGAAAGTTTTATCTTTTTTATTCAACATAAGCCATTCATTAAATTCGGTTTTCACTTCCGTAAGTTCCTGATCCAATATGTCAGTACCGATTACTGTTGCTCCGTGCATCAGGAACGCTTTGCAGATTCCTTTGCCAATTCCATGTGCTGCTCCCGTAACAAGAACAACTTTCTCGGTAAATATTGTCGATTGTAAACTGTTAACACTTTGAATCAAAATACCACCCCTTCGCTTGGCCCTTGATATTGGTAACACTATATAACAGGCCTAAAATAATGTAAAGATTATTTTTTGAATATTTATAATATTTAAAATACAAAACTATCGTCATATAAAGTTAGACTCCTCCTCTAATTATTGCAGGATATTAATTCAATGACTTTATTCCAGTAAAACCAAATATAAATGACCTAATAAGTTATTTTTATACAAGTATTTGTATAAGTAATAAAAACTTTGTACGAAAACAATTTTTTTCATTCTTTTTTGGGCATTTTTTGTACGAAGTCACTTCAAAAGATGTTAACTACTTAATCACCTGTTCATCGAGAACCATTTACTTTTTTAATCATTTGTCATAACTCGACATTATTCATGTTTATGGCATAAAAAAACACACACTCAAATGAATGTGCGCTTCCTTTTACCACTTTACAACTTTCTTACTTTCTCTCCATCCACGATCATCAAATTAATGCCCCAGCCTTGCCCGCTTAATCCACCTCTTCTTAATTTTGCTAAATTGATTTCTCTCTCGATTGTGACCACTTTCCTCTCTTTTCCTTGAAGAGTAACCTTATATGGGCCAGCTTCATTTAAAAGAGATAGCATCGGATCGTCATCCTCGAACAAATACTTTTCATAGAATTCTATATTGAATTGGACTGTCTCATTGCTGTGATTTTCGAATGGGAGATGGCAGACGGCGTATAATGTTGTATCTTCTTTCATCTCGAATGTGTAATTGCTCTCTCCTCTTTCGTACTCGATGGCGTAGATACCTGTTGCGAAGGTTTTTTGATAGGCATTTACCATTTCAAGCGGCAGGATGGCAACTAATGCGAGAGCGATCAAAACCATGCGTTTATGGTAAATTTCGAGCGATTTTACCAGAAAAAATAGACCGATGATAAACAATATGAGGCCAGTAATGCCAATATAATTGAGTCCATCCATGGTCGTGATTGGAAACCCCAAAGCTACTGATAATTCCTGGCCAGCGGGATATTCATGAGGGAACGGAAAGTTCAGTGCCATCGAAATAAAGAAAAAGATAATGGCCAAAATTAAATATTTCTTATTCTTAATCATTTCGGTTCATTCCTTTCCACTAAGTAACCTTATTGGGATTGAGCAAACTTATAAATTACATCAAACTGGATCAATAGCAATACGATTCCAAGCAGCATGACTCCTTCAGCAATGGAAAGGATGGATTCTTTAGGCTGGTCAGTGGATTTCCATTCGAAATAAGCCCTCAGAAAATTTTGTGCAGTGAAGAGTGATGTCATGATGAGAAGAAAAAGATTTACCGAAAAATCTTCATACATTAATAGGAAAAATAAATAAGCATAAGCAATCACCGTAGAAACACGGAGAATCCACTCTAAGTTACGATGCATTTTATTTATATGATTATAGGAAAATGCTTTCCTTTTAACTCTAGGAATATGGAGCACTTTTCTTAGGAAGTATTTCATCAACCAGATGATTGCAACGATCAAACCAATTAGGATTAAAAATTCCATAAACTACCTCCTTACCTATCATGTTACCATCTTGTTCCAACTAATTAAAGACCGATGGTTTATTTTGAGCAATTGAACTGACGGGAGATAAAGTCATAGCATTACATGTTGTTTGTATTATGTCCTTGCAAACAACTAAACTACCTTAAAAGGAGCTTCACATAAAGCGGAAGGTCCTTTTACATTTGACTCAACACATGAAAAAAGTTTCAGAACTTACTAATTTTTTATTTCGATTTTCGAAAAAGATGCTACAATACTAGTTAAAACATTTGTAAAGAAGGGACTACAATGAACAAAAAATTATGGCTTACATATGGCATGTTGACCTTTGCCACGTCAACTTGGGGCAGTGCATTCATTGCCGGTAAATACGCGGTCCAAAGTTTTGAACCCGCCACTGTCGCTTTTTTTAGGTTTTTCGGGGCAGCCATCCTCCTTTTTCCTCTTATGTTCATAATGGAGAAAAACCGTCAGAAACCGAACTGGAAGGATATCAGCTTATTTGCCGTTCTTGGCCTAACGGGAATCGCATTGTACAATATCTTCTTTTTCCTGGCCAGCAAACATGCACCCGTTATTAAAAGCTCTTTATTCATCGCCTCCAATCCGGTTCTGATCGTGCTTTTGTCAGCTTTATTTTTAAAAGAAACCATCACCCGCAACAATGTGATTGGATTGGCGATTGCGCTTTCAGGCGCATTTTTCATCATCACCGAAGGACATTTGATGAATTTAATTCAACTTGGATTCGAGCCAATTGACTTCGTTTTAATGGGAGCGGTTGTCAGCTGGGCGCTTTACAGTGTGGTTGGTAAAATCGTATTGAAGAAATTCAGTTCTGTAGAGTCCACCACCTATGCAGTGGCATTCGGTACATTATTCTTGCTGCCTTTCGCCCTGGCGGAAACATCATGGCAGGATGTACAGCAGGCATCAGGGACTACGTGGGTCGCCATCATACATATGAGCGTTTTGGTTACCGTCGTCTCATTCGTTATGTACTACAATGGAATAAAGGAAGTTGGGGCAGCAAAGGCTTCAATTTTCATCAATGTAATGCCGGTTTCTGCCGTGATTATGGCTACTTTGTTTTTAGGTGAAAAATTCACTGCCGCACATGCAATCGGAGCCGCTCTCGTTTTATCTGGAGTGTATATAGGAACGAACCCAAGGCTTTTTAAAAGAAAGCCTAAGGCTGAAATAGTAAAAAAAGAAATCGCATAAGGAGTGGCGAACATGATCCACAAAATTCAATTGAAGTCCGAAAACCTGCATGGTTCTTTTAGTAATGAATATAAGCCAATACTAACAGTTAATTCCGGTGACTCGATCCGGATGCAAACTCCGGACATTGAATGGGGTTATTCTGCATCCAAAGGAATCGAGAGGGAGTTCTTCAAGTCTGCTGTGAATGAAGAAACTCCCCTCCATCCGATGGTTGGCCCTATTGAAGTGAAGGGCGCGAAGCCAGGGATGGTGCTTGAAGTGAAATTGAATGATGTTGTCCCTGGCTGGTATGGGACGAACTGGGCCGGCGGCAAAAAGAGCTGGCAAAATGACGCAGTCGGATTGACCGGATCTGAGAGAATCCGTCTTGACTGGGAATTGAACCGTGATAGTTTGACTGCCAGCGTTGAAGTGGGTTCCCGTCCTGTGAATGTCGCGCTTAATCCTTTCATCGGTTTGATGGGAGTAGCACCAGCCGAACCTGGCGAGCACCACACCTCTCCTCCCCGCTATTGCGGCGGCAACATCGACTGCAAGGAATTAAAAATCGGCAGTACCCTATACCTTCCGATTTCAGTTGAAGGAGCTCTATTTTCCATCGGGGACGGCCATGCCGCACAGGGAGACGGCGAAGTTTCCGGCACCGCAATCGAGTGTCCGATGGATTTGGTCGACATCACCCTTACATTGAGGGATGACCTTTCGCTGAATATGCCGCGTGCCAACACCCCCGAAGGATGGCTGACTTTCGGTTTCAATGAGGATCTCAATCTTGCAGCCGCACAGGCTTTGGATGAGATGGTGGATTTTTTGAGGGAACTGCATGGCGTAGAGCGAACAGAAGCACTGGCAATCGCAAGCGTGACCGTCGATTTACGGATCACCCAGATCGTGAACGGCGTCAAAGGAGTTCACGCCGTTTTGCCTCATGGAGCTGTTAGGTAATTTGCCTGTAAGCTTGGAGCATGTGGTTGAAATGCTCCAAGCTTATTTTATATTTCCTTAGTAAAATAGCATAATTCATGAATCTGCTCAAAACCCACTTTCTTGTATAACCTGATGGCATCCTGGTTGGCTGAACTGACGCATAGAGTAATAGATTGGATGCTCTCATATGTAAAAAACCAATTTAGTGCGGCAGTTAGCAATTTACATCCCATACCTTTTCCCCGCTCACTTTCTTGTACGGCAAAAAACTCTATGCTTCCTTCCCCGAACTCCGGTTCAGCTTCCACATATATATATCCGCTTAAGCCACCTTCAGTGGCAACAATAAAAACCTTTCTGTCCTCGGTGAGTCTGTTGATGATTTGCTCCCCGCTATAATATGTTTCGGGAAAAGATTTATTATGCAGATCAATCATATCGAGAAAATAATTTTCCTCTAATTCATGGAGCTTGTCATCCTCCAACTCTTGTAATCTGCTTCGGTGAAAACTCAATATGGTCTGGTCACTATGCCTGTTAAAAGAGAGGTTCTCAGCAAGCTCAAGCACCTTATGATTTGCCTTGTTCGGAAACATGGAAAGGGCGGTGATTTTTTCTGGAAGCAAATCAAGCATTTTGGCCCACAGGCTACTCATTATGTCCCCATATCCTTCCTTAACAAACGGCCCCCAAATTTCGGCATTATGATTCTCAAGATCAGCATCAAACCCTAAAACACCAATTAAATCTTTATCATCATAAGCAGTCAAAAGACTATGTTCATATGTAATATCAGTAAAATCTTCCCTTAACGAATTTGCTATTTCCAAAGGGTCCATCCCACAAAAACCAATATGTGATGTTTCCACTCTATTTATCTCTGAAATGAACTGCGCTACTACTTCAATCTCATCATTTCTCACTGAGCTTATAATCGTCATACTTGAACTCCTATTTATTAACGGTTATTTATTGTACAGAAAAAGTAAGGGCAACAGATCCAGTATTTGTATGAAGACGAGCTATGTTCGGACAAAGTGTCGGCTACTGCTCTGGATTTTGTCCGAAGTCGATCTGGGTTCAGACAAAATAACGGCTAGAGCTCTAGATTTTGTCCAAAGCCGACCTGGGTTCAGACAAAATTTCAGCTTTTCCTCTGGATTTTGTCCGAAGTTGACCTGAGTTCAGACAAAATCACGGCTGCAACTCTGGATTTTGTCCGAAGTTGACCTGGGTTCAGACAAAATTTCAGCTTTTCCTCTGGATTTTGTCCGAAGTCGACCTGGGTTCAGACAAAATGACGGCTAGAGCTCTGGATTTTGTCCGAAGTTGACCTGGGTTCAGACAAAATAACGGCTGCAACTCTGCATTTTGTCCGAAGTCGACCTGGGTTCAGACAAAATTTCAGCTTTTCCTCTGGATTTTGTCCGAAGTTGACCTGGGTTCAGACAAAATGACAGCTGCAACTCTGGATTTTCTCCGAAGTTGACCTGGGTTCAGACAAAATGTCGGCTGCTACTCAGGATTCTGTCCGAACGTAACCTATGTTCAGGCAAACTGGTCAAGAATTTGTCCTAACCCTCAAAGTTACTTGTTCAATATTCCCAAATAACTTTTCCAAGGCCCTACTGCCTCATCAAATCTTTTAGCCATCACTCTAGTAATCTGCGATATATGTGTTAAATCATGAACGGCCCATGTTGAAATTAATTCGCGGACTTTCACTTCTCCATACTCTGGATGGATTCCCGTCATCCCAAGCTGGTTTTGATCTTTGATCATCTCTTTTAGTTTGGCAACACTTTCTGCTCTTAACGAACTGAATTCCGTAATTTTTTCTTCAATTGTCCAGTCATGGTATTGCTGCAAATGTGAAAACCGGTCAAATGGGGGAAATCTCTTATCACTTGATTCGCTTAAGATTAACTCAAGCCTCGGAATCCAATTGTATTTCTCGCCATCGATCAGGTGACCAATGACTTGTGAAGGATTCCAGGTTCCTTCCCCCTCATTTGATTCTAACCAGCCATGTGATAAACCGACTAAATATTGTTCTAATACTTTGGGAGTACGTTCCAGTACTTCAATTACTTCTGATAAGTGAAATATCATTATTTCTCCAGCTCCTTTATTTTTAAAAACTAGTAGATGTAACACATTGTCATACTTCTGTTCTTTTTCTGAAAAATATCAATGGTATGATAGATTTGTCTGATTATTTTAAGATAAGAGAGTGAAATAGATGCTGACAATCAAAGAAGCTGCAGAACAATTAAGTTCATACGGGATTGAAGTGACAGAACAGGAGGTCCAAACCTGGATAGAAACAGGTTTTTTAGCTGCTGAATCTGATCAAATACACCCCGATAATTTGACAGAAATCATTATCAAAAAACATACTGACCTACTGGAACAGTCACGTCACGAAAATAAAAAACTGAACGAGCAGCTCGAACTATTACATACAAGATTACATATCGAACAATCAAAAGTCCGGACTTTGAAAAAAATGCTAAATGCCCAAATTGAGAATTCTGGTGCTCCTGCTTCTGACCTCAATGAGTTGCTAGGGTTAAAGCCTAACAGCAACGGTCCAGCACTAAAAAAAGAATTCAAAAAAATACTCAAGGCACTGCATCCAGACCGTGGCGGAGACGAAAGACTCTTTAAGGTTTTCAAAGGCCATTATGAGAAATTAAAATGAAACAAAGCAGTTGCCATTTCAATTCTTCATTGCTAAATAATATGTACTTATTCCCATCATCAGACCACCTGAAATACCAATAGCTGCGCCTAAGGCAACCCATATAGTAGATAAGTAAATGCCAGTCATGTTTAGGATTAAAGCGGCGAGGAACAATAATCTGCCTTTTTTCATTCGTGATAACTCCTTAAAAAAGTGATTATATAATCTTCTATAATTGGTGAGCAATTTCCTCTATATAAAATACCCTCAGTCAATTCAATCTAGCTATAATTTAATTGGATTTTCTTTGAAGAAGCTGCAGAACTCGAAACAAAATCTACATAGATGGTATGATGGAATTTCATCTTTAAACGGTATACTATAGGAGGTACATAAGGAGGTGCATCATGAAAAAATCGATTTTTTTAATTATGCTATTGATGGTCGGTGCGTTTATTAGCGGCTGTTCCGGAGAAAAATCTGAATCGAAAGATCTTACCCTGCCAAATGAAAATGGTGAGGATGTTGCCTTTGAATCTATGGATGAGCCTGCTCTCGTTTTCTTTTTTACCGGCGTTGGTTGAGACTTCTGTAAATCGCAGCTGGTCGAGCTGCAAAACCGCAAAGAGTCATTCAGCCAGTTTCCAGGAAGCATTTACGCAGTAAGCGCATCGTCTGTGAAGGAACATAAGGCGATGAAAGAAGAGTTAGGATTGGAATATCCAATTATTTCGGACAAGGATTTGACGCTAATCAGGAAGGTTAACCTGCTGGATCCTGAGTCTCCCATTGCTGTCCGCGGCTTCGCTGTTATTGATATAGACGGCACCGTCCTTCACTCCCAGCAAATTGATACATTCGGCGCAGAAGCAGAAGGAATCATTCCATATGCTGCTGACATTGCAAACGGGGAGAAACCAGCGGAGTAAACACGAAAGAACCACCTAATTGCTAGGTGGTTCTTTAATTGCTCAAGGTTCGAGATTTTAGGAACTATTAAGTTTACTTAGAAACATCACTCATTACTTGAAATTAGAAAACTCAACGAGCTCAAGTTGATTGCCGAATGGATCCTCAATCATATTGTATCTTCCTGGAGGGCACGGTCTCGATTCATCAAACAAGATTCTTGCACCCTTTTCACGCAGAGTATTAACATCCTCATCAAGGTTTTCAGAAAGAATGCCTAATAATACCTTTTGGCCTCCAGTTGCAGTAGCTTCCTCACTTTTCTCGAGCACAATCGGAATTTCATTATGTACTAATGAAACGATATTTTCTCCATAATGCTTCGACACTTCGAAGTCGAGCACCTTCGTGTAAAATTCAAGAGCAGCCTCCATATCGTCTACTTTAATCGTTAAAACACAAATTTTGTTTAACATTGAAATCACTCCTTTTAAAAAATTTATACCTGACAACTGATTTTGTTTCTATGGAGAATATGTAGGATACCTCGATGTTAAATTGCTTCTCCATACTCAACACCGTTATCCTTAAATCTATTCGCTTAATATTACGGAAAACCTTTTTAACCCACTAAAAAATCCCAACTCTTTATCAGAGTTGAGATTTTAACTCTTCCTTCGTTACTCCACCTACACCCCAGTATTTAGCCGGCACGTTCTGGACTATAACTCGTACTTGCTCTGGCTTGACTTCGAGAGTCCGGACTGTAGTTTCAGTAATTCCAGATATCAATTCCTTTATTTTTTCATCACTCCGACCTTCAAGCACCTGGACTTGAATAATTGGCATCACCATCACTCCTTATCGACAAATTTCGGGTGGTGACAGGCACCGCCCGAATTAGAATCCTAGCAATCTTGGGATGAACAGGGTTGTTTGTTCCCAATAAGTGACGATAAAGAGCATCGCGATTCCGATGAGGAGCATTGGTGTAACCGCTTTGATCAGCCGTTCGAATTTTACCTCAGCAATTGAGGAAACGATGAACAGTCCTGTACCGACTGGCGGTGTCAGCAATCCGATCGTCAGGTTGATACAGATGATCACGCCGAAGTGGATGGGATCAATCTGAAATCCTGTCACTAAAGGCATGAACACGGGGACAAGAATGATTAGAGCAGCGATTCCATCTAGCAATGTGCCAATGATCAATAAGAATATGTTAACTAGCAACAGGAATACAAAAGGGTTATCCGAAATGGACAACATCGAATTCGCAATTAACTGTGGCACCTGCTCAAAGGCAATCAGCCAGCCGAACAAGTTGGCCATCGCAATCAAAAAGGTAACCGTGGCAGTGCCAATGACAGTGTTAATCAAGATTTTCGATAAGCTCTTCCACTTCAATTCCTTGTAAAAAAACATCCCCACTATGAAAGCAATCACACTGGCAACCGCAGCAGATTCAGTAGCAGTAAAAGCACCGCTTAGTATTCCAACTGTGATGACGAATGGTACCAAAATTGCTGGAAGTACTTTTAGGAAAGAGTTGAAGATATCATTCAAGCTGGCCCTTTCACTTCGTGGGAAGTTATGCTTATAACCTAGATAAGCAATCAATGAAACAAATCCGATACCGAAAATGGTACCCGGAATAATTCCCGCCATGAACAATCCGCCGATCGAAGTTCCAGATAATGTTCCGTAAATGATGAAGATCATACTCGGCGGAATGATCGGTGCCACAATGGAACTTGCGAGAGTCAATGCTGATGAAAATTCACGACTATACCCTTCCTTTTCCATCTCCGGAACCATTACTTTGCTCATCATGGCAGCCTGGGCATTCGCAGAACCAAGAATCGAAGCAAGGAACATATTGGCGATTATCGTTACGTAAGCTAGCCCGCCGCGGACATGGCCAACAAGCATTCTTGCAAACACGACCAGCCTGTTCGTGATTCCGCCGCTGTTCATCAATTCACCCGTCAGCATGAACAATGGAATGGCCAATAAGCCGAAATTCTCCATTCCGGAGTAAAGGCGTTGTGGTGTCGATTCAAGCAGCATAGTATTGCCAGTTACCAAAAAGTAAACAATTGTTGTCATTCCGAGCACTAATGAGATTGGTATTCCCATTAGCAAGAATACAACGAACGCTAAAATAACCAGTGCCATCATTCTTCTTCACTCTCCTTTGCGGCAGCATGGAGATTTGTAACAATTTCACTATCAATATGATGATTTTGCATAATATCTAACATATTACTAATTAAATGAATCGTTGCGAACAGCAGCCCAATAGGCAGAATCGCATAAGGAATCCACATTGGTAGCAAAATCGCACTCGACCTCTGGATTGCCACTGAAGAGGAAGTAATCCAGGTAAAACAATAGAATAATAGAATCGCCATGAATAAAAGCATAAAGACATGTGCCAGGATTGCCACCCATTTATTGATTTTTTCAGGCAGATAGTCTGTAACCAGGGTAACAGATGCTTGAGTCTTATATTTCAAACCGAGGCTGCCGCCGATGAACGTTATGTAAATCAATAAGAAAATCGATACCTCTCCGGCCCAGAATAAAGGGTCATTGAATACATATCGAAAGACAACAGCAGCCGCGACAATCACAGCCATTGCGAACATGAGGATAATAGCCAGTTTCTTTTCGAAACTGGCTACCATATTGCTGACGTATTTCACGCATTTCCCTCCAATAGGTTATTTGCGGAATGTATCGATGAATTCCTGGATCAGCGGATCTGTTGGTCCATACTTTTCATCGAATTGCTTGATATATGGTTCAAATAATTTCTGGTCGATTTCATAGACCTTCATCCCAGTATCGCTAAGGGTCTTTTTAAACTCTTCTTCCTGGGATGCACGTGTATTAGCAGAATAATCAGCTGCAGCCTTGATGGCATCTTCAACGATTTTCTTGTCAGCATCAGACAACTTTTCATACTTATCCTTATTCATGATTGCGACCGAAGGCCATACCATATGGTTTGTAACAGCGGCATATTTAGCAACTTCATGATACTTATTCGTAATTGTGGCATCTAAGTCCATATCCATACCATCAATGACCCCTGTTTGAACTGCCGCGTATACCTCAGGTAATGGCAGAGATTCTGGAGAAGCTCCTAGTGATTTATAAAAGTCCTGTAGAGGTGGGCTTGGTGTAACTCGGTACGCCAACCCTTTCATATCTTCTGGCTTCTTTACTTCCTTATCCTTGAACAACATGACGCGATTTCCGGCGAACAGGTAATCAAGTCCTTTAAGTCCCTGGTCGTCAAGAGTGGCCAAAATCTTCTTCGCAATTTCAGTATCGCGTGCTGCATTTGTCTCTTTTAGGTCTTCAAAAGCATATGGAGCGAACCAGGCAGTGAATGCTGGTGCACGTGAACTCATATAGGCCGCAGTGATTAAACCAAAATCAACTGAACCAGAAGAGATTTGCTGGACCATATCTGCTTCGCTGCCAAGCTGGCTGGCGGGATAGATTTCTACAGTCATTCGGCCATCTGAGTTCTTTTCCAATTCCTCCTTGAATTTTTCAGCGGCCTTGTGCCACATATGGTCCGTTGGGGTTATGTGCGCAAGCTTGAATGAGTATTTCTCACCAGATCCTGCCGCAGGTTTTGCATCTGTATCATTCCCACAAGCAGCAGCAGTCAACACGAGCATAAAAATTAATAGTGTCAGACTAATTTTTCTAAAACCAATCATTTCTCGCACCCCTTTTAATTTTTGTAAACGCTCTCAAAAAAACTTTCCCAAGCTGTCTCTAACTGTGATTATAATCACTTTTTACTAGTGAAAGTGTAAAGTGCTTAACATAGAGTGTAAATTTTATCTTTATATTTCGAATATTCAAAACTAAAAAGAAGGCACTTAGTCATAGAAACTAAGTGCTTGATTTGCATGTAAAGGAAACGCTGCCTAACTCTGCGAATTGCACTAGTACATTATCATTAGGTTCAAAGGTAATCGCCTCTGACACCGCTCCACTCAGGATCAAATCTCCCTTTTTAATCCCTTTCCCAACTTCACCTAGCTTGTTGACCGCCCATGCAACTGATGTTGCCGGATGACCAAGAACTGCGGCACTCGATCCTGTTTGGACAACCTGCCCGTTTGTCGACATCACCATGCCCAGCTGGCCTAAATCTAATTCTCTCGGTGACATCCACTTGCTGCCGATCAAGAATTTCGAAGAAGAACAGTTATCCGCAATAACATCTGCCAGAGTGAACTTGAAGTTCAAATAGCGGCTGTCGATAATCTCAATTGCCGGTGCCACAAATTTTGTCACCCGTAATACATCTTCCGCAGTCACATCGGTTCCTTCCAAGTCCTCGTTGATAAAGAAGGCAATTTCCGGCTCTGCTTTTGGATGGATGAACTCGCTGAAATCGAGGTGTTCCCACTCCAGCGCCAGCATATCATCTGTCAGGTAGCCATAAATCGCTTCATGGACTCCCATCATTTGCTGCTTCGCTTTACTCGTCAATCCCAGCTTCAGTCCAATTTTTCGAGACCCGTCCTTCTCTCGTCTCTCAATCAATTTTTCCTGGATTGAATACGCATCGGAAAAGCTCAGATCCGGATAACGGTCGGTCACCTTCACGACTTCACGACGTTCTTTTTCAGCGGAATATAAATATTCCACGATTTCAAGGTCGACACCCTTCGTAATCGTCATGCTTTACACCTCCAGCTTCCGGGCTTTTGACAGTTCAGCTGCGACATCAAGAATCATATCCTCCTGACCGCCTACAACCTTCCTTTTGCCCAACTCTATTAAAATATCCCTTGAATCGATTCCAAACCTCTGGCCGGCACGTTCAGCATGAAGCAAGAAGCTTGAATACACACCTGCATAGCCTAATACCAGACTTCCTCTATTAATTTCCTGCGGTCTAGGGATCATTGGACCAACCGTATTTTCTGCTAAGTCCATCATTTTATAAATATCGATCCCCAGATTGACGCCCATCCGGTCCAGTACCGACAATAGCACCTCTGTTTGTGCATTCCCTGCGCCTGCACCTAGGCAGCGGATACTTCCGTCAATCCTCGTTGCCCCCTCTTCAATCGCTGTCAGCGTATTTGCGACCGCTAATGAGAGATTATTATGTGCGTGAAAACCTACTTCAATAGATAATGAATCTCTTAAAGCGGCAATCTTTTCTTTTACTTCATGCGGTAAAAGAGCACCGGCAGAATCGGTGACATACACAGCCTGTGCCCCGTAACTTTCCATAAGCTTCGCCTGTTCTACCAATTTTTCGGTTGGTGCCATATGGGCCATCATCAGGAAGCCGAGCGTCTCCATCCCTAGCTCGCGCGCCATGCTGATATGCTGGGCGGAAACATCTGCTTCTGTTACATGAGTAGCGACCCTGACAAGACTTGTTCCTAACTGCCTGGCTTGCTTAAGCTCGTGAACCGTTCCGATTCCTGGTAAAAGCAATACTGCAACCTTTGAATGATTACACTCATCAACCGCCGCTTCGATCAATTTCATTTCATCAACGAGCGATTTACCATACTGCAGCGTTGAGCCGCCCAATCCGTCTCCGTGGCTCACTTCGATATAATGCATGCCTGCGTCATCAAGCTCACGAACGACGCGGCGCACCTGCTCTTCAGTATATTGGTGCTGCATGACATGGCTGCCGTCACGCAGACAAACTTCAGTTATTTTGATAGGATTATCACTTTTGCGCTTCAAACTTTCCACCTAGCCTTTCGTTTCAACACTCTGTTTTTCAAGCATATGAATCGCAAAGTCCTCAGCAACCCTCGTCGCAGCAGCTGTCATGATATCAAGGTTGCCGGCATAAACAGGGAAGTAGTCACCCGCACCCTCGACTTCCACAAACACAGTCACTTTGTTTCCATCAAACAACGGATCCTGCTTCAACCTGTATCCAGGCACATATTCCTTCACAGTTTCGACCATTTGCTCGATGGATTTTGAGATTGCCGCTTCATCCATATTTTTAACTTCGCAATAAATCGTGTCACGCATTAAAATCGGAGGCTCGGCCGGATTTAGGATAATGAGTGCCTTCCCTTGATCGGCACCTCCTACTTCTTCAATACCCCTGCGAGTCGTAATCGTAAATTCATCAATATTGGCACGCGTTCCTGGACCGGCACTTTTCGAGGAGATGGTGGCGACGATTTCTGCGTAACTGACATCTGCAACGGAATTTATCGCAGATACAATCGGAATTGTCGCCTGGCCGCCGCATGTAATCATGTTCACATTCTTTTCATTCAGATACGCCTCTGTTTTAACAGCAGGTGAGACAAATGGTCCCCTGGCCGCCGGAGTAAGATCAATCGCCAGCTTATCCAACTCTGCCAATACTTTCGCATGCCTTACATGTGTTTTGGCAGAGGTTGCGTCAAATACGATTTCAGCCATTTCAGGATTTTCCTTCAATGCCTCAATGCCGTTATGGAATGTCAGATACCCTTTTTCCTTCGCGCGCTTTAAGCCGTCGGATTCAGGGTCGATCCCGATCATTGCTTTCAATTCAATGACTTCACTTCTTTCCAGCTTATACATAAGGTCGGTCCCGATGTTGCCGGAACCGATGATGGCTGCTTTGATTTTCGCCAACTTGCACACCTCCTACTCAAATGTCACGGACACGGAGCCGACCGGGCCAAACTGAGCGGAAACCGTATCGCCTTCCTGCACAGGGATGGCAGCCGAGAGCGCTCCTGGTAAAATCAGCTCCCCTGCCTTTAACGTAATTCCGAACTCATGTAGCTTATTCGCCAGCCAGGCAATCGCATGTGCCGGATGTCCAAGGGCCGCTGCACCTGAACCAGTCGCAACCATTTCATTATTTTTGAAAAAAGTCATCCCCACACTTCGCAGGTCGATTCCATCTATAGCTGTCATCTTCTCCCCAACTACTACCATCGCTGAAGATCCATTATCAGCAACGGTGTCGATGAGTCCAATCTTCCAATCCGCGATTCGGCTGTCGATGATTTCCAAGGTTGGCACAACATATTCCGTTGCCATCAGCACATCAAGGAAAGTGATGGACGGCCCCTTGAGGTCTTCTCCAAGCACGAAGCCAATTTCCGCTTCGATTTTCGGGCTGAGAAAGTCGGACACCTTTACTGTACCGCCATTCGAGACCTTCATATCATCAAGCAAATGGCCATAATCAGGCTCATCGACACCAAGCATCTTCTGCATCGCCACACTCGTCAGGCCAACCTTTTTGCCAATAACCGTACGCCCTTCTTCCAGCTTCCTTTTCAAAACTTCTAGCTGGATATTGTAAGCATCCGTCACATTAAGGTTTTCGAATTGCGCAGTCAGCGGTGAAATGGGATTTTTACTTTTTTCCGCTTCAATAAGCGTTTCAGCAATTTTTTCTATTGTTGTGTTCATGAAACCACCCTCCTTTTCTATTAAAATAGAGATGATTTTTGTTAAAACTAGTTTTAATACCAGTTGGAATGGATTTAATACCAGTTGCGCTGGTTTTAATACCAGTTACAATGGTTTTTATACCAGTTAATTGCGATTTAATACCAGTTGCGTTCGTTTTCATACAAATTGGACTGGCTATGACCGGTTGTGGTTAAAATAATCCCCGTTGATCGCAATTTAATCCCCTTTGGAAGAGTTTTAATCCCCGTTAGGACTGATTTAATCCACGTTACTACTCAAATAATCCCCTTTGAACTGAAAATTACATAGATGACCAGCCATTTAGCTGGCTTGAGCAGTTATTTCTACATTTGGGCTCCTATTTATACGGTTGGAGCAAATTATTCTACGGTTAGACTACTTTTTTCTCCAGTTTGGACAATTATTTCTCCAGTTGGGCAGCTTTTTTCTCCAGTTTGGACAATTATTTCTCCAGTTGGGCAGCTTTTTTCTCCAGTTTGAATAATATATCTCCAGTTGGGCAGCTTTTTTCTCCAGTTTGGACAATTAAATCTCCAGTTGAGCAGTTTTTTCGGTTAAGACGCAAAACAATTCCGGTTAACCAACTTATTCCAGGTTGGAGCTAATATATCCGGTTGAAACCAATTTTAAAGCTTCATCGTAATCGTCTTTGCCTCTGTATAAAATTCGAAGCTGTGCCTGCCGCCTTCGCGTCCGATGCCGCTGGCTTTGGATCCGCCAAACGGTGTGCGGAGGTCGCGATAGTACCAGCAGTTGATCCACAATAAGCCGGAGTTCACTTTCGCAGCCACTCGATGGGCGCGGCGCAGATCATTCGTCCAAACTACTCCTGCTAAACCATACATAGAGTCATTGGCAATTCTGATTGCATCTTCTTCTGTTTTAAAAGGAATCACGACGAGCACTGGGCCGAAGATTTCTTCCTGGGCCACGCGCATCTTGTTGTCCACATCATATAAAACAGTAGGTTCATAGAAGTTGCCCTCGCCAAGACTGCTAATGCGCTTTCCGCCTGTTGCGAGCTTAGCGCCTTCACCTAATCCGATCTGTACATACTCATCGACGGTTTCCAGATGGCCTTTTGATACAAGTGCTCCCATATCCGTATCCTGGTCGAGTGGATTGCCCACCTTCAAAGCGCGAGCCGCCGCTACAAATTTTTCCATGAAAGTATCGTAAATGCTCTCCTGGACCAGCAAGCGTGAACCTGCAAGGCAAATCTCGCCCTGGTTCCTGAAAATAGCTTCAATCGATCCTGCAACTGCTTCATCGAGGTCAGCATCCTCAAATACGATATTTGCTGATTTACCGCCAAGCTCAAGAGAAACGGGAATCAGCTGGGAAGCTGCGTTTTGCATGACCGTGCGGCCTGTCGTACTGTCACCAACAAAAGAAATCCTCCGCACTGATGGATTGCGCGTCATCTCTGTTCCTGCCGTACCGCCAGGACCTGTGATAATATTCAACACACCAGGCGGCAGTCCTGCTTCATTGGCAATCTCGCCAAGCATCACTGCGCTCAATGGGGTATAGGATGCTGGCTTCACAACAACCGTATTGCCAGCTGCCATTGCGGCCGAAGCCTTCCAGGTCATCTGCATGAACGGAAGGTTCCACGGAATGATCAAGCTTGTCACCCCAGCTGGAGCGTATTTGGAATAGGACATATAGCGAGACTGGTCATAATGCTCATGATTAATGTAGTTCGCCATTTCAGCAAAGAATCGCAGGTTAGCTGCAGCCCGTGGGATATCAAATCCACGGCTTTCCTTGATTGGCTTCCCGACATCGAGCGTCTCAACGAGCGCCAATTCATCCACCTTTTCCATGACAAGTTCAGACATCCTGACCAAAATCTTTGTTCTTTCCACTACAGGCATCTCGCTCCAGACGCCGCTTTCGAAGGTTTTCTGTGCAACATCGATGGCGTGTTTGGCATCCTCAACACCAGCCTTTGCCACAGAGGCCAGCTTCTTGTTTGTCGATGGGTCAATCGTGTCAAATGTCTCACCGGACACCGCATCAATATAATCACCGTTAATAAATAGTTTTGCATCCTTTATAGCCTGTGGTTGAGCAAGATTCATCCTAATCCGCCCTCCTCATCCTCAACTTCAACGACCATTTCAACTTCAACAGCGTTATTCAAGGGCAGCTGCGCCATCCCGACAGCAGATCTCCCATGCTTCCCGCGATCGCCGAACACCTGTACCAGCAAATCAGAAGCGCCATTCATGACCTTTGGCTGGTCGGTAAAATCAGGTGAGCTATTCACGAAGCCAAGTACTTTTACCACCCGCTTGACCTTGCTTAGCTCGCCTAATTCCTGCTTCAGCACCGTCAGCAAATTCAACATGCACTGCCTTGCAGCATCATAACCGACCTCAATGGAAACATCCTCCCCAAGCCGGCCCCGGTATTCATTCGTTCCCTGTCCGGAAGTGAAAATCAGGTTACCAGTCCTAACACAGCTCACATAATTCCCAGCCGACGGACGGGGTGCTGGTAAGGACAGACCAAGCTCCTGCAATCGTTCTTCTGGCGTAACTAAGGCCTTTTCCATAAAATCAACTCCCCACCTTAACAGGAATATTCAAGAATCTGAGTGCATTTTTACCGAGCATCGCTTCCGTTTGTTCCTTCGATAAGCCGACCGTGTCATCAATTACCTTTCCAGGAGGAACCTCCCTCAGCAAAAATGGATAATCAGATCCCATGATAATGCGCTCATGGCCAAAATTCTGTAGTAAATAATTGAGGTTGACCGGCTCATTCACAAGCGAATCATAATAAAATTGCTTCGCGTAATGACTTGGCGGCTTATCAAGCAGGCGGAGGTGCGGCCACACTTTCCAGCCCTGATCAAGGCGAGGCAGCAGGTACGGCAGTGCACCGCCTCCATGAGCCAGACAGATTTTCAGCTTCGGGAACTTTTCCATGATTCCGCCTAAAATCAAACTTGCTCCAGCCAATGCCGTTTCGCTAGGCATCCCAACGGTGTACATCAAGTTATGGCGCGGCATCCGTTCTTTTCCGAGTGTTTCCCAAGGATGGATGAACAAAGGCACTTCCCATTTCTCAGCCATCTCAAAGAATTCGATAAACTGAGGATCATCGAGATTCACGCCATTCACATTCGTCCCAATTTCAATCCCGCTCAGTCCAAGCTCATGCTTGCAGCGGTCCATTTCTCGAATCGCAACCTCAACGTTTTGCAGCGGAACAGCGCCTAGCCCGATGAATTTAGTTGGATACTGATTAACCAGGTCGGCAATAAAGTCATTCTGTACCCTTGCTAAAATTTCCGCTTGCTCAGCTGGCGCCCAATAGGAGAAAGTGACAGGAATCGGTGAAAGAACCTGAATGTCTACTCCCTCCCTTTCCATATCCTTGATTCGCTTCTCAGCGTCCCACACCTGGTCGGTCACTTCGCGAAACACCTTGCCAGCGATCATGATGTTAGCGCCGCACGCACAGGTTCGCTCAAGCGTCGGCCACTTCTCACCGCCGAATCGCTGCGTCAGCTCGCTGAAATTCTCTGGAATGATATGCGTATGGAAGTCTACTCGCATTTCCATTCACTCGCTTCAGGCGGCATCATATGTCCACAGTTATCACATTTGCGCAGATCCTCATTTCCGTTGAAGCTGGAAATCGCTTCTTTCACCTGTTTTTCGATGTTAGTCAGCTGAATGGTAGCACGGTGCATTTCATGGTCGCACTCATCACAAAACCAGACGAAATCCTCCAGTTCACCTTCAGCACGGTTACGCTCGATTACTAGACCAATCGTGTTTGCTACACGATGTGGAGAGTGCGGCACATTCGCTGGAAGATGGAACATTTCGCCTTCCTTCACTTCCACGACTTCACGCTTGCCTTCAGCATTGATGACCTCGACGTAGCAGCTTCCCTGAATCTGATAGAAAATCTCCTCGGATGGATCAACGTGGAAATCACGTCTCTTGTTTGGCCCGCCCAAAAGCATGACCATCAACTCTGCATCCTTCCAGATTACCTTGTTATTGACCGGCGGCTTCAGCTGATCCCTGTTTTCCTCAATAAATTTCATAAGATTGATCGGAACAAATTGGCTTTTCATCTCTAATCGTCTCCCTTCAATTCTTGTAAAATAGTAAACCTACTCCGTAACCTTCGCAGCGCTGCCCTTCAATGACTTTTGCATATGAACGATTTCATCCGCTAAACCTGAAATCCGTTTCAGCAAATCTTCATCGATGATTTCATTTTCAGAGTTAAAATGATCGTAATTGGCGTACACATAGCTTGGTGCAACAAACGCCCGGAAGTAACCTGCAATCGGCTTCAACTGATTTTCAATGACCAGGAAATGCTGGTACGTTCCACCATTGGCGACAAATCCCATCACTTTATTCCGGAAGGCATCAGGGTGAATGAGGTCAAATAAATTTTTTAAAACTCCAGGGATGGATCCCTGAAAAATGGGTGTTCCGATTAAGTAAAAATCGGCAGATGAGACTTTTTCAATCACTGCTCTCGTGTCCGCTGAATATTTCTCTGGCGGACGTCCGTCACAAAACTCCACATCGTAATCCATCATATCGAGCATTTCCACCTCGATGTCCGGGTATTTCTTTTTCACATCATCAAGTACTTTACGGACAACGATGCCTGTTTTTGCTCCGATGATCGTGCCTGAAATCCCTAGCAGCTTCATACTGCTCCCTCCTATTCTCGTAAAATAGTACTTTATTTTCCTGCTGGCCAACCGAGCAACGCATTTGAGAGATGAATTTCACCTTCAGAAATCAACTGGCGGATCCTCGATGAAGAAATCACGCCTCCCTGAGAGCAACAGACTGGTTTAGTAACAGAGACCTTAAAATATTTTTTAAGGAGAGAAACATCTCCAAGCCGGTCCTTGCCGAAGCGAAAATCTCCTCCAACCATGATTTCAGCCGGATTCAGTTTCGCCAGGCAGTCAATGAATTCGTAAGCACTGCGACTGGCATATACCTCATCAAATCTGTGTACAACCGCATGCTTTGCTCCTAATTTAGCGATTTTCGCCAGCTTCTCGTCCACTGTGGTCAGCATCCTTGCTCCTTGAAAAAACA